>NZ_JALLGL010000113.1 GCF_023072675.1 Streptomyces sp. XM83C
GGCGGGGTCCCGGGCGGCGGCGCGGTCCGCGGGGCGAGCGGGGGTGCCGGCGTCTGTGTGACGCCGGGGCTGGTTTCTTGCGCGGTTCCCGGCGCCCCCCTGGGGGGTGGGTTTCGGTCCGTGCGCGCCCGACCCGTGCGTGGGCGGTCCCGCGCGGTTCCCGGCGCCCCTGACGAGTGGGGTTGCGTCCGTGCGCGCCCGACCCGTGCATGGGGCGGTCCCGCGCGGTTCCCCGCGCCCCCTGGGGGTGCTCTGAGCTGGGGGTTTTGGGGAACGCGCGCCGTTGTCAGTGGGGTGCGGTAGCTTCCCAAGTGGTGGGCGTCACAGGGCGTCCGGAGCACCGGGGGTGGCGATGAGCGCTACGGCGACGACGGCCGAGTTGGAGCAGTACCGGACCGAGCTGACCGGGTACTGCTATCGGATGCTCGGCTCGTCCTTCGAGGCGGAGGACGCCGTGCAGGACACGATGGTCCGTGCCTGGCGGAGCCTCGACAAGTTCGAGGGGCGTTCCAGCCTGCGCTCGTGGCTGTACCGGATCGCGACGAACGTGTGCCTGGACATGCTGTCCGCCGGCAACAAGCGGGCCCGCCCGATGGATCTGACGGAGTCGACGCCGCTGGCGCAGGCGGCGCTGGCGCCCCGCCCCGACCACACCTGGCTGGAGCCGATGCCGGACACGCGGGTGCTGCCCGTGGTGGAGGACCCGGCGGAGGCGGCCGTGGCGAAGGAGTCGGTGCGGCTGGCGTTCATGGCGGCGCTGCAGAAGCTGCCCGCCAGGCAGCGGGCGGTGCTGATCCTGCGCGAGGTGCTGGCGTGGAAGGCCAGTGAGGTCGCGGAACTGCTGGAGACGTCGGTGGCGTCGGTCAACAGCGCGTTGCAGCGGGCTCGGGCGACCCTGGCGGAGCAGAAGGAGGCCGGGGCGGACGCGGTGGTGTCCGATCCGTTGGACGAGGAGCAGCAGAAGCTGCTGGAGCGCTATGTCGCCGCGTTCGAGGGGTACGACATGGCGGCGCTGACGGCGCTGCTCCACGAGGACGCGATCATGACGATGCCGCCGTTCGACCTGTGGCTGACGGGCTCGGCGGACATCACGGGGTTCATGACGACGCTGGGCGCGTCCTGCGCGGGGTCACGGCTGCGGCCGGTGCAGGTGAACGGACTGCCCGGGTTCGCGCACTACAAGCCCGACCCGGACAGTGGTGGGTTCACGGCCTGGGCGGTGCAGGTGCTGGAGATCTCAGAGGGACGGATCACCGGGTTCCACTGCTTCCTGGACACCAAGCGTTTCTTCCCGCTGTTCGGTCTGCCCCTCCAGCTCGAAGCGGAGGCCGACGAGGTGGAGCAGGGCGCATAGTGCGGGGTCGGGGGCGCGCAGGCGTATGCGGCCCCCGGCGCGGCGGGCGGTGAGCTGGAGCCGGGCCAGCAGGTCGACCGTGGCGAGGCCGGGCGGGCCGAGGGCGGCGACGTCGCAGACGACGGCTGCGGCGCCGGTGGTCTCCAGGAGGACGCGGACGGTGCGGCACAGCTCCGGTACGTCGCCCGGGGTGACGGGTCCAAAGATGCTGACGGCGGGTGTCGTGGCGTCCACGTGCGGTAGACCGGTGGGCCGGCGGCAACTCATCGGTGGGCGTGATCACATTGACCTGCCGGTGGTCCTGGCCGGAGGGTTGGCGACGTGGCGAGACGATCTCGGACCGGTCTGGGGGCCCTGTGCAGGGGGTGCTGAACGGGTTCGCGGTCATCGCGCTCGTGATCGCCGTCGGTTATGTGATCGGGCGGCTGGGTTCGCTGGGCGGGCAGGGCCGGGAGGTGCTGACACGGCTGGCGTTCCATGTGGCGTCGCCGGCGCTGCTGTTCACGACGCTCGCGCGGACCGACCTGTCGGTGGTGTTCTCCAGCCGGCTGCTGGTGACGGCGCTGAGCACGGCCGCGGCGGCCGGTGTGTTCGTGGCGGTGGGTGTCGTACGCGGCTGGAGTGTGGGCCGTACGACGATCGGCGCCCTGTGCGCGGGGTACGTCAACTCGGGCAATCTCGGCATCCCGATCGCGGCGTATGTGCTGGGGGACGCGTCGCTGGTGGCGCCGGTGCTGTTGTTCCAGCTCGTCGGGGTGACGCCGGTGGCGTTGACGGTGCTGGACCTGTCCGGGGCGGGCGGGAAGGGCCCGCTGTGGCGGCGGCTGCTGGTCCCGCTGCGGAATCCGATCGCGGTCGGTTCGCTGGCCGGTGTCGCGGTGTCGGCGACGGGGCTGACGGTGCCGGCGCCGGTGATGGACCCGCTGGCGCTGATCGGCGGGATGTCGGTGCCGGCGGTGCTGCTGGCGTTCGGCATCTCCCTGTGCGGCAGCACCCTGCCCGGCCGGGGCCCGGACCGCACCGCGGTGTTCCTGGCGGTCGCCCTGAAGACGGTCGGCCAGCCCGCCGCCGCCTGGGCGCTCGCCGCGGGCGTCTTCGGCCTGCGGGGCGCCCCGCTGCTCGACGTGGTGGTGACATCGGCCCTGCCCGCCGCGCAGAACCTGTACACGTACGCGTCGACCTACGGCGTCGCCGAACGCCTGGCCCGCGACGCGATCCTGCTGTCGACGGCGGTGTCGGTCCCGGTGCTGGTGGCGGTGGCGGCCGTACTGGGGTGACTCACGTCGTGGGGAACCCGCCGGTGTCGATGACGACGGCGAAGGGGGCGGGCAGCTCGCGTGGTTCGCCGGACTCGGCGACGGCCGGCGGCCGGTGGACGTCCCCTCGCGGCTCGCCGTGGAGCGTCGCGGCGGGGCCTTCCGGCGCCCAGGGGTCGTCGAGGAAACAGAGCGGGATGCCGGCGGAGGCAGAGGCGGCCGGCTTGCTCAGGCGGTCGTGGTGGGCGTTCTTGCGGGAGGTGACCTCGGACGACGAGTGCGGCCACGGCAGCCGGGACATGGGATTCCGCCTCCGTGCACTCCTGCACGGGCGCCACCACCAAGTCCGGGATGAACATGCCCAGGCGGGACGGCACGGCGATGGCCAGGGTCTGACAGATCCCCCACTCGTCCGGGACCACGGAGTACAGGCGGCGCTGAGTGCGTTCCGCGATCACGTTGTGACGGGATGCGGGGGCGGGTGAGACGGTGACGATCCCTCGATGATCTCCACCTTGCTGCCCTCAGGCCACTCCGTCTCCTCCCGGAACCGGACGAGATCGTCCCGGCCCAGCTCGGGATCATGGCTGACGGTGAGGGCGCTCATGGCGGTCTCCTCGACGGGCGCGTCACCGACCTCAGCATGCCGAACGGGACCGGCGGGGGGTCCACCGGCCCCGTTCCCCCGAAGGGAGTGACACCTGGTCAGGCGATGCGTTCCAGGACCACCGGGGACGCGGTGAACGCCGTGCCGGGGGTTGCGATGTCGTAGGAGCCGTCGATCGCCCGCAGGGCGTAGTCGAAGCGTTCGGGGGTGTCGGTGTGAAGGGTCAGCAGGGGCTGGCCCTCGGTGACCGTGTCGCCGGGCTTGGCGTGGAGTTCGACGCCCGCCGCCGCCTGCACCGGGTCCTCCTTGCGGGCGCGGCCGGCGCCCAGACGCCAGGCGGCGACACCGATGCCGTAGGCGTCCAGGCGCGTGAGGACACCGGAGGCCGGGGCCTTGACGACGTGCTGTTCGCGGGAGGTGGGCAGCTCGGCGTCCGGGTCTCCGCCCTGGGCGGCGATCATGCGGCGCCACACGTCCATCGCGGAGCCGTCGGCGAGCGCCTTCGCCGGGTCGGCGTCCTTCAGGCCGGCCGCGTCGAGCATCTCGCGGGCCAGGGCCAGCGTCAGCTCGACGACGTCCGCGGGGCCGCCGCCCGCGAGGACCTCGACGGACTCGCGGACCTCCAGGGCGTTGCCGGCGGTCAGGCCGAGCGGGGTGGACATGTCGGTGAGGAGGGCGACCGTCTTCACACCGTGGTCGGTGCCGAGGCCGACCATCGTGGAGGCCAGCTCGCGGGCGTCCTCGATGGTCTTCATGAAGGCGCCCGAGCCGACCTTGACGTCGAGGACGAGACTGCCGGTGCCCTCGGCGATCTTCTTCGACATGATCGACGACGCGATCAGCGGGATCGCCTCGACCGTGCCGGTGACGTCGCGGAGGGCGTACAGCTTCTTGTCGGCGGGGGCGAGGCCGTCGCCCGCCGCGCAGATCACCGCGCCGGTGGTGTCGAGGACGTGCAGCATCTCCTCGTTGGACAGCAGCGCCCGCCAGCCGGGGATGGACTCCAGCTTGTCGAGGGTGCCGCCGGTGTGGCCGAGGCCGCGGCCGGACAGCTGCGGCACGGCCGCGCCGCACGCGGCGACCAGCGGGGCGAGCGGCAGGGTGATCTTGTCGCCGACGCCGCCGGTGGAGTGCTTGTCGGCGGTGGGGCGGGACAGCGACGAGAAGTCCATGCGCTCGCCGGAGGCGATCATCGCGGCGGTCCAGCGGGCGATCTCCCGGCGGTTCATGCCGTTGAGGAGGATCGCCATGGCGAGCGCGGACATCTGCTCGTCGGCGACCGTGCCGCGGGTGTACGCGTCGATGACCCAGTCGATCTGCTCGTCGCTCAGCTCGCCGCGGTCCCGCTTGGTGCGGATGACGGAGATGGCGTCCATGGCCATGGCGTTCCTTCCAGGAGGTGCGAAGGTGTACGGCCCCCCTGAGATCGTCAGGAGGGCCGCACGGTAGTCACTTGCTGAGATGGTCAGGGCCGAAGGCCTGCGGCAGCATCTCGGAGAGCGGGAGGATGCCCGCCGGGGTGTCGATCAGCAGGCGGGGGCCGCCGAACTCGTACAGCAGCTGCCGGCACCGGCCGCACGGCACGAGCGGCTCGCCGTCGCCGTTCACGCAGCTGAAGTGGGTGAGCCGACCGCCGCCGGTGCGCTGGAGGTCCGACACCAGACCGCACTCGGCGCACAGGCCGAGCCCGTAGGAGGCGTTCTCCACATTGCAGCCGGAGACGGTACGGCCGTCGTCCACGCGGGCCGCCGCGCCGACCGGGTAGCCCGAGTACGGGGCGTACGCGTGGGCCATCGCCTCCCGCGCCGCCTTCCGCAGGGCCTCCCAGTCGAACGCGTCGGCGTCGTGGCTCACTTGCCCTGGCCCTTCCGATAGCGCATGCCGTCCGCCTTCGGCATCCGCAGGCGCTGCGCGGACAGCGACAGCACGAGCAGGGTGACGACGTACGGGGTGGCGCCGACGAACTCGTTCGGGACCTGGTCGGTGAACAGGTACCAGATCAGCACCAGCACCGCCATGACGGCGCTGACGACGCCCTGGACCAGCGCCTTGCGGTACAGCTTCCACGCGGCCAGCAGCACCAGCAGGACCACCAGCAGCAGGAGCAGCGCGTGCACGGTCTCACCGCCGTTGCGCAGCTGAAGCGCGTCGGAGAAGCCGAACAGGCCCGCGCCCATCGCCAGGCCGCCCGGCCGCCAGTTGCCGAAGATCATGGCGGCGAGGCCGATGTAGCCGCGTCCCGCGGTCTGGCCCTCCTGGTAGATGTGCGAGGTGACGAGCGCGAGGAACGCGCCGCCGAGGCCGGAGAGACCGCCGGAGACGGCGACGGCCACGTACTTGTACTTGTAGACGTTGACACCGAGGGACTCCGCCGCGACCGGGTTCTCACCGCAGGACCGCAGCCGCAGACCGAACGGGGTGCGCCACAGCAGCCACCATGTCGCCACGAACAGCACCGCGGAGAGCACGGTCACCACGGACAGGTTCGTCACCAGGCCGCCGAGGATGCCGGCGACGTCGGAGACCAGGAACCAGTGGTGGTTCTGCAGCGACTGCAACCCGTCGGACAGGCCGGGGATGTCGATCTGCGGCAGGGAGTCCGCCGGCGGGGACTGCTTGGGGTTGCCGCCCGCCTCGGCCGCGTCGCCCTCCGAGAAGAACAGCTTGGCCATGTACTGGGTGATGCCCAGCGCGAGCAGGTTGACGGCGACACCGGAGACGATGTGGTCGACGCCGAAGGTGACGGTGGCGACGGCGTGCACGAGACCGCCGAGGACACCGAAGCCGACACCGCACACCAGGCCCAGCCACGGGCTGGACTGCCAGCCGATCCAGCCGGCGCCGAACGTGCCGAGGATCATCATGCCCTCGAGGCCGATGTTGACCACGCCGGCCCGCTCCGACCACAGACCGGCCAGACCGGCGAGGCCGATCGGCACGGCCAGGCCGAGCGCGGCGCTGACCTGACCGGCGGAGGTCAGCTGGTCGGCGCCGGTGATGACACGGACCGCGGCGACGAGCAGCAGCGCTCCGGCGATGATGAGGAGGATCTGTCCGAGGGGCCGTCCGGAGCGGGTCTTGCCGCTGTCGGCCTTGGGCGCCGCGGGCGGCGGCGCGTCGGTCATCGTGGCAGTCATCACGCCACCTCCTGCTTCTTCGTCGTGGCGGCGGCCTGGGCGGCGAGTTCGGCGCCGACCCGCTGCTGCTGGCGCTTGAGGCCGTAGCGGCGGACGACTTCGTAGGCGATGACGACGCTCAGGACGATGACGCCCTGGATCACGCCGAGGATCTCCTTGTCGTAGCCCTCGAACTCGAGGTGGTTGGTGGTGCGCTCCAGGAAGCCCCAGAGCAGGGCGCCGAGCGCGATGCCGATCGGGCTGTTGCGGCCGAGCAGCGCGATCGCGATGCCGGTGAAGCCGATGCCCGCCGGGAAGTCGTTGCTGAAGGTGTGGCTGTCGTTGAGCAGCGTCGGCATGCCGATCAGGCCGGCCACCGCGCCCGAGATGAGCATGCTGGTGGCGACCATCCGCTTCACGCTGACGCCGCTCGCGGCGGCGGCCGTCTCGGACTGGCCGACGGTGCGCAGGTCGAAACCGAAGCGGGTGCGGCCGAGGACGAACCAATAGGCGATGCCGACGATCACGGCGACGAAGAGGAAGCCCCACAGGATGCCGGACGGGCCGGTGTCGATGCTGAAGAAGTACGACGACTTCGGCAGCGGCGTGGTCCGTACGGTCGTGCCGGCCTCGTCCAGCTCGGCGAGCTTGCCCGGCTGGAGCAGGTAGGCGATGACCGAGGTGGCGATCGCGTTCAGCATGATCGTGGAGATGACCTCGCTGACACCGCGGGTCACCTTCAGGAAGCCGGCGATGCCCGCCCACAGCGCGCCGGTCGCCATGGCGCACAGGATGATCAGCGGGATGGCGATCCAGCCGGGCGCGGTCAGCGCGCCGCCGAGGACGGCGGCGATGAACGCGGCGAGCCGGTACTGGCCGTCGACACCGATGTTGAACAGGTTCATGCGGAAGCCGATGGCCACCGCGATACCGGCGAGGTAGTACGTCGTCGCCTTGTTCAGGATGTAGACCTGGCTGTCGCTGGCGATGCCGTACGAGCCCATCTCGCTGAACGCCTCGCCCGGGTTCTTGCCGGTGGCGAGGATGACGAGGGCGGTGACGACGAGCGCGGCGACGAGCGCCAGCAGCGGGGCGGCGAGCCCGAGGAGCAGCCGCTCCTTGTCGATGCGTCGGGTCAGCTTCTTCATCGGTCGTCGTCCTCTGTCTGCTCCGGGTGCTCCAGGTGGCCGGAGGCCGCACCGGTCATCGCGGAGCCCAGCTCCTCGGGGGTGATGGTGGCGGGGTCGGCGTCGGCGACCAGACGGCCGCGGTACATCACCCGCAGGGTGTCGGAGAGCCCGATCAGCTCGTCCAGGTCGGCGGAGATCAGCAGCACGGCCAGGCCCTCGCGGCGGGCCTCGCGGATGTGGTCCCAGATAGCGGCCTGCGCGCCGACGTCCACACCGCGGGTGGGGTGGGCGGCGATGAGCAGCTTCGGCTTGTGGCTCATCTCGCGGCCGACGATCAGCTTCTGCTGGTTGCCGCCGGACAGGGAGGCGGCGGTCACCTCGATGCCGGGGGTGCGCACGTCGTACGCCTCGACGATGCGCTCGGTGTCGGTGCGGGCGGCCTTGAGGTCGAGGAGCCCGCCGCGCGAGTTGGGGCGCTCGGTGACATGGCCGAGGATGCGGTTCTCCCACAGCGGCGCTTCGAGGAGCAGGCCGTGGCGGTGACGGTCCTCGGGGATGTAGCCGACGCCGGACTCGCGGCGGCGGCGGGTGGGCAGCTGGGAGATGTCGGTGCCGTCGAGGGTGATGGACCCGGCGTCCGGGGTGCGGATGCCCATGATCGCCTCGACCAGTTCGGACTGGCCGTTGCCCTCCACACCGGCGATGCCGAGGACCTCGCCCTTGTGGATGGTGAAGTCGATCTGGTCGAGGATGATCCGCTCGACGCCGTCGAGGTCGGTCTGCGTGAGGTGCAGTCCCTCCACCTTCAGCAGCGGTACGTCGGTGACGGTGGACTCCTCCGTCTCCGGCGTGGGCAGTTCGCTGCCGACCATCAGCTCGGCGAGCTGCTTGGTGGTGGTGGTCTTCGGGTCGGCGGTGCCGACGGTGGTGCCGCGCCGGATGACGGTGATCTCGTCGGCGACGGAGAGGACCTCGCCCAGCTTGTGGCTGATGAAGATGACGGTGAGGCCCTCGGCCTTCAGTTCGCGCAGGTTGTCGAAGAGGGCGTCGACCTCCTGCGGGACCAGGACGGCGGTGGGCTCGTCGAGGATGAGCGTCTTGGCGCCGCGGTAGAGGACCTTGAGGATCTCCACGCGCTGGCGGTCGGCGACACCGAGCTGTTCCATGAGGACGTCGGGGCGGACGTTGAGGCCGTACGCGTCGGAGATCTCCTTGACCTTCGCGCGGGCCTTGGCGCCGATGCCGTACAGCCTCTCCGCGCCGAGGACGATGTTCTCCAGCACGGTGAGGTTGTCGGCGAGCATGAAGTGCTGGTGCACCATGCCGATGCCGCGGGCGATGGCGTCGGCGGGGTTGTGGAAGGTGACCTGCTCGCCGTCGACGATGATGGTGCCCTCGTCCGGCTGCTGCATGCCGTAGAGGATCTTCATCAGGGTGGACTTGCCGGCACCGTTCTCGCCGCACAGGGCGTGCACGGTGCCCCGGCGGACGGTGATGTCGATGTCGCGGTTGGCGACGACACCCGGGAAACGCTTCGTGATGCCGCGCAGTTCGACGGCAGCGGGAGGGCTGGACGCGTTGATGGCGCACTCTCCTCGGGGAAAGGGCTGAAGGGGAGGGCAGGCGTCGGCGACGCTAGCGCGGCAACTCCGCGCTACACGCGTAGAGTTGACACATTGTTATGGCCCGGCGCGGGGTGTCGTGACACCCCGTCGCCGAGCCACGTCAGGTCCGGGGAGACCTCAGATCACGGGGTGGTCTTCACCGTGATGGTGCCGTCGACGATCTTCTTCTTCGCCTCGTCCAGCTTCGGCTGGATGTCGTCGATGAAGCCGCCGCTGGTGGCGAGGGAGACGCCGTCCTTGGCGAGCGAGTAGCTGTTGACGCCGTAGGTCGGCTTGCCGTCGTGGACGGACTTGATGAAGTCGTACACGCCGACGTCGACGTTCTTGACCATGGAGGTCAGGATCGAGTTCTTGTACTTCGCCAGACCCGGGATGTTGTACTGGTCGGAGTCGACGCCGATGGCCCAGGCGCCCTTGCTGCCGGCGACGGCCTCGATCGCGCCGTTGCCGGAGGAGCCGGCGGCGGTGTAGATGATGTCGGCGCCCTTGTCGAGCATGCCCTGCGCGGCTTCCTTGCCCTTGTCGGGGCTGGAGAAGCCGGACAGGTCGGTGCCGCGGCTCAGGTACTGCACGTCGACCTTCACGGACGGCTTGGTGTCCTTGACGCCCTGGACGTAGCCGGCCTCGAACTTCTTGATCAGCGGGGTGTCGACACCGCCGATGAAGCCGACGTGGTCCTTCTTGGTCTTCAGCGCGGCGGCGACGCCGGCCAGGTAGGAGCCCTGCTCCTCGGTGAAGGTGATGCTGTCGACGTTCTTGGCGTCCACGACGGAGTCGATGATGCCGAAGCTCGTCTTCGGGAACTTCTCCGCCACCTTGCCCATCGCAGTGGCGTAGGCGAAGCCGACGCCGATGACGGGGTTGTAGCCGGCCTGGGCGAGGTCGCTCAGGCGCTGCTCGCGGTCGGCCTCGGTGTCGGCCGTCTTGGCGGTCAGTTCCTTGATCTCACCGCCGAACTCGTCCTTCGCCTTGTCCGCGCCACGGGCCGCGGAGTCGTTGAAGGAGCGGTCGCCACGGCCGCCGACATCGAACGCGATGCCGATCTTGACGCCGTTCTTGCCGCTCTCGGACGAGCCGGAGGAGGTGTCGTTGTCGGAGGAGGTGCTGCCACAGGCAGTGGCAGTCAGTGCGAGTGCTGCGGACGCGATACACGCAGCGGAAAGCTTGGCTACCCGGCGCACGGGAGGCTCCTTACACCTGACCTGAGCGCCATGTCGGCGCTTGTTGTGAGCACCTTGCCAGTGCCCGAGCCGAGACGCCCCGGCGGCGTCGGCTTCGCGGCATCGTAACGCGCGTAGATGTCAGAAAAACCCCTCTTCCGAAGCCGTTATCGATTCGAGGCAAACAGCGGCTGAACTCGTGGTCTTGGGGGTGATCGGCCGATGTTGCGGTGCGTGCACGAACGGCTTACGAACGTATTGCGCCGGACGGAGCAACGCCCCCTCGGCGAGTGGCAGCGAGGGGGCGTGTTGCCGGCGTGCGGCGGGTCGGGCGGGGCGGCCCGGGCGGAGGCCGCCGCAGGTCAGCCGATGGCGTCCAGCAGGGCCGCCGCGGTGAACAGCTCCACGCCGACCGTGATCGCGGACTCGTCGGCGTCGAAGTCGCCCTGGTGCAGATCGCGTACGGTCCGCTCACCGGGAGTGCGCACCCCGAGGCGGGCCATCGCCCCGGGCACATGCTCCAGGTACCAGGAGAAGTCCTCTCCGCCGAGGCTCTGCTCGGTGCCCTCGACGGCCTCCGGGCCGCGCCGCACGGTCATCGCGTCGCGCAGCAGGTCGGTGACGGCGGGGTCGTTGACGACCGGCGGCACCCCGCGCACGTAGTTGATCTCGGACTTGGCGCCGTGCAGGTTGGCGACCTCGTCGATGGCGGCGACGACCATGTCGGGCGCCTGCCGCCACGCCTCGATGTCGAGGCAGCGCACGGTGCCGGACAGCTCGGCGTGCTGCGGGATGACGTTGGGCGCGTGCCCGGACTCGATACGGCCCCAGGTGACGGCGAGCCCGGCGCGGGTGTCGACGCGGCGGCCGACGAGCGCGGGCACGTCGGTGACGACGCGGGCGGCGGCGGTCACCAGGTCGGTGGTGAGGTGGGGGCGGGCGGTGTGCCCGCCGGGGCCGTCCAGGGAGATCTCCAGCCGGTCGCAGGCGGAGGTGATGGCGCCGGTGCGCAGTCCGATCCGCCCGGCGTCGACGCGGGGGTCGCAGTGCACGGCGATGATCCGCCGCACCCCTTCGAGCGCGCCGCACTTGATGGAGTCGGCGGCGCCGCCGGGCAGCACCTCCTCCGCGGGCTGGAAGATCAGCCGTACGGGGCGGGGCAGCCGGCCCTGCCGGTGCAGCTCGGCGAGGATCAGGCCGGCGCCGAGGACGACGGTGGTGTGCACGTCGTGGCCGCAGGCATGGGCCCGGTCGGGCACGGTCGAGCGGTACGAGCACTCGGTCTTGGTGTCGGGGATCGGCAGGGCGTCGATGTCGGCGCGGAGGGCGAGCATCCCGTCCTCGGGTACGCCGAGGTCGGCTCCGATGTCGCAGATGAGCCCGGTACCGAGGCTGAGTACGCGCGGCTGGAGCCCGGCGCGCTCCAGCCAGGCCTTGATCGCCGCGGTGGTGCGGAACTCCTGGTTGCCGAGTTCCGGGTGCATGTGCAGGTCGCGGCGGAAGGCGACGAGTTCGGCGCGCAGCTCCTCCGGCAGGGTGCCGGGCAGGGCACTGCCGTCGGGGTGATCGGCCTCGGTCTTGGGCGACATCAATTGCTTCACCCTCTGAAGGGTAGGACGCCGAGGCGGCCAACTGACCCTCGATCAACAAAAGTTCAACCCGTTAGGGGAAGAAAATCTGGCCGCACGACGCATAGGTGCCGGTTGAGACGGGTAAACTCACCGGTCATTTTGACCGGCGGCGGTCCACCCGACTGTCTGCTCC
Source organism: Streptomyces sp. XM83C (assembly GCF_023072675.1). GTDB lineage: Bacteria > Actinomycetota > Actinomycetes > Streptomycetales > Streptomycetaceae > Streptomyces > Streptomyces thermocoprophilus. The sequence goes on from NZ_JALLGL010000113.1 coordinate 12,013, forward strand.
CTCCACGCATACCACGTCCGGCCCCTGCCACGCCGATCTGTTCAGCAGGCGGAACGGCCCCGGGGCAGGCCACGGGGCACGGGTACGGCGAAACGGGGGGCGCCCCCGCAAGGACGACGCTAGGGTGCGCGGCCATGACATCCGAGACCGAAGCCGTCGAGTCCCCGTTCGCGGAGGCCGCCCGGGCCTCGTACGACAAGATCGCCCACGACTACACGGCCCGCTACGCCGACTGGTCGACAGGGCTGCCGCTGGAGAGAGCGCTGCTGTCGGCGTTCGCGGAGCTGGTGCGCTCGGCCGGCAGCGGCGGTACGGCGCCGGTGGCCGACGTCGGCAGCGGGCCCGGCGGTCTCACGGCCCGCCTGCACGAGCTGGGCCTGCCGGTGTTCGGTGTGGACGTCTCCCCGCGCATGGTGGCCCTGGCCCGCGAGGCCCACCCGCACCTGCGCTTCCACGTCGGCTCGATGACGTCCCTGGACCTGCCGTCGGCGTCCCTGTCGGGCCTGACGGCGCTCTACTCCACGATCCACGTCCCGGACGAGGCCCTCCCGTCGGCGTTCGCGGAGTTCCACCGGGTGCTGCTCCCGGGCGCCCCGCTCCTGCTGGCCTTCCAGACGTCCGGCACCCCGCCCCGGACGGACCACCTCCACCTCGCGGAACGCTTCGGCCACGAGATAGCGCTGGACTACTGGTTCCGCCCGGTGGAGAAGGTGGCCGGCCTGCTGGAGGAGGCGGGGCTGCGGGTGTGGGCGCGCGCGGAGCGCGAGCCTGAGGGTGAGGAGACACGGGGGCGGGGGTTCGTGGTGGCGCGGAGGCCGGGCTGAGGGTCGCCGCTCGTGGGTGACGCCCCGGTCTCCCCTCAGCCACCCCTGCTTGCGTTTCCACGGGTCAGGGTGGGTCCCCTGCCCGTTTCCGGTGTCGGCTCCGGGCGCCGTGCGGGTTGCGGGCCGCGACCTGGGGGCGGTCACGCGGGGGGCAGCCGGCCTGCGGCCGGGGCCGTTGTCGTGACGGTTCTCAGGACGGTCGCCGCTCCCGGCGAGGCCCGTTCCGTGAGCCACGACGGGTCGGTGTCGCACACCGTCACGCGGACCTCCGTGCCCGCCGGCGCCGGCGGGCAGCGCGTGGACCACCGTGGACGGGAAGCTGAGGATCGTGCGGGCCGTGGGGCCCCGGCGGGCCGCACGTTCCAGCGGGAGGTCGGGGCGGGCGCCGGCCGCTCAGTCCGGCTTCGGCCGGTAGCGGGCCTCGATGCCGTCGACGATCAGCGCGAGGCCTTCCTCGAAGTGCTGGTCCCAGTCCTCGAAGAGTTCCTTGCCGGCCTGCGCCGCGAGCGGGAAGTCGGCCAGCAGGCGGGCGCGTTCCTCGACGTCGAAGCCCTCGCGGCGCCGGCCGGGCACCGGCTGCACGCCCTGTTCCTCGATGACGAAGCCCAGCGTGTAGACGAAGGTCGTGGTGAGGGCGCGGACGGCCTGCGCGAGGGTGAGGCCCGCGTCGGTGAGCACCCGCAGATGTTCCTCCTGCGCCTCGGCGTGCACCATGCCGGTGAAGCGGGAGCCGCTGAACACCTTGGCGCCGTCGCGGTAGCCGAGCAGCGCGGCGCGCAGCCCCCGGTTGGCCTTGAGCAGCCGGTCCCGCCAGCTGTCGCCGGAGTCCAGGGAGGCGCCGGCCATCATCCGCCGGTACATCTCGGTGGCCATCTCGTCGAGCAGGGCCTGCTTGTCCTTGAAGTGCCAGTAGAGGGCGGGCGCCTTGACGTCCAGTTCGCGGGCGATGGCCCGCAGGGTCAGGCCGTCGAGTCCGACCTCGTTCAGCAGCCGCAGGGCGGTGTCCGCGACCCGGTCGCGGTCCAGGGGGGCGCGTCGTTCCGTACTCACGCTGCACAGCTTGACACCTTAACGCCGTTAAGGGCACCCTCTTGAAGGACGGCACTTAACGGCGTTAAGGAAGTAGGTGCGCTATGCACACTGATGTGGTCATCGTCGGCGCGGGACCCACGGGCCTCGCCCTGGGCGTGGACCTGGCCCGGCGGGGCGTGGACGCGCTGGTCGTCGAGCGGGGCGAGGCACTGTTCCCCGGCTCGCGCGGCAAGGGCCTCCAGCCGCGCACCATGGAGGTCTTCGACGACCTCGGCATCCTCGACGAGGTCCTCGCCTCGGGCGGCACCTACCCGGTCGGCATGATCTGGAAGGACGGCCGGCGGATGGGCGAGCACCAGATGTTCGACGCCGAGGAGGCGCAGCAGGCGCAGGAGGAGTCGGGGCTGCCGTACACCGGGCCGTGGATGCTGCCGCAGTGGCGGACACAGGAGATCCTGCGGGAGCGGCTGGAGGAACTGGGCGGCCGGATCGTGTTCGGCCGGGAGGTGACCGGTGTCGAGCAGGACGCGGAGGGCGTGACCGTGCTGTGCGCGGACGGCTCCGAGCTGCGCGCCCGGTACGCCGTCGCCGCCGACGGGGGCCGGTCCGTGCTGCGGCGGGCGCTGGGCGTCGCCATGAGCGGCGAGACGGTCGACCCCAAGCCGGCGCTGGTCGCGGACGTGCGGATCGCGGGCCTCGACCGGGACAACTGGCATCTGTTCCCTCCGGCCACGGAGGGCGGCGACCTGCTCGCGCTGTGCCCGCTCGCCGGCACCGACGACTTCCAGCTGATGGCGAACTTCGCGGAGGGCACCGAGGTCGACGTGTCCGCGGACGGTGTCCGCAAGGTCATCGCAGCGCGCACCCACATCGCCGCCGACGATGTCACGGACGTGCTGTGGGCGTCCGACTTCCAGCCCCGGATGGCCCTCGCCGACCGGTTCCGTGTCGGGCGGGTCTTCCTCGCCGGGGACGCGGCGCACGTCCACTCCCCCGCCGGCGGGCAGGGCCTGAACACCAGCATCCAGGACGCCTACAACCTGGGCTGGAAGCTGGGCGCCGTACTGCGCGGGGGCGCGCCGGAAACGCTCCTCGACACGTACGAGGAGGAGCGGCGCCCGATCGCGGCGGACGTCCTCAGCCTGTCCACGGGGGTGCACCGGGGCGAGGTGCGGCGCGGCAAGGACACGACCGGTCAGCTCGGGCTGAACTACCGGGAGTCGTCCCTGGCCGCCGAGACGCGGCAGGAGCCCGGCGCGGTCCGGGCGGGCGACCGCGCCCCGGACGCGGTCGTGGACGGTGTACGGCTCTTCGACGTCTTCCGCGGCCCTCACTGGACGCTGCTGGCCCCGGAGGGCACGTCCGGCCTGCCGAGGCGGCTGCCGGACGGGGTACGGCGGGGCCCGGTGCCGGCGTCGTACGGCAGCGGTCTGTTCCTGGTCCGCCCGGACGGCTACGTCGGCTGGGCCGGGGACACCGCGAAGGGCCTGAAGGAGTACGGGGCCCGGATGGGCCTGCGCTGACGGACCGCCGGCGCGGGAGCCGGCCAGGCGGCGAAAACCCTTCTCCCGGGGGCCCGTGCCCGGGGGAAGGGCTCCCGCCTACGCGCTGGCCAGGGACAGCTTCACCGCGAACCCGAGGAACAGCGCACCGGCGGCCGATGTCGCCCCGGCGGCGAGGCGCTTGCGGCGCCGGAAGGCCGCCGCGAGCTTCGTACCGCTGAATATCAGCGCGCTGAGGTAGAGGACGCTGGCCATCTGCGCGAGGGTGCCGAGCACGACGAAGGACAGCGCCGGGTAGGCGTAGCCGGGGTCGACGAACTGCACGAAGAAGGCGACGAAGAACAGGATCGCCTTGGGGTTGAACAGGCTGATCACCAGGGCCCGGCGGAACGGCCGCTCCTGCTCGGCGGAGGCGGCGGCCGGCGCGGTCTCCTCCCGCTCGGCGCGCTCCCGCCGGGTCCGCCACATCTCCCAGGCCGCCCGCAGCATGCCGACGGCGAGCCAGCTGAGATAGCCGGCGCCCGCGTACTTCACGATGCCGAACAGCACGGCGTTGGCCTGGAGCAGCGAGGCGACTCCGGCGGCGGACAGCGTCATCAGCACGGTGTCCCCGCACCACACGCCGGCCGCCGCGGTGTACCCGGCGCGGATGCCGCGGCGGGCGGCGACGGACAGGACGTACAGCGAGTTCGGGCCGGGCAGCAGCACGATCAGCACAAGGCCGGCCAGATAGGTGGGAAGGTCGATCACGCCGAACATGGGAGGAGTGTCGCACGGGGGTACGACACTCCTCCTCTGTGTTTCGACCAGTGAACCGCGGGCCCTTCAGGCCCCTCGGCGGGACCGGCTCAGAACGCGTCGGACGGTACGTACGTGCCCCACACCTCGCGCAGCGCGTTGCACACCTCGCCGACGGTGGCGCGGGCGCGCAGGGCGTCCTTCATCGGGTACAGGACGTTGTCGTCGCCCTCCGCGGCCTTCCGCAGCGCGTCCAGCGCGGCGTCGACGGCCTGCTGGTCGCGCTCGGCGCGCAGCTTCGCGAGGCGCTCGGCCTGCTGGGCCTCGATGGCAGGGTCGACGCGCAGCGGCTCGTACGGCTCCTCCTCGTCGAGCTGGAAGCGGTTGACGCCGACGACGACCCGTTCGCCGCTGTCGGTCTCCTGCGCGATGCGGTAGGCGTTGCGCTCGATCTCGTTCTTCTGGAAGCCGCGCTCGATCGCGTTGACGGCGCCGCCCAGCTCCTCGACCTTGCCCATCAGCTCCAGCGCGGCCTCCTCGACCTCGTCGGTCATCTTCTCGATGACGTACGAGCCGGCGAACGGGTCGACGGTCGCGGTGACGTCGGTCTCGTACGCGAGGACCTGCTGGGTGCGCAGGGCGAGGCGGGCGGACTTGTCGGTGGGCAGCGCGATGGCCTCGTCGAAGGAGTTGGTGTGCAGCGACTGGGTGCCGCCGAGGACGGCGGCGAGGCCCTGCACGGCGACGCGGACCAGGTTCACCTCGGGCTGCTGGGCCGTCAGCTGCACACCCGCGGTCTGCGTGTGGAAGCGCAGCATCATGGACTTCGGGTTCTTCGCCCCGAACTCCTCCTTCATCACCCGCGCCCAGATCCGGCGCGCGGCACGGAACTTGGCGACCTCCTCCAGGATCGTCGTACGGGCGACGAAGAAGAACGACAGGCGCGGCGCGAAGTCGTCGACGTCCATGCCGGCGGCGACGGCCGTACGGACGTACTCGATGCCGTCGGCGAGGGTGAACGCGATCTCCTGCGCGGGCGAGGCGCCGGCCTCGGCCATGTGGTAGCCGGAGATCGAGATGGTGTTCCACTTCGGGATCTCGGCCTTGCAGTACTTGAAGATGTCGGCGATCAGCCGCAGCGACGGCTTCGGCGGGAAGATGTACGTGCCGCGGGCGATGTACTCCTTCAGCACGTCGTTCTGGATCGTGCCGGTCAGCTTGTCCGCGCTGACGCCCTGTTCCTCGCCGACCAGCTGGTACATCAGCAGCAGCAGCGCGGCGGGCGCGTTGATCGTCATCGACGTGGACACCTTGTCCAGCGGGATGCCGTCGAACAGCACCCGCATGTCCTCGACGGAGTCGATGGCGACGCCGACCTTGCCGACCTCGCCGTGCGCGATCGGCGCGTCGGAGTCATGGCCCATCTGGGTGGGCAGGTCGAAGGCGACGGACAGGCCCATGGTGCCGTTGGCGATGAGCTGCTTGTAGCGGGCGTTGGACTCCACGGCCGTGCCGAAACCGGCGTACTGGCGCATCGTCCACGGCCGGCCCGTGTACATCGTCGGATAGACACCGCGGGTGAACGGGTACGAGCCCGGCTCCCCCAGTTTCTCCGCCGCGTCCCAGCCTTCCAAGGCGTCGGGCCCGTAGACCGGCTCGATGGGCAGTCCGGACTCCGACTCGCGTGACATGATCGCTCCCCGCTTCCCTTGCAATTCGCTACTCGCCAGTACGTCCCGACTCTCGCCACGGACTGTAGCGGCGCCCGTGCACCCGGGAGGAGGTCCCCACGCTGGGACCTTCCTCACAACGATGCCGTGCCGTTCGCAACGCGTCATCCGTGGGGAACATCTCAGGGGACGAAGCAGGACCGGAGGGCGAGCCGACCGGGGGGGCCGCGGGGATGCTGGGAGCGAGGAGCCGGAGAGTGCTGGCCGTCGCGGCGCTCGCGGTGGTGTGCGGGTGCACTGTGCAGCCCGCCGGTCCGGACGGCAAGCCCCGCTCGCCCGTGCACATCGACGTCCCGAGCCGGGCCCCGTCGTCCGGCGGCTCCGCGCCGTCGGCCGGGCAGCGCACCCCGCCCGCCGCCGCGCCGGTGGCGGCGGTGCTGTGGCGGCCCGGTGACTCCGGTCTCGCCGTGCGCGAACTCCAGGCGCGACTGCGGCAGGTGGCCTGGCTGTACGACGGTCCGACGGGCACGTACGACGATCTCACCGAGGAGGCCGTACGGGGCTTCCAGGGCAAGCGCGGCCTGCCCCGCACCGGCACGGTGGACGCCGTCACCTGGCAGCGGCTGCTGCGGATGACGCGCGAGCCGGGCAAGTGGGAGCTGTACCGGATGGGCGGCCAGCCCGCCGCCGCACCCGACCCGCGCTGTCTGACGGGACGCGTGCTGTGCATCAGCAAGACCAGCCGCACCCTGCGCTGGATGGTCGACGGGCGGACGCTGATGACGCTGCCGGTGCGGTTCGGCTCGCAGTACACGCCGACCCGCGAGGGCGTCTTCCACGTCTACTGGAAGTCACGGCACCACGTCTCCACGCTGTACGACTCGCCGATGCCGTACGCCATGTTCTTCAGCGGCGGGCAGGCCGTGCACTACTCGTACGACTTCGCCGCCCGCGGCTACAGCGGCGGCTCCCACGGATGTGTGAACGTCCGGGACGAGACGGCGATCGCGCAGCTCTTCGCGCAGGTGCGCAACGGCGACAAGGTCGTCGTCCACTGGTGAGCGGGCCGCCGGGCAGAGCGCGGGCGGCGGCGGGGCGAGAGAAGTTCGGGGCGCGGGCGGGACCGGGGGAACGGGTCCCGCCCGCGCCGGG
>NZ_JALLGL010000114.1 GCF_023072675.1 Streptomyces sp. XM83C
GCCCTGCGGCCGTGATGGAGCAGGTGGGACCACCCGCTGGAACAGCTCCCACAACTCGTCCGGCACCATGCGCTCGACCATCACCACACGGTGCAGACTACCCAGCATTCCAAATGAGACGACCTCTAAAGAACGGGCGGGCACGTGGAGCCGGGCGAGGACCCGTGGTCCACGGTGGTCCGCGAGTGCCGTGAGGAACTGGGCATCCCCGCCCAGGCCCTGCCCCGCACCGGCCGCCGGCCCTTCTTCCTGACCGTCACCCCGACGCGGGGGGAGCGCGTGCACACGGACGTGTCCCTGTGGTACGTGCTGAGGGCCGACGTGGGCAGCGTCACGGTGTGGAACCGGGACGAGTTCGCGGGCATCCGCTGGGTCTCCCCCCGCCAGATCCTGGCGGAACCCGGTTCCACGCAGGACCCCCACCTGCACCGCTTCACCCACAAACTGACCGCCACGCACTGACCCCCACGGCAGGGGCGCCGACCGGGGGCGGGCCCAGCGCCCCGGCGGCACGACTGCCCGCGCAGGCCCGGGCCCCAGCTGCTCGACTGCACGCAGCACCACCTCGACCTGTCGCCCACGTCCTGGTCGGCCGCGGGCCTCGGCCGTCGACGGGCCGCATCCGCGGTGCGGCGGGTAGGGGGCGTGTCGGGGGGTGCCCGCCCGCAGCGTGCGGCGAGAACGCCGGGCAAGGATCTGAGGGACAGGACGTCGCACCGAGGACGGACACCCCCCGGCGCGGCCCCGGCCCCACCACCGGACGGCCGGCGTCACACCAGCCACCCACCCACACCAGCGGGCCGCCGCAGGCCTTCAGGGGCGCGGGGAACTGCCGAACGCCCCCCACCGGCCCGCAGGTGAACACGATGGCCCCGCCAAACAAAGGGGCGCGGGGAACTGCGCGACAAGCCCTCACGGGCCCGCGGTGAACAACGAAACCGCACGCACCCCGAAAGGGGCGCGGGGAACTGCCGAACGCCCCCCACCGGCCCGCAGGTGAACACGATGGCCCCGCCAAACAAAGGGGCGCGGGGAACTGCGCGACAAGCCCTCACGGGCCCGCAGGTGACCACAGGGGGCGCGGGGACCGGCGCGAACGCCCCCACGGGCCCGCAGCTGAACACGATGGCCCCGCTAATGCAAGGAGCGCGGGGAACTGCGCAACCCCCTGTCGAGCAGCGCCCGTACCTCCGCCTCCGCCCCGCCCCGGTCCTCCGGCACCACCCCGACCCGCGTCCGCCGGTCGAGCACATCGTCCGCGTCCAGCGCCCCCTCGTGCCGCACCGCCCACACGACCTCCGCCCCCGTCGCCGGACACCCCGGCACGAGCGGCGTCGCGAGCGCGGGCTCGGCGACCCCGAGGGCATGCACGGCGGCTGCCTCGACCCCGTACCGCCGGACCAGCCTCCGCGGTGCCCGCACCGCGGCGAGGGCACGCGGCGACGCCGCACCCACCAGCGGCAGCCGCGCCGTGGGGGAGGGGCCGGCCCCGAGGGAGCGTGCGGCAACGGCGGCGTCGACGGCGTCCTCGGCCATGCGCCGGTACGTCGTCAGCTTGCCGCCGACGACGGTGACGACCCCGTCCGCGGACGTCAGCACGGCGTGCCGGCGCGAGATGTCGGAGGTCCGCGGGGCCGAGCCCCGCGCACTCCCGCCCGCGTCCTCCGGCGACATGTCCAGCAGTGGCCGCAGCCCCGCGAACGCCCCCACCACGTCCTCCCGCCGCACCGGCTCGTCCAGCACGGACCCGAGCACGTCGAGCAGGAAGCCGATGTCGGTCTCCGGCACTTCGGGGACGTCGGGGACGGGACCGTCGACGGGTTCGTCGGTGAGGCCGACGTACACCCGGCCGTCGCCCTGCGGCAGCACCAGCACGAACCGGTTGGTCTCCCCGGGGATCGGGATGTGCAGGCCCGCCGACAGCGGACCGAGTCGTTCGGCGCGCAGCACCAGGTGCGTGCCGCGCGAGGGCCGGATGCGGATGCCGTCGACGAGCCCGCCGGCCCACACCCCGGTTGCGTTGATGACGGCGCGGGCGTGGATCTCGCCCTCCTCGCCGGTCAGTTCGTCCCGTACGCGCGCTCCCGTCCCGGTCAGCTCCAGCGCCCGTACCCGGGTCAGGATCCGCGCCCCGTGCGCGGCGGCGGTCCGGGCGACCGCGGTGACGAGACGGGCGTCGTCGCTGAGCCGGCCGTCCCAGGACAGCAGCCCGCCGCGCACGCCCTCCGCGCGCAGCGCGGGCGCCAGGTGCCGGGTCTCGACGGCGGACAGCCGGCGCGGTGCGGGGAGCGTCTCCCGGGCCGTGCGGGCGGCGAGCCGCAGCGTGTCGCCGGCGCGGAACCCGGCCCACGCGAGCGCCGCCTGCGGCCGGGACACGAGCGGCGTCAGCGGCAGCACGAACGGCTGCGCGTGGACCAGGTGCGGGGCGGTGCGTTCCATGAGCACGCCTCGCTCGACCGCGCTCTCGTGGGCGACGTCGAGATGTCCGGAGGCGAGATAGCGCAGCCCACCGTGGATCAGCTTGGAGCTCCAGCGTGACGTGCCGAAGGCCAGGTCGTGGGCGTCGACGGCGGCGACGGTCAGCCCGCGGGCGACCGCGTCGAGGGCGACTCCGGCACCGGTCGCGCCGAGGCCCACGACGAGGACGTCCACGGCGTCGCCGCCGACCGTCGCGGCCAGCTCGCGGGCGCGGCGGCCGGCGGACAGCGAGGATCCCGGCACCGCCTCGGGGGAGTGGGGGCTCATGGGGCGAGGGTCCTCTCGAGAAGGGACCGCAGCTCGCCGAGGAAGGCCGTGCCGTTCAGCTCGGTGTCCTCCTCGTCGGTCATGGTCCGCAGGGACAGGGTGAAGGACTGCACGACGAGCAGGAGGGCGCGGGCCTGCCGGGCGGTGTGCCCGGGGCGTACCGATCCGTCGGCGTGACCGGCCTCCAGGGCGTCGGCCAGCAGGGCGAGCAGGGCCTCCTGGCTGGCCCCGCGCCGGTCCAGGACGTAGGGGAGGAGCAGTTCGGGATCGACGTCGACGATCTTCTGGAACAGGGGGTGGGCGCGGAAGGCCCGTACGCCGGCGACCAGGCCCTCGACGATCAGCGTGCGGGTGTCGAGGCCGGGCCGCTGTGCGGGCATCGCGCCGGTGGCGACGGCGATCCACTCACGGGTCATGAGGTCGCCGACGAGGGACCGCACGTCGGGCCAGCGCCGGTACAGCGTCATCCGGGAGACGCCGGCGCGGCGGGCGACATCGGTCATGGTCGTACGGCGCACCCCGACCGCGAGCACGCAGTCGCGGACCGCGTCGAGCACCCGGTCGTTGCCGGTGCCCTTCTCCGGCCCGCTCGCGGGGCGCGCCCCCTCACGGAACCCGGCACCGTCCCCTCGGGCGTCGTAGCTGTCCGCGTCCTTGTGACGAATAGGCGTCATGTGTCACAGTGTAACGCCCCTGCCGGTCGATGCGCCGTGCAGGACGGACAACCCCTCGGACAACCCCTCGATCGACCGGTGAGGACGACGACCATGGACATGCTGTGGAACGGCTGGGGCGACCCCGCCGAGGCCGCCCCGCTGCCCGAGACGGTGACCGGACTGCTGCGCGACTGGCTCGGCGTCACTCCGCGCACCGCCGCCCCGCTCGCCCTGGAGGAGCTGCCGGTCCCCGCGACGGGCCTGGACACCGCGGCGCGGCAGGCCCTCGCGGACGCCGTGCGCGGCGAGGAGCACGTCCGCACCGACGCCGAGACCCGCGTCCGGCACACCCGCGGCAAATCCACCCCCGACCTGCTGCGCATCCGCCACGGCGACCTCGACGACCTCCCGGAGGCCGTCGTCCTGCCCGGCGGCCACGACGACGTCCTCGCCGTGCTGCGGGCCTGCGCCGACCTGGGCCTCGCCGTCGTGCCGTTCGGCGGCGGCACCTCCGTCGTCGGCGGCCTCGCCCCGGCCGGCGAACGGCCCTTCGTCGCCCTCGACCTGCGCCGTATGAACCGGCTCCTCGACGTGGACCCGGTCTCGCGCACCGCCACCCTGGAGCCGGGCCTGCGCGCCCCCGAGGCCGAGGCGCTCCTCGCCGGGCACGGCTTCACCCTCGGCCACTTCCCGCAGTCCTACGAGTGGGCCAGCATCGGCGGTTTCGCCGCCACCCGCTCCAGCGGCCAGGCGTCGGCGGGCCACGGCCGCTTCGACGAGATGGTCCTCGGTCTCACCCTCGCCACCCCGCAGGGCACACTCGACACGGGCCGCGCCCCGCGCTCGGCGGCCGGACCCGATCTGCGTCAGCTGTTCCTCGGCTCCGAGGGCGCCTTCGGCGTCATCACCTCCGTGACCGTCCGTGTCCGCCCCCGCCCGGCCGCCCGCCGTTTCGAGGGCTGGCGTTTCGCCTCCTTCGACACCGGCGCCGCCGCCCTGCGACGGCTCGCCCAGGACGGCCCGCGGCCCACGGTGCTGCGCCTGTCCGACGAGACGGAGACCCTGATCGGCCTCGCCCAGCCCGACGCCATCGGCACCGCCCTCGACGGCGGGCAGGACGCCGGCTGCCTCGCCGTCGTCGGCTTCGAAGGCACCGAGGAGGACACCGCGCTGCGCCGTGAGCAGGCCGCGGCCGTGCTGCGCGACTGCGGCGGCACCCCCCTCGGCGAGGACCCCGGACAGCGCTGGGCCGAGGGACGGTACTCGGCGCCGTACCTGCGCGACTCGCTGCTCGACGCCGGGGCGTTCGCCGAGACCCTGGAGACCGCGGCGTTCTGGTCCCGCATCCCCGGCCTGTACGCCGCCGTGCGCGACGCGCTCACCTCCACGCTCACCGACGCCGGCACCCCGCCCCTGGTGATGTGCCACATCTCCCACGTCTACGAGAACGGCGCCTCCCTTTACTTCACCGTCGTCTCCGCCCAGGGAGAGGACCCGGTCGCCCACTGGACCCGAGCCAAGCACGCCGCGAACGAGGCGATCCTCGCCGCCGGCGGCACCATCAGCCACCATCACGGCGTCGGCACCGACCACCGCGACTGGTATCTGCGCGAGGCCGGGCCGCTCGGCGTCGCCGCCCTGCACGCGGTCAAGCGGAGCCTGGACCCGCAGGGCCTGCTCAACCCCGGCGTCCTCCTTCCCGCAGACTGACCCAACCGCCCGTACGCGTCCCCGACCCGGCCCCGGTCCGAAAGGCAGCACCCATGCGACAGTTCACCGCCGTCGTCAACCCCACCGCGGGGGCGTCCGCCGGCGCCGCCGCGCTGCTCGCGGTGGCGCGCCTGCTGCGCGAGGCCGGCGCCGATCTTCGGACGGCGTACAGCCGCAGCCTGGACCACGCCCGGCAGCTGGCCCGCGAGGCCGGGGAACAGGGCCGGGTGGTGCTCGCCGTCGGCGGCGACGGCATGGCCGGGGCCGTCGGCGGCGCCCTCAGCGGCACCGGCGCCCTGCTCGGCCTCGTGCCCGCCGGACGCGGCAACGACTTCGCCCGCGCGCTGCGGCTGCCCACCGAGCCGGAGGCGCTGGCCGAGGTCCTGCTGCACGCCGACCCGCGACCCGTCGACACCGTCGAGGTCACCTCCGCCGTCCACGACCGCGTCGCGGTGCTCGGCAGCGTCTACGCCGGCGTGGACGCCCTCGCCAACCTGCACGCCAACAACGCCCGCCTGCTGCGCGGCTCCGCCTCCTACTACCTGGGAGGCCTGCGCGCCGTCACCACCTGGCGCCCGGCCCGCTACCGGCTCACCGTCGACGGAGAGGAACACATCCACACCGGCTACACCGTGGTCGCCGCCAACTCCGGCTACTACGGCTCCGGCCGCCTCGTCGCCCCCGACGCCCGCGTCGACGACGGCCTCCTCGACATCGTGCTGATCGCGCACGCGCCCCGCCGGCTGTTCTTCTCCCTCATGAACGAGCTGGCCACCGGCGCCCATGTGCACAGGCCCCAGGTACGCGTCCTGCGCGGCGCGGAGATACGCATCGAGGCCGACCGCCCCGTCCCGTACGGCGCCGACGGCGAGGTGGACGCCACCCTCCCGGTCACCGCCCGCGTCCTCCCGGGAGCCCTGCGGGTGCTGTGCTGACCTGCCCCACCTCCCGGCACGCCCGACCCCGGGCCCGGACGCGGTGAGCCCACAGCGGTCCGTACGCACGGATGTCCGCCCGAGCCGATGCCTGGCTATCATCCTCTAGAGCGCAAACCGCATGAACCGTATGAAATGCACAATCCGGGGTTTGTCCGCGACCGGGTCCCTCCCTCCCGCGGGCGCATGTCCTGCCGGAGTGACCTATGTCCCGCACGCGTCCGCCGGACGACGGCGACGAGCTGCTCGCCAGGCTCGGCGCGCTGACCGCCCAGGCGCGTGAGCGTGCCGTACTACAGCGCTCACAGGTCGAACTGGCCATCGCGCTCCAGCGCGGCATGCTCCCCCGGGACCTGCCCTCCGCGGACGGTTTCCACCTCGCCGTGCGCTACGCCCCGGCCACCCATGGGCTCAGCGTCGGCGGCGACTGGTACGACGCCTTCCGGCTGCCGGACGGCCGCATAGCCATGTCCATCGGGGACGTGCAGGGCCACAACATCGAGGCCGCCGCCTTCATGGGGCAGGTCCGGGCCGGACTGCGCGCCCTCGCCTCCGTCACCGGCGACCCGGGCGACCTGCTCGCCCGCACCAACGAACTGCTGCTCTCCCTCGGCAGCGACCTCTTCGCCACCTGCACCTTTCTGCGGCTCGACCCGGCGACCGGCGTCCTGGAGAGCGCCCGCGCCGGTCACATACCGTGCGTGTGGGCCACGGCCGACGGACGCTCCGGCATCGCCGACAACGACGGCGGCGGGCCACCGCTCGGCATCCTGCCCGGCATCCAGTACCCCGTCACCCGATACGTCCTCACCACCGGCGGCGTCTTCGTCCTCGTCACCGACGGCGTCGTGGAAGGGCCGTCGATGCACGTCGACGAGGGACTCGACCAGGTCGTGCGGCTCGCCGGCATCGCCGCCGTCGCCGGCCTCGACGCCGCGGCACTCGCCGCCGCCGTCATCAAGGGCGCCGAACGCGTCGGCCACTCCGACGACGCGGCCGTCCTCGTCATCGGCCACGACGCCGTACGCGGACCGCGAACTCAGCCATAGGGCGGGACGGCGCGCCGCTCGCCTCGCCGTCCGGGCGCCACCGGTGTGTGATGGCTGCTGTGGAGGCAAGCCCGGAACAGCGCCTGCGAGGCATCCTCGTCCTCGCCGGCCGGACGCTGGCCGTCGCCGGCGCCTATCTCCTGGCCGGACGCCTCGGACTCGTCAGGGAGCTGGTCGTCGAGGGCGCCGTCTTCACCCCCATCTGGCCGCCCACCGGCGTCGCGGTCGCCGCCCTGCTGTACTTCGGGCTCAGCGCGTGGCCCGGCATCGCCCTCGGCGTCCTCGGCGTCATGCTGTCGATCACCACGGATCTGCAACCCGCCGCGATCGGAACCGTCGTCGGCAGCACCGCCGCCCCCGTCTGCGCCTACCTCATGCTGCGCGCCGTGGGCTTCCGCCCCTCCCTGAGCCGGCTGCGCGACGGACTGGCCCTGGTGTTCCTGGGCGCCCTCGCCGCCATGCTGATCAGCGCGACCGCGGGCGCGGGCCTCCTCGTCCTCACCGACAAGATCGCCCCGCACAGTTTCTGGCCGGTCTGGCTGGGCTGGTGGGTGGGCGACGCGATGGGCGTCCTCATCGTCACCCCGGCGCTCATCCTGCTGAGCCGGATCCGCCTGCCGCTGCGCCTGTCCCGCTGGCCCGAGGCGCTGGCCCTGGGCGTGACCGCCGCCGTCGTGGTGCCGGTGGCCTGCTACGGCACCCTCAGCCTGCTGTACATGGTCTACCCGCTGCTGATCTGGGCGGCGTTGCGCTTCCAGCTCGCCGGCAGCATCATGTGCGCCCTCGCCTCGTCCGTCGTCGCGACGGTCGCCGCGACCGACGGCGCCGGTTCCTTCAGCAACCTGTCCCATGTCGAGGTGATGGTGAAGCTGCAGGCGTTCAACGGCTCCATGGCGCTGACCGCGCTGCTGCTGTCGGCCGTCATCACCGAGCAGCAGAACACCCGCCGGTCCGTGGAGCGGGCCTGCCAGGAACTGGTCGAGGTCCTCGAACACCTCACCGCGGGCGACGCCCCCCAGGGGCGGGGCCCGGCCGACGACAGCGGCCCCGACCCCTTCGACTGACGTGCGCTCACACCCCGCAGCGGCCCCGGAAGCGCACCGGCCCGGCGGGCGGCCCCCTCCCGCCGTACGGCCGCCGGCCGGGCGAGCGCCGTCACGTCCCCTTCCGCGTGTCGGCGACGACCCGGAACACGGCGGGGCCGACCGTCAGCACCCCGTCGGTCAGCGGCGTGCACCGCACCCCGCCTCCGTCGCGCAGGGCACGCTGCGCGCCGGGGCCGACCGTGACGACCATCCAGGCGCAGGGGCGGGCGGGCCGGTTCAGGGCGAACTCCACCGGCCCCGGCCCGCAGTCCGGCGAGACCGTCGTACCGACGAGCGCGTCCCCCGGACATCCGGCCGTACGGCGGCCGGATCGTGCCGGACGAGGTACGGCTCGCGCCCCCCGGCGGGGGAAGATGAGATCGCGAACCGAACGCACGACCCGAGTGCGTGACCTGTGTGGAGGAGTGGGCGCATGCAGCACGAGCGAGCGGGGCAGCCGGCCGGGCCCGAGGACCTGGTCGACGTCGCCCGACTGGTGACGGCGTACTACACGCTGCACCCCGACCCGTCCGACCCCGGCCAGCGCGTCGCGTTCGGGACGTCGGGCCACCGCGGATCGTCCCTGGCGACCGCGTTCAACGACGACCACATCGCCGCGACCAGCCAGGCCATCTGCGAGTACCGCGCGGCCCAGGGCACCGACGGGCCGCTGTTCCTCGGCGCCGACACCCACGCCCTGTCCGAGCCGGCGCGCGCGACCGCGCTGGAGGTGTTCGCCGCCAACGACGTGACCGTCCTCGTCGACACCGCCGACGGCTGGACCCCGACCCCGGCCGTCTCGCACGCGATCCTCACCCACAACCGGGGCCGCACCTCCGGGCTCGCCGACGGCGTCGTCGTCACCCCGTCCCACAACCCGCCCGCCGACGGCGGCTTCAAGTACAACCCGCCGAGCGGAGGCCCGGCCGGCTCCGACGCCACCTCCTGGATCCAGAACCGGGCGAACGAGATCATCGCCGCCGGCCTGAAGGACGTACGCCGCATCCCGTACACCCGGGCCCTCGCCGCACCCACCACCGGCCGCTACGACTTCCTCGGCACGTACGTCGCCGACCTGCCGGCCGTCCTCGACCTCGACGCGATCCGCTCCGCCGGCGTGCGCATCGGCGCCGACCCGCTCGGCGGCGCCTCCGTGGCGTACTGGGGCCGGATCGCCGAGCAGCACCGGCTCGACCTGACCGTGGTCAACCCGCTGACGGACCCGACCTGGCGGTTCATGACGCTGGACTGGGACGGCAGGATCCGCATGGACTGCTCGTCGCCGCACGCCATGGCGTCCCTGATCCGGCAGCGCGACCGGTTCGACATCGCCACCGGCAACGACGCCGACGCCGACCGGCACGGCATCGTCACCCCCGACGGGCTGATGAACCCCAACCACTATCTGGCCACCGCCATCGCCTACCTCTACGCCCACCGCACCGACTGGCCGGCCGACGCCGGCATCGGCAAGACCCTGGTCTCCTCCGGCATGATCGACCGGGTCGCCGCCGACCTGGGCCGCCGGCTCGTGGAAGTGCCCGTCGGCTTCAAGTGGTTCGTGGACGGCCTCGTCGACGGCTCCCTCGGTTTCGGCGGCGAGGAATCCGCGGGCGCCTCCTTCCTGCGCCGTGACGGCTCCGTGTGGACCACCGACAAGGACGGCATCATTCTCGCCCTGCTCGCCTCGGAGATCACCGCCGTCACCGAAAAGACGCCCTCCGAGCACTACCGCGCCCTGACGGACCGGTTCGGCGCCCCCGCCTACGCCCGCACCGACGCGCCCGCCACCCGCGAGGAGAAGGCACTGCTCGCCAAGCTGTCCCCGGCGCAGGTCACCGCCGGCACGCTGGCCGGGGAGGAGGTCACCGGCGTGCTCACCGAGGCGCCCGGCAACGGCGCGGCGATCGGCGGCATCAAGGTCACCACCGCCAACGCATGGTTCGCGGCGCGGCCCTCCGGCACCGAGGACGTGTACAAGATCTACGCCGAGTCCTTCCTCGGCGAGGACCATCTGGCCCGTGTGCAGGAGGAGGCCAAGGGCGTGGTCCTGGCCGCGCTCGGCGGCTGACGCGGCCCGCGCGGGCCGGGCATGGTCCGGCCCGCGGCGGTTGCTCCCCGTCGTACGGCCGAGAAACCGGGCCACCCCACGGACGGCGACCGCACGCCGGACACCCCGGCGCAGATGTCGAAGCAGTCGTGGTGGGCGGTGCTCAAGCGCACGGTGCGGGAGTTCGAGAAGGACGAGCTGACCGACCGGGCCGCCGCCCTCACCTACCACGGCGTGCTGTCGCTGTTCCCCGCCCTGCTCGTGCCGGTCTCCCTGCCGGGCATCGCGGGCAGGCCGGCGACCGACCGGGGGAACACCGCCGTGCTGCTCGGCCTGGGGTTCGACGCCGAGCCGGCCCGGCAGCGGGCGATCGCCGGCGGCATGCCGGCGCACGAGGAGCCGTATCTGCCGCCACGGGGCACCCGCGCCTGGGACGAGGAGGACCGGCGCGACATGAGCGCCTGAAACCCCTGCGGCGACTTTCGGCGTCCGCCCGCAGCGGCCGGTCGTCGTCGGACGGATCCCGGCCGGCTCAGTCCACCGGCCAGGTGTGCGCGGGGGCGTTGAGGTGCATGTAGTCCGTGTACAGCCGGGTCATACGGCGCAGTGCCTCGTGCCGTCCGCCGTGCCCGACGGCGACGAGATGGTGGAAGGCCTCCTTCTGCCAGACGGCGCCGTTGCGGCCGGTGACGCACCGCTGTTCGATCACCCCGAGCAGCGGCTCGCGCCAGGCGTCGTCCATCCCGGACAGCTCCAGGCCCCGGTGGGCCAGCGGCAGCAGCCGGCGCAGCACCAGTTCGGGCACGGGGACCTCGCCCATGCCGGGCCAGTAGAGGCGGGCCTCCAGCCCGTGGCGTGCCGCGGTGTGGAGGTTGTCCTCGGCCGCGGCGAACGACATCCGCGACCACACCGGCCGTTCCTCCTCCACGAGGGCGCGGGTGAGTCCGTAGTAGAAGGCGCCGTTGGCGAGGGTGTCGGCGACGGTGGGCCCCGCCGGCAGCACCCGGTTCTCCACGCGCAGGTGCGGGGTGTCGTGGGTGACGGCGTACACGGGGCGGTTCCAGCGGTAGATCGTGCCGTTGTGCAGCGTCAGTTCGCCCAGCTCGGGGATGTCCCCGCGGTCCAGCGTCTCGACGGGGTCCTGTTCCTCGCAGATCGGCAGCAGAGCCGGGAAGTAGCGCAGGTTCTCCTCGAACAGGTCGAAGACGCTGGTGATCCAGTGCTCCCCGAACCACACCCGGGGGCGCACCCCCTGCACCTTGATCTCCTTCGGGCGGGTGTCGGTGGCCTGCTCGAACAGCGGGATCCGCGTCTCGTGCCACAACTCCTTGCCGAACAGGAACGGCGAGTTGGCGGCGAGCGCCACCTGCACACCGGCGATGGCCTGTGCCGCGTTCCAGTAGTCGGCGAACTCGTCGGGGGAGACCTGGAGGTGGAACTGCGTGCTGGTGCACGCGGCCTCCGGGGTGATGGTGTCGGCGTAGGTGCGCAGCCGGTCGACGCCGTCGATCTCGATGTGCAGGTCCTCGCCCCGGGCGGCGAAGATCTGGTCGTTGAGCAGGTGGTAGCGCGGATTCTCGGACAGCGCGGCCGGGCCCACGTCCTCCTGCCGCAGCGTGGGCAGCACCCCGATCATGATGAGGTGGGCGCCGACGGAGGCGGCCCGCTGCTCGGCGTGGTTCAGCGCGTCGCGGATCTCACGCTCCCACGCGTCGGGACCGCCGGCCGTCAGCCGCCGCGGCGGCACGTTGATCTCCAGGTTGAACCGGCCCAGCTCGGTGGACCAGGCGGGATCGGCGATCGCCTTCAGCGCGTCGACGTTGCACATCGCCGGTTCGGCGTCGTCGTCGACCAGGTTCAGCTCGATCTCCAGGCCGACCTGGGGCCGCTCGGACTCGAACCGTTCGTCGCGCAGCATCTGGGCCAGGGCCTCAAGGCACTGCTGCATCTTGCTCCGGTACCGGCGGCGGTCCTCTCGGGTGAAGACCAGCGCTGGAACGTCCCGTCCCATCGGCCCTCCCAGGTTTCCCTGCCCGGACACCTTCCTCCCCAGCGTCCCACCGCCCGAGCCCCCGCACCAAGGCGAGGGCTCGCGGGACGCCTCCGGCGGAAATGGCTTTCCGTACAGAGGAAGCAGCTCCTGGAGGCGCGGTCCGTGCCTTCGCGCCGGTCCGCGCCGGCGTCCGCGCTCCCGGAGGGTGCCTCCCTCGGTGCCGTACGGGATCCGGCCGGAGCCCCGACCGCCGTGCGACGGGGTGCCGGAGCCCGGATCCGTCGGGCCGTGGCTGTGACAGGCGCGCCGTCGGCCTGGCTCGACCGCGCTTCCGGGGGATGTGCCACCGAGGCGGCTTGTGCCCGGTGATCGACTGCCCGTAGCTTTCCGCCCCATGAACATGACACGGAGAGCGCTTGTGAAGGGCCTGGGTGCCGCACCGTTCGTCGCGGCGACCGGCAGCCTGCTGACCGCGACGACCGCCGAGGCGGCCACGATCGACGCAGGTCAGTTCGCGCTCACCCACCGCACCGCCAACAGCCATGGCGAGTACGCCGCCCTCAACGCCGGTCTCGCCACCAAGCTGACCAAGGTGGACGCCGCCACCGTCCTGGCCGACACCAACCGCAACGCCACCCGACTCACCAGCGCCCCCGGCACGGTCGACGCGTTCGCCGCCGGCTTCACCTGGGAGAGCGGCGACCGGACCGTCGACTACTGGATCCCGCAGGGCATCACCACCAGCGCCGACGCCTACGGCTCCGGCCTGTACCCGTCGAGCGGCGGCAAGAAGGCCATCATCGTCTCCTGGTACTTCGAGACCGACCCCGACGGTGACGGCACCGACGAGTACGCCCTCGACAAGGGCGTCCGGCTCAGCTTCGTCGACATGACGAACGCCGCCGCGCCGACCTACCGGCACGTCCTGCTGGTCGAGCCCGTGAAGACGTCCTCCGGCGCCTGCTCGTTCAACCCCGTCCGCCGCCACGCCGGCGGCATCATGTGGTACGGCAACCTGCTGTACGTCGTCGACACGTACAAGGGCCTGCGGGTCTTCGACCTGAACACGATGTTCCGGGTCGCCACCGCCGAGAAGGACGTCTGCGGCCTGCACACCGACGGCAAGTACTACGGCTACTCCTACGCGTACGTCCTGCCGCAGTGCGCCGCCTACGACAACACCGGCAAGTACCTGCGCTACAGCGCCGTCGGCCTGGACCGCGCCGGCACCCCCGACAGCCTCGTGGTGAGCGAGTACTCCGTCTCCGGCACCGTCGACCACACCGGCAGCTACAGCGGCACCGGCGCCCCCACCGCCACGCCCAAGGTGGTCCGCTGGAACCTCGACTACACGAACCGGCTGATCTCGTCGGCGACCGCGTCGGAGGCCGTCACGGTCGCCCAGCGGAAGATCCAGGGTGTCGTCTCGCAGAGGACCAGGCACTACCTGGCCGCCAGCAACGGATCGTCGGCGGGCACGCTGCGCACCTTCACCTCCGGCGCCTCGACCGCGAGCCGCGTCTGCGACCTGGGCGTCGGCTGCGAGGACCTGAGCTACCACAGCGCCTCCGCGACCGGCTGGAAGTACAGCGAGGACGTGATCTGGAACCTCAGCGAGTACGCCGGCAAGCGGTACGTGTACGCCGTCCGCGCCGACGGCTCGTAACGGCGCCGCCTCCCGCGGCAGCCCCGCGCCCCGGCCGGCGGCTCCCCCGCCGGCCGGGGCGCTCGGCTTCGTCCGGCCGCGCGGGGCCCGGCCGCGCGGCGGACGGGACTTCGCGGACACGGCCGGGACGACCGGAACCCGGTCAGGCGCCCGACGTTCCCCCGCTGCCCGCCGCGGGCGCGGCCACCGGGGTCTGCGCCGCGTGGGCGCTCCCCTCGGCGGCGCTCTCCGCGGCGGTGAAGACGGAGGCGAAGGTGAAGGCCCGCGGTGAAGGTCCGTTCTGACGGAGGTCCGTCAGCCGCTCCATCGCCTCCTCGACGGTCGGGCGATGCCCGGCGGGGATCCACCAGAGGACCAGGTGCGCCTCCAGATGGCGTTCGAACCATTCCCGGCGGCGCCGCATCGTGTCCAGGTGCCCGCTGCGGTAGGTGAAGTCCCACAGCGCCCGGGGTGTCTCCCACACCGACATGTTGATGATGACGTCCTCGCCGGCCGGACGCAGACCGATCGCGTCGTTCGCGCCGTCCTCCGTGAGCCGCCACACGAACCCGGGCGCGGCGTCGGCGGCGGCGTTGACCGGGTCGAGCAGTTCGACGAACGAGGCCAGGCGCGGGTCGTCGAGGGGGTGGAGCAGCCTGGCGAGGTTGAACTGGGCGATGTGGAAGGCGTGTCGGGATGCGGTCATGACGCCATCCCAGCACGCCCCCGATTTCTATGTCAATGTTCGTTGTTTTTAGAGTCTTCGAGTACGACGCAGCACTCGCCCGGCCTGGGATCCATCCGGGCGCGGACCGGACCGTCCGTGCCGAACAGCCCTTCCAGCAGGGCGAGGTTCATACCGCAGACGAGCGGCGGGAAGCGTTCGGCGACGGAGTGGAAGGGGCAGTTGCGCAGCCGCACCACGCCGGCCCGGCCGCCGCCCGGGTCGCCGGTGTCGTCGTCCGTGTCCGTGGTGTACGGCTCGTAGCCGCGGGCGGCGAGCAGCCGTACCGCCTCGTCCAGGTCCGCGCACGGCGGCGCCGTGGCGCGCAGGGCCTCGCCCCGACGGCGGGCGGCGGCGCTCAGCCCGGCGTCCAGTCCGGCCTCCTCGGCGGCCTCGGCGAGCAGCTCGGCGGCGGTGCGGTAGTCCCGGGCGGGCAGGGACACCGTCCGCTCCTGACGCACCCGCGTGTACACCTTGGCGGGCCGCCCGGCTCCAGGCCCGGAACGCCCGGTCAGCCGGCGGCTTCCGCTCTCCAGGAGACCCGCCTCGGTGAGCTTGTCCAGGTGGTGCGCGGCGAGGGTGCGGGTGACCCCGGTGGCCTCGGCGGCCTCGTTGCGGCCGACCTCCCGGCCCTGGGCGGCCACGTACTCGTACAGGCGGCGCCGCACCGGGTCCTGCAGTGCCGCGATCGCGTCGATGTCCTCCATCGGGCCATTCTAGGAACAATGCGCATTGCTGTTAGAAGGCCGCCCGGTCGCCGCCCCCGCCCCGCCGTGCCGGGGCACCCCCTGCCGGGTCGTCGCCCCCTACCGGGCCACCGCCCGCTTCACCAGTTCGCCGATGCGGGCCTCGACCTCCGGGGTGACCGCGGTCAGCGCGAACGCGGTCGGCCACATGGAGTCCTCGTCCAGCCGGGCCGCGTCGTTGAAGCCGAGCGTGGCGTAGCGTGCCTTGAACTTCGCCGCGCTCTGGAAGAAACAGACCACCTTGCCGTCCAGCGCGTACGCGGGCATGCCGTACCAGAGCTTCGGTGCCAGCTCTGGCGCGGTGGCCGTGACGACGGCGTGGACCCGTTCGGCCATGACCCGGTCGTCGCCCTCCATCTCGGCGATCTTCGCCAGGACGTCCCGCTCCGCCTCCGCCGCCTTCTCGGCTGCCGACGTTCTGCGTGCGGCCTTCTTCTGCTCCGCCGCGTGCTCCTTCATCGCGGCCCGCTCCTCGGCCGTGAATCCCTCGTACGTGCTCTTCCGTGTGCCGGACATGGTCACTCCCATCGTCGAGGTCTCGTTCGCCGCGGCCGGGTCGCGGCCCGGCCGTGTGGGCACAGGCGGTCGTCCGGGGCGAAGGGTCCGCGTGCTCACCACGCGGGACTCTCCCGAACCGTTTCGTGGCCTCATCCTTGCACGGGGGTATGACAACGGGCTCTCCTCGGGCACCGGGAGGCCCGCGCGGGCCACCAGGGCGGTGTCCGGCGCAACACCCCTCCGTGGAACGGAATATGACACTTCCTCACTTCTCTTGGCCCGTGCGCACCCGAGCACGCTCCCGGCCGCGCCCTCGCCGTGCGTGACCCACGCGGCCCCGCGCGAGCCGCTGCGGCGGCGGAGCTGCGACGGCTCCGCACGGCAGCGCTTGTCGTCCTGACCGACCCGGCACGCGGGAAAGGCCCCGTGCCCCGGGCCCGCGCACCCGTCGCGGATCGCCGGAGCACGGGGCCTCGCGCAGGGGGGCCGGGGCCTCTCGTACGCCGCCCGGGTCAGCGGGACAGCAGCAGCACCGCCGGCACCCAGGCCGCCAGCAGCGCGCACATGGCCAGCGTGTGCCGCACGAGCAGGCGACGCCGCAGCTGGTCATAGCGCGCCTGGTACTCGCCGCGCAGCTCGGCGGCCCGCCGTACCGTCCGGGTCAGCATCTCGCGGGTCATGCCGATGTGCTCGTCAGCGAAGTGCCGTGCCACGTCCTCCGCCTGGGCGGACGTCAGCCACGGCAGGCGGGCGCAGAACGCCTCCGCCGCCCGCCGTGCCTCCGCCAGGTCGGTCTGCGCGCGCAGGTAGCCCTCGACATCGGCGGCGAGGGCGGCACCCTGCCGCGCGTCGCGGGAACCCGGCGCCCTTCTCACCGCTCGCCCTCGTGGCCCGCGGCGTCGAGCGCGTCACGCTTGCCGGTGAGCTGCTTCTGGTCCCACTCGGTGATCTCCGGGTGGTGCAGGTCGAACGCCGGGGACTCGCTGCGGATACGGGGCAGGGTGAGGAAGTTGTGCCGCGGCGGCGGGCAGGACGTCGCCCACTCCAGGGAACGGCCGTACCCCCACGGGTCGTCGACGCCGACCTGCTTGCCGTACCGGGTCGTCTTCCACACGTTGTACAGGAACGGCAGCATCGAGGCGCCGAGCACGAACGAGGCGATCGTGGAGACCGTGTTCAGGGCGGTGAAACCGTCACTGGCGAGATAGTCGGCGTACCGGCGCGGCATGCCCTCCGCGCCCAGCCAGTGCTGCACCAGGAACGTGCCGTGGAAGCCGACGAACAGCATCCAGAACGTCATCTTGCCGAGCCGCTCGTCGAGCATCTTGCCCGTCCACTTCGGCCACCAGAAGTGGAAGCCGGCGAACATCGCGAAGACGACGGTGCCGAAGACGACGTAGTGGAAGTGCGCCACCACGAAGTACGAGTCGGAGACATGGAAGTCCAGCGGCGGCGACGCCAGGATGACACCGGTCAGACCGCCGAACAGGAACGTGACCAGGAACCCCGTCGTCCACAGCATCGGCGTCTCGAAGGACAGGCTGCCCTTCCACATCGTGCCGATCCAGTTGAAGAACTTCACACCGGTCGGCACGGCGATCAGGAAGGTCATGAAGGAGAAGAACGGCAGCAGCACACCGCCGGTCACATACATGTGGTGCGCCCACACGGTGATCGACAGACCGGCGATCGCGGTGGTCGCCGCGACCAGACCCATGTAGCCGAAGATCGGTTTGCGCGCGAACACCGGGATGATCTCGGTGATGATGCCGAAGAACGGCAGGGCGATGATGTACACCTCGGGGTGGCCGAAGAACCAGAAGAGGTGCTGCCACAGCAGGGCGCCGCCGTTGGACGGGTCGTAGACATGGGCGCCGAACTTGCGGTCCGCCATCAGCGCGAGCAGCGCGGCGGCCAGCACCGGGAAGGCCAGCAGGACCAGGACACCGGTCAGCAGCACGTTCCAGGTGAAGATCGGCATGCGGAACATGGTCATGCCGGGCGCGCGCATGCAGATGATCGTGGTGATGAAGTTGACCGAGCCGAGGATGGTGCCGAAGCCGGAGAAGGCCAGACCCATGATCCACAGGTCGGCGCCGACACCGGGCGAGCGGACGATGTCCGACAGCGGCGTGTACGCGAACCAGCCGAAGTCGGCGGCCCCGTCCGGGGTGAGGAACCCGCCGACCGCGATCAGCGAGCCCAGCAGGTACAGCCAGTAGGCGAACATGTTCAGCCGGGGGAACGCGACGTCGGGGGCACCGATCTGCAACGGCATGATCCAGTTCGCGAACCCGGCGAACAGCGGCGTCGCGAACATCAGCAGCATCACCGTGCCGTGCATCGTGAACGCCTGGTTGTACTGCTCGTTCGACATGATCTGGAGACCGGGCCTGGCCAGCTCCGCGCGGATGAACAGCGCCATCACACCGCCGACCAGGAAGAACGCGAACGACGTCGACAGATAGAGCGTGCCGATCGTCTTGTGGTCGGTGGTCGTCAGCCACTTCACGATCACATTGCCGGGCCGCCTGCGCCGGACGGGTAGTTCGTCCTGGTAATACTGCTCTTCGGCCGTGGAGCCCTGAGGCTCGTTGACGATGCTCACCAGTTGTTTCTCTCTCGGAAAGAGTGAAGGGCACGCGCCCCCATGCCAGTGCGCTCATCCTGGCGGGACACGGACGCGGGCGGAGCCCGCCGGGCGCGACACACGCCCGACCGTGTGACGAAGGCACCCGAACGGCCCTGTCGGCGCGGACGGCCGCACTTCACACCCCGGCGGCGCGGACGGCCGCGCCGCACACTTCATCGGCACCGCGACGCGGGTGACGGATGTCGGAGGGTCCTCATGAGGTGAGCAGGGAGTCGTCCTCCGGGCGCGCTCCGGGCAGCTGATACCGGGCGGCGATCAGCGCGGCGTCGATGTCGCGGGTGCCGGTGGAGA
>NZ_JALLGL010000115.1 GCF_023072675.1 Streptomyces sp. XM83C
CGTCCGGCCGCGTGCGTGGTGACGCCCGGCGGGCCGACAAATCCCAAACAGGACAGTCGAGACGTCAGTCAGGCGAGGGGTCAGACCCACCAGCGGCGTCACCACGTCACATCCTCACTGTCAGGCGAGGGTGGCGACGAGGATCGCCTTGATGGTGTGGAGGCGGTTCTCGGCCTCGTCGAAGACGGTCGAGTGCGCCGACTCGAAGACCTCGTCGGTGACCTCCAGGGAGTCCAGGCCGTGCGACTCGAAGATCTCCCGGCCGACCTTCGTGCCGAGGTCGTGGAAGGCGGGCAGGCAGTGCAGGAACTTCACGTCCGGGTTGCCGGTGGCGCGCAGCACGTCCATGGTCACGGCGTACGGGGCGAGAGCGGCGATCCGCTCGTCCCACACCTCCTTCGGCTCGCCCATGGACACCCACACGTCGGTGGCGACGAAGTCCGCGCCCCGCACGCCCTCCGCGACGGACTCGGTCAGCGTGATCCGCGCCCCGCTGGTCTCGGCCAGCTCACGCGCCCGGTCGACGACGTCCTGGGCCGGCCAGTACGACTTCGGGGCGACGATCCGCACGTCCATGCCGAGCAGCGCGCCGGTGACCAGATAGGAGTTGCCCATGTTGAAGCGGGCGTCGCCGAGGTAGGCGTAGGCGATGTCGGTGAGCGGCTCGGCGCTGTGCTCGGTCATGGTGAGCACGTCGGCGAGCATCTGCGTGGGGTGCCAGTCGTCGGTGAGACCGTTGTAGACGGGCACGCCCGCGTACGCGGCCAGCTCCTCGACCTTGTCCTGGCTGTCGCCGCGGTACTGGATCGCGTCGTACATCCGGCCGAGGACGCGGGCGGTGTCCTTCACGGACTCCTTGTGGCCGATCTGCGAGCCGGAAGGGTCGAGGTATGTGGTGTGGGCGCCCTGGTCGGCGGCGGCGACCTCGAACGCGCAGCGGGTGCGCGTCGAGGTCTTCTCGAAGATCAGGGCGATGTTCCTGCCGCGCAGATACGGTGTCTCGGTCCCGGCCTTCTTCGCGGCCTTCAGCTCCGCGGCCAGCTCGATCAGGCCGCGGAACTCCTCTGCCGTGAAGTCCAGCTCCTTCAGGAAGGGGCGGCCGGCGAGGGCGGTCGGGACTGTCGCCATGGGGGCGCTCCACTAGGGTGACGGGGATCAGCGGACCCATGAAAGTCTATACGAAGTTCTGAATTTCTATACGGCCTGATCCTTTCGGTCCGCGTGGTGTCCCTCACCCCGGTGCCGCAGCCGCCGGTGTCGTTCACCCCGGTGTCGCCCACACCGGTGTCGCGTGCCCCGGTGTCCCTCAGCCCGCCGGGTCGCGTTCGATGGGGCAGCTCATGCAGCGCGGACCGCCCCGGCCCCGGCCCAGTTCGCTGCCCGGGATCTCGATCACCTCGATGCCCTGCTTGCGCAGATGCGTGTTGGTCGTCGAGTTCCGCTCATAGGCGACGACCACGCCCGGCTCCACGGCCAGCACATTGCAGCCGTCGTCCCACTGCTCCCGCTCCGCCGAGTGCACGTCCTGCGTGGCCGTCAGCACACGGATCTCGCTCAGCCCGAGCGCGGCGGCGATCGCCCGGTGCATGTGCTCGGGCGGATGGTCGGTGACCTTCAGCTCCTTGCCCTCGGTGCCCGGCTCGATCGTGTAGGAGCGGAGCATGCCGAGCCCCGCGTACTGGGTGAACACATCGTGGTCGACCTGCGTCATCACCGTGTCCAGATGCATCAGCGCCCGCCGCTTGGGCATGTCCAGCGCCACGATGGTCTGCGCCGACCCGGCCGCGAACAGCTTGTGCGCGAGCATCTCCACCGCCTGCGGGGTGGTGCGCTCGCTCATGCCGATCAGCACGGCACCGTTGCCGATGACCAGGACGTCACCGCCCTCGATGGTGGAGGGATAGTCGGCCTGGCCCTCCGACCACACATGGAAGTCCTCCCCACGGAACAGCGGGTGGTGCCGGTAGATCGCCTGGAAGTGCACAGTCTCCCGCTGCCGGGCCGGCCAGCGCATCGCGTTGATGGACACGCCGTCGTAGATCCAGGCGGAGGTGTCCCGCGTGAACAGATGGTTCGGCAGCGGCCGGAGCAGGAAATCGTCCAGCTCCATGACATGGAACCGCACCGACACCGGCTCGGCGTGCGCGTCCAGGAACTCCCGCTTGGTCATGCCGCCCACCAGCACCTCGGCCAGCTCACGGGCGGGCAGCGTCTCGAACGCGGCGCGCAGATGGTCGGTGGCGAGAGGGCCGTACTCCTTCTCGTCGAAGACGTGGTCCAGCACCAGCTTCCGGGCCGCCGGGATCTCCAGCGTCTCGGCGAGCAGATCACCGAACAGGTGGACCGTGACGCCGCGGTCGCGCAGGACGTCCGCGAAGCCGTCGTGCTCGGCGCGGGCGCGGCGCACCCACAGGACGTCGTCGAAGAGGAGGGCGTCCTTGTTGCTGGGCGTGAGCCTTTTGAGCTCTAGATCCGGCCGGTGCAGGATCACCTGACGGAGGCGGCCGGCCTCGGAGTCGACGTGGAATCCCATGACTCCATCCTGACCGGGAAGCTCCGGGTTCACCCCCCGCTCGGGAGTTTTCCGCCGCACCACTGCCCGAGGCCACGTCGGGCCGCCGCCCGCAGCCCCGTCGGAAGCGGGACGGAAGCGGGGGTGCAGAGGCCGGTGGGTGGTGGCGGAAGCGGGGAGTGATCTTCGATGGGCGTGTGGAGATGTCAGGAGGTGAGCGGGGGCTGCTCGTCGGATTTGCGCAGGAACTCCTCGACCGCCGTGAGGTCCGTGCGTTCCAGGTCCTCGCCGCGCAGGACGATGCGCAGCTCGGGGCTGACGGCGGGATCGTCGGCGAGGCTGCGGGTGAACGTCTCGACGATCGCCAGCAGCAGCTGGGTGCGGTCCAGCTCGACGACACGTGCCAGCCCCGAGCCGATCAGCGGGATCGCCACCGGTTTGAACCGGCCGTGCAGGGCCACCGCCGGCCACAGCCGCTCCAGGCTGAGACGCAGGTCGGCGGGGGCGGAGCGGGCCCGCAGGTCGTTGCCGAGGCGGGAGTAGGCCAGCGCGAACACCCACCGGTTGCCGACCGGGACCGGCACGGCCGTGCCGATCGGGTAGCGGGTGCGCCGGCCGCGCCGCTTCGCCCGCATGCTCTCCGTGGCCAGCGGGGCGATGTCCTTCAGGCCGCGCCTCAGCCGCTCGTCGAGCTGCCGGTGCCGGCCGTCGAACAGCCGGTCCACGAGCTGGCCCTGCACGCTCTCCCGGCTGATCACGACGTCGTCGGGCTCGGTGTCGAAGGTGTCGGAGAAGCCGACGACGAGATTGGCGTCGTCCTGGTCGAACAGGTCGCCCCGCACCACCACGACGTCCACCCGCAGCCCGCGCAGGGTGTGCCGCAGCAGCACATCGCCGTGCTGCTCGCGCAGCCGGGCGTCGACGCGGGCCAGCGCGGCGGCGGCCTCCGGGTCGTCGGGCCTCTCCCGCGCCGCCAGTTCGGCGACCGGCAGGGCGAGGTCCCAGCGGCCGAGCGCGCTGTGCGCCTCGACCAGGGCGCGCAGCGCGCTCTCCCGCAGCCGGACGAGCCGGCCTACCGCGACCGCGGCGAAGTCCTCGTCGCGGACCTCGGTCAGCGGGGTGCCGCGCCACAGCGCCAGCGCCTCGTCCAGCAGCCGGACCGCGGTGGCGGGCGCCGCGCGCAGCGCCTCGCCGACGAGCCGGGTGAACTCGGCGCTGTCCAGTTCGCCGGGGTCGAGGGCGAGCCGGTAGGTGCTCTCGGCGCCGCGCGCGGTGGGCAGTTGCCCGGTGGGGACGATCCGCGTGCCCTGCCCGGGTCCGGCGAGGTCGAGGGCGCGCCGCAGCTCCAGGATGCGTTTCTGCACCTCGTTGCGGTTGCGCTGGTCCTGGCGCGGCAGTTGCACGGTCTGCTGCCACACGTCCCGGTACAGCTGCCGCGCGGTGATCGGCTCGCCCTCGGCGGCGACCAGGCGCAGCAGCAGGCGGGTGGTGAGCGGGGTGAGCCGTACGGGGGTACCGTCCACGTGCAGCAGGACGGGTCCGAGGACACTCAGGCGGACGACAGGCGACCGGGTCTGCACGCGCCTCGCCCCCTCCGTCGCGTGACATCCCGTCAACAGTGCGGTCAGAGTACCAAGATGGCGTACGGGGGAACATGAGAAGCGTGGACGCGGGGGCACGGATGCGGCGGTCGTGGCGGTGGCGGCGGCTGTTCGCGGGCAGTGTGCTCGCGGCTTTCGGCGCGGTGTCGGCGGTGGTGCAGTTCGTGGGGCAGTTGTTCCCGGACACGGTGTCGCGGCCACGGCTGGTGCTGGCCGGGTCGGTGGCGCTGTGTCTGGCGTGGGGTGTGGTGCGGGCCCGGCCGCAGGCCTCGGTGCGGCAGGAGTTCTCCCGGCCGGGTATGACGGTGGTCGTCGAGGAGGGTGATCTCTTCGAGCAGCCGGGTCATCTGGTGGTGGGGTTCACCGACACGTTCGACACGGTCGTGGGCGACGGAACGGTGATCAACGACGGGAGTGTGCAGGGCCAGTTGCTGGCCCGCCGGTACGCGGGGGACGCGGCCCGGCTGGACGCGGAGCTGGACGCCGCGCTGGCCGGGGTGACGCCGGTGGCCACGGAGGACGTACGGGACAAGCCGCGCGGCAAGCGGGTGCGGTACCCGATGGGGACGGTCGCGGTGCTGGGCGCCCGGCCCCGGCTGGTGTTCGCGGTGGCGTACAGCCGGATGGGCAACGACTGTGTCGCCTCGTCGGGTGTGCGGGATCTGTGGCTGGGCCTGGACCGGCTGTGGGAGGCGGTTCAGCGGCACGGTCAGCTGGAGCGGGTGACGATGCCGCTCGTGGGGGCGGGGCTGGCGCGGCTGCACGATCTCGACGAGGACAGTCTGCTGCGGCTGATCCTGCTGTCGTTCGTGGTGCACTCCTGGGAGCGGATGGTCTGCCGCGAGCTGCATGTGGTGGTGCGCCCCGGTGAGCTGGGGCGGATCGATCTCACGGAGACGGGCGCGTTCCTGGCGTCCCTTGCGGCGGGCGCCCGGCGTCATGACTGACGCCGGGCGCCGCCTGCGCCGTGCCACGGTGTGCGGGGCCCGATGCGGCGGGCCCCGGCCGTGCGGCGCCGGGCGGTACGGGCCCCTCCCCCGGCCTCGGGCCCGTACCGTGGCTCAGCGGGCGGGCGGTGCCGCCGGCGGGACGCGGTCGTACGCGGCGAGGTAGCGGTAGGGCGCGGTGTGCCGCCAGTCGGAGCCGGTGTCGTTGACGGTGCAGCCGGCCAGCTTCAGCCGTTCGACGATCTTGCCGAGGGCGGTGTCGGTGCCGTCGAAGCGGATGACGTTGCGGCCGGCGATGTCGGCGATCGACCGCATCCGGCCGACCTCCACCATGAGCGTGCGCTCCGGGTACGCCATCAGCACCATGCCGAGTTCGATCAGCACGTTGGGCCGGGGCTGCCCGGTCGGCTCGGTCTCGTACGGCGGCTCGTACGGGCCGCGCAGGGCGGGGTGCAGCTGCACGACGTCGTCCGGGGTGAGCAGCACCATCGCGGCCTGGGCGAGTTCGGGTGCCTTGGCGACGACCTCGCCGAGGAACGGGGCGGTCTTGCCGGTGGCGCGCACCAGGTCCTCCCACTCCAGCGGGCGCAGATCGAGCAGGCGCAGCAGGTCGAACATCTTCAGCCGCACCTCCTCGTCGCGCCCGTGGACGACGAACACATTGCGGCGGACGTCCGCAGAGGGCGTGCCGGGTGCCGACGGCTCGGCGGCGCCGCCCGGTGTGGCCTGCCCCGGCACGGATGCCGGGGGTGCGGGGGTCGGCGGGGCGGCCGGGGGCTGCGTGCCGAAGTACTGGGTGCCGGAGTTGCTGTTGTCCTGGTCGCCGGAGCCGAAGTTGCTGTGGCTGCCGAAGGTGTTGCCGCCGCCGAAGTTCTGGTGGCTTTCGTACCTGTCGCCCATCGGTGTCATGCTCCCTGCCGGCTCTGGCTGCCGGAGTTGTTGTTGAACTGGTTGCCCGGGCCGAAGTTGCTGTGGCTGCCGAAGGTGTTGTTGCTGCCGAAGTTCTGGTTGAGGATGTTCGTCTGCCGGGCCTCGTACTCGGCGAGGTCCACGTTGTGCTCGTACAGGAACTCCCCGATGACGTGGAGCAGCTGGCGTTCGACGATCTGCGTGTACTTGACGGTGTCGGTCTGCTGGAAGAACACGCGGAAGGTGTCGCGGGTGGCCATCTCGCGGACGCTGGTGACGGCGCCGCGGTTGACGAGCAGGTCCGCGTAGCGGCCGAAGCCGAACTCGCTGGTGTCCAGGGGCTGCGGGACCTTCACACGGTCGCGTTTCCACGGCATGACGAGCGTCCCGGTCCGGAGCATCGCGGAGCGCACGGTGGCGCCGGGCGAGCCGCCGAGGGTGTGCCAGGCGACCTTCAGCAGCAGCTTGCCGTCGAGGCGCTCGGGCAGCCGGTCCACCAGGCGGAAGCTCTCCTCGATGGGGGCGAGGACGTACGAGTAGAACTCGGTGTGCAGGGTGTTGCCCTTGAGGTCGAAGCCGACGAACGCGGTGGTGACCAGCTCCTGGTCCCAGGTGCCGACCCGGATGCACAGATAGACACGGCCGGGCTCGTGGGGGTCGTCGACGAAGGGGCGGTCGAGGTCCTCCGGTGTCGGGTCGCGGCCCACGTCGCGGACGGTGGTGACGGCGGTGGTGAACGTGCTGCGCTCGACGGTGAGCCCGTCGATGCGCTGGTCGGCTGCGGTCTGGTCGCGCAGCACCTGCTGCATGCGCTCGGCGATGCGGGCGGTCATCTCCTCCGCGGTGAAGGGGACGACCTGCTTGCGCCTCAGCTCGCGGCCGACGGCGCCGGGCACCGCGGGCGCGGGGCGGCCCGCCTCGAACGGGCTCTCGGGCGCGCCGACCAGCAACTGGGCGTTGGACCAGTTGCGGACGGGCACGCCGGCGCCGACGAACGGCTTGTAGCCGCCGTACCGGATGATCGTGCCGTCCGCGGTCTGCTGCCGGTTGATCTTGTGCACGAGTTCCCGCGTCAGGTCCGGGTGCTCGGGGTACGCGCCGTCGAACCGGCCGTCGGATCTGGGCCGCAGACGCCGTACGAGCACCTGGAGGGTGACGACGCGGCGGAAGAACGCGGTGGCCCACAGCAGCCACAGCACCAGCAGGAACGCGGTGAACCCGCCGAGCGCGCCGGCCACCGTGAGCACGAGGATCAGGGCGGCGCCCGCGGCGAGCGCGGCCAGCCGCATACGGTGCAGGCGGCGCGCGGCGAGGGCGTGACCGAGGACGGGCACGGCGTCGTAGCCGTACGAGGGGGCCACCACGCGGAAGCGGTGGGTGAGGAGTTCGCGGATGACGGCGGTGCGGTAGACGGGGTCGAGGTAGGTGCCGGCGCACAGCAGCCGGGTCGCGTTGCTGGTGGCGTCGGGGGTGGGGCGGCCCGGTGCGGGCCGGCCGGGCTCGGGCGCCGGGGCGGGGACGGTGAGGTGATTGCTCGCCATGGGTGTGGTCGCTCCGCTTCGTTCAGCCGGTCTGGGTGAGCGAACCGTCGGTGATGACGCCGTCGGTCACGGTGTACTGGCCGTGGAAGGACTTCTGCGTGCCGTCGGTCTGGGTGGCGTACAGGGTCACCGTCACCGTGTCGCCGTCGACGGAGTCGATGACGACGTCGTCCCTCGCGGTGTCGGCGAAGCCCGCGACGAACTCGTCGAAGGAGGTGTGGAAGGTCTTGCCGCCCAGTTCCCAGGCGGTCGCGTACTCGCTTGCGTTGATGGCGTCGTAGTAGCGGGTCACCGTCCGGTCCGGTGACTCCGACGGGTCGACGACCGCGTCGCCGTTCGCGTCGTCGGTGGGCTCGGCCGACGTCTCCTCGTAGGTGGGCGTCTCGTCGGCGGTCTCCTCGTCGGTGCCGGCCGTGGAGTCGTCGTCGTACGTGTCGCCGTCGGTGCCGTCGTCGTACGTGTCGCCGTCGTAGGTGTCGTCGTCGTACGTGTCGTCTTCGGTCTCGTCGTCGGTCGGGTCGTGGGTGAGGGACGGCAAGCCGCCGAAGCCGCCGCTGCCGTAGAGGGAGTCCCCGTAGTAGTCGTCGTCGCCGTCCGACGCCAGGGCGGGGACGATCGCCAGGAGCAGGACGAGCAGCAGGGGGACGCCCGCGATGATCAGAGCGTGGGTCCGCTCCGTGCCGGGAGCGGGTAACAGGCTCGGCGGCTCGTAGGTGTGGTTCATGGGTCCTCGCAACTCCCGGCGGGCCGCCGGAGTCTCGCGTGTTCCGTAGATATGACCACAGTCACTTTGCCTGACATCCGCCGGTCGGGGACCGGTTCAGCGCTTCCGATGCGCTTCCGATCCCCGACCGGGGATCATGTCCCCCCACATGTGCCGCCGCGGGCCGTCACAGGCGGGGGTCCACCGGCTCCGACTCCAGGGCCAGCACACCGAACACCGCCTCGTGGACCCGCCACAGCGGTTCGCCGTCCGCGAGCCGGTCCAGGGCCTCCAGACCGAGGGCGTACTCACGGATCGCCAGGGACCGCTTGTGGCCGAGGTGCCGCTGCCGCAGCCGGGCCAGGTTGTCCGGGCGCGTGTACTCGGGGCCGTAGATGATCCGCAGGTACTCGCGGCCCCGGCACTTGATGCCGGGCTGCACCAGCCGGCCCTCCGCGTCGCGGACCAGCGCCCCGAGCGGCTTGACGACCATGCCCTCGCCGCCGCGGCCGGTCATCTCCAGCCACCAGTCGACGCCGGCACGCACCGACTCGGGGTCGCCGGTGTCGACGTACAGGCGCCGGGTGGTCTGGAGCAGGCCCGTCCGGTCGTGCTCCACCAGCCGGTCCAGCAGGGCGAGCTGCTCGTCGTGCGGGAGCGCGGCGAGGCTGCGGCCCTGCACGGCGAGGATCTGGAACGGCGCGAGGCGCACGCCGTCCAGGCCGTCGGTGGCCCAGCAGTAGCGGCGGTACGCGGCCGTGAACGCGGCGGCGTCCGCGGCCCGCTGCCGCTGCCGCTCCAGCAGCCCGCCCAGGTCCACGCCCCGCTGCGCGGCGCCCTCGAGGGCGGTGAGCGCGGCGGGCAGCGCGGCACCGGAGGCGGCGCCGACCGCCGCGTACTGGGTGCGCAGCAGCCCGGACGCCTTCAACGACCACGGCATCAGCTCGCCGTCCAGCAGCAGCCAGTCCGTCTCCAGGCTGTCCCACAGCCCGGCCTCGCCGATCGCGGTGCGCAAGTGGGCGAGGATCTCCTCGGTAACGCTCTCGTCGTCGAAGAAGGGCCGCCCGGTGCGGGTGTAGAGGGAGCCGGTGACACCGCCGTCGGTGCCGAAGCGCCGCTTCGCGGTCTCCGCGTCCCGGCACACCAGGGCCACGGCCCGCGAACCCATGTGCTTCTCCTCGCACACGACCCGCTCGACGCCGTCCTTCGCGTACGCCGCGAACGCCTCCGCCGGGTGCTCCAGGTAGCCGCCCAGGTGGCTGGTCGCGGTCGGCGCCATGGTGGGCGGCAGGTACGGCAGCAGGCGGGGGTCGATCGCGAACCGGCTGATGACCTCCAGCGCCGCCGCCGCGTTCTCCTCCCGAACGGCGACCATGCCCGCGTGCCGGGTCTCCACCGCGCGCCGGCCGTGCACGTCCGCCAGGTCCAGGGGACGCCCGTCGTGCCCGCCGGGGGCCTCCGGGCGCAGCGGCTTCGCCGGTTCGTACCAGACGCGCTCCGCCGGTACGTCGACCAGTTCCCGCTCCGGCCAGCGCAGCGCGGTCAGCTTGCCGCCGAAGACGGCGCCGGTGTCCAGGCAGATCGTGTTGTTCAGCCAGGTCGCGTGCGGGACCGGGGTGTGGCCGTACACCACGGCGGCCCGGCCCCGGTAGTCCTCCGCCCACGGGTAGCGCACCGGCAGCCCGAACTCGTCGGTCTCACCGGTCGTGTCGCCGTACAGGGCGTGGCTGCGGACCCGGCCGGAGGTGCGGCCGTGGTACTTCTCGGGCAGACCGGCGTGGCAGACGACCAGCTTGCCGCCGTCGAGGACGTAGTGGCTGACGAGGCCGTCGATGAACTCCCGCACCTCCGCGAGGAACTCCTCGCTCTCGCCCTCCATCTGGGCGACGGTCTCGGCGAGGCCGTGCGTGAGCTGCACGTTGCGGCCCTTGAGGAAGCGGCCGTACTTGTTCTCGTGGTTGCCGGGCACGCACAGCGCGTTGCCCGACTTCACCATCGACATCACGCGGCGCAGCACGCCCGGACTGTCCGGGCCGCGGTCGACGAGGTCTCCGACGAACACCGCCGTACGGCCGTCGGGGTGGACGCCGTCGACATAGCCCAGCTTGCCGAGCAGGGCCTCCAGTTCGGCGGAGCAGCCGTGGACGTCGCCGATGATGTCGAACGGGCCGGTGAGGTGGGTGAGGTCGTTGAACCGCTTCTCGGTGCGGATCACCGCGCTGTCGATCTCCTCGACGCCGCGCAGCACGTGCACCTTGCGGAAGCCCTCCCGCTCCAGACCGCGCAGGGAGCGGCGCAGTTCGCGGATGTGGCGCTGCACGACCCGGCGGGGCATGTCGGCGCGGTCGGTGCGGGCCGCGTTGCGGGCGACGCACACCTCCTCGGGGACGTCCAGCACGATCGCGACGGGCAGCACGTCGTGGGCGCGGGCCAGGTCGATCAGCTGCTTGCGGGCCTCCTTCTGGACGCTGGTGGCGTCGACGACGGTGCGGCGGCCGGCGGCGAGGCGCTTGGCGGCGATGTAGTGCAGCACGTCGAACGCGTCGCGGCTGGCGCTCTGGTCGTTCTCGTCGTCGCTGACCAGGCCGCGGCAGAAGTCGGAGGAGAGGACCTCGGTGGGCTTGAAGTGGCGGCGCGCGAACGTGGACTTGCCCGCGCCGGACGCGCCGATCAGGACGACGAGGGACAGGTCGGTGACGGGCAGCACACGGCCCTGTGCGGGGGTGGTGGTCGTGGTCTCGGTCATGCCGCCGTCGCCTCCTTCTCGGTGTTGTCGTCGGTCTTGGCGCGGGTCGTGTCGTCGGTCTTGGCGCGGGTCGTGTCGTGGGGCTTGTCGTCGGTCGTGTCGTGGGGCTTGCTGGTGTCGGTCCTGCCGGTGGCGTTCTTGCCGGTGCCGTTCCCGCGGTCGTCGTCGGTGAGCCGGGTGAAGACGGCCATCTGAGTGGGCGGGCCCACCTCGGGGTCGTCGGGGCCGACGGGACGGAACTCCACGGCGTAGCCGTGCCGTGCGGCGACGGCCTCGGCCCAGGTGCGGAACTCCGCGCGGGTCCACTCGAAGCGATGGTCGCCGTGCCGGACATGGCCTGCGGGCAGGGACTCCCAGCGCACGTTGTACTCGACGTTCGGCGTGGTCACGAGGACCGTGCGGGGGCGGGCCGCGCCGAACACCGCGTACTCCAGGGCGGGCAGCCTCGGCAGATCGAGGTGCTCGATGACCTCGCTGAGCACGGCGGCGTCGTACCCCTTGAGCCGGCGGTCGGTGTAGGCGAGCGAGCCTTGCAGCAGCTTCACTCGGGACGCCTGCCGCTCGCCCATGCGGTCCAGCTTCAGCCGGCGCGCGGCGATGGTCAGCGCCCGCATCGACACATCCAGGCCGACGATCTCCGTGTACGCCGGGTCCTTCAGCAGCGCCTGCACCAGCTGGCCCTGACCGCAGCCCAGGTCGAGCACCCGGGCGGCACCGGCGGCGCGCAGCTCGGCGAGGATCGCGTCACGGCGCTGCACGGCGAGCGGCGTCGGCTTCTCCTCGTCGCCGGTGTCCTCGGCGACGGCGTTGTCGATCTCCTCGACCTCGCTGTCGTCGGCCTCGGCGAGCCGCACCAGCTCGAGGCGTTCCATCGCCTGCCGGGTCAGCGACCAGCGGCGCGACAGATAGCGGGAGGTGATGAGCTTCTGCTCCGGGTGGCCGGGCAGCCAGCCCTCACCGGCCCGCAGCAGCTTGTCCACCTCGTCGGGGGCGACCCAGTAGTGCTTGGCGTCGTCCAGCACGGGCAGCAGCACGTACAGATGCCGCAGCGCCTCCGCGAGCGTCAGGGTCTCGGAGGTGAGGACGAGGGAGACGTACCGGGAGGCACCCCACTCGGGGAACTCGGCGTCCAGCGGCACCGGTTCGGCGGTCACCGTCCAGCCGAGCGGCTCGAACAGCCGCCGTACGAGGTCGGGGCCGCCGCGCGCGGGCAGCGCGGGCACCTCGACGCGCAGGGGGCGGGCCTCGCCGGGCAGTTCGGGCCGGGCGCGGCACACCCCGCGCATGGCGCTGCTGAACACGCCGCTCAGCGCCACGGCGAGGAGGGAGGACGCGGCGTACGGACGGTCGTTGACGTACTGGGCGAGCGCCGCGTCGGGTGCGCCGCCGCGCCCCTTGCCCTTGCCGCGCCTGACCAGCGCCACCGGGTCCACTTCCAGCAGCAGGGCCGCTGTGCAGCGCCGTTCGTCCGCCTCGGGGTACAGGACGTGCGCGGTGCCGTAGGACGTGGAGAACGCCTGCGCCTTGTCGGGGTGCTTGTGCAGCAGGAAGCCGAGGTCGGTGGCGGGGCGCTCCGGGGTGCCGGTGGTGCCGATGGTCAGGAACATGTGTCCGAGTCTGGAGCCCGGACTCGATCGTGACCAGTGATTTTAGCCTTGGGCGTGGACGGCCGCGGGCCGCTGCGGGTGCGTCGGCCGCCGGGGCGGGGTGTCGCCCGCGGGGCCGGGTGTTCTCGCTGTCCGCAGGCACCGGACAGGGTCCGAACAGGGGAGCGGCGCTGGTGCAGGGGGGTGATCCCTGTGCTCCGCGAGAGCGTCATGGCAAGCGCCCTACGTGACTCGTGCGGCGTGGTGTGCGCATCCATCCCAGCGGGCGACCGGACGACGGCGCCCCGGGACGAGGCGGTGAGGGCACCGCCCGGCAGAACTAGGAGGACTGGATGACGATTCCTCGACGCGTCGCGCGGCGCCGGTTCACCGGCATCGCCGTGGCTGTGGTGCTGGGTCTCACGGGCAGCGTGGCCCTCGCGGGTGCGGAGGCCGCTGCCCGGCCGGGCGGCGGGCACCGGCCCGCGGCCACACGGGCCGGTGCCCGCCCAGCCCGCTGTGGGCCAACACCGGCGGCGCGGCCCGGCAGCTCGGCGAGTACAGCACGGACGGAACCCAGTTGTCGTCGGTGCCGCTGGTACGCGACTACGGCGACATCGCGTTCAGCACCGACGGCGCGACGCTGTACGGCGTCGACTTCCCCGGCCTCGGCTCGACCACCCTGTACACCATCGCTCCGACCACAGGTGAGGAGACCGCGAGCGTTGTGATCACGGGCCCCATCGCGGATCTGAGCGCGCAGGGCGGGTCTTCTGTCAACGGCCTGACGGCGGCGGCCGACGGCCGGCTGATCGCCGGTTCCTTCAAGACCAGCCAGATCTTCCTGATCGATCCCGCCACCGGGGCGAGCAGCGTCGCACCGTATGCGTTCCCCGACGGGTTCGTCTCGGCCGGCGACTTCCTGACCCTGGCGGACGGCGACATCCTGGCGTTCGCCTCACCGGAGGGCCAGACCGGCCAGCCGTCCGCCGTCTTCCGTATCCACCCGGACAACACGGTGACCCGGATCGGTACCCTCCCGCAGATCTACGGCGCCGCCCAGTCCGGTGACCAGGTGTACGCGTTCGGCTCGGCGGGCGACATCATGCGCCTCGACTCCGTGCCGACGGCCGAGTCCACCGGCCTGTTGCCGGTCACCGTCGTGGAGGCCACGGGCCGCGCCTTCTGGGGTGCCACCGCCCAGCAGGACGCCGGACAGTGCCCGGACCCGTCGTACACCGTGCAGAAGTCCGCGTCCACCAGCGGGCCCGTCCATGCCGGCGACACCGTCACGTACACCGTGACGGTGACCAACACCGGTCAGATCGTCACCAACGCGGCCTTCACGGACGACCTCTCCGGCGTGCTCGACGACGCGACGCTCGTACCGGACTCGATCGAGGCGACCACCGGCACGGCGGAACTGACCGGCACCGCCCTCACCTGGCACGGCACCCTCGCCGCCGGTGACACGGCCACGGTCACCTACCGCGTGAAGGTCGACTCGCCCGTCTCGGGCAACCCGACGCTGGGCAACACCGTGACCGCCACCGCTCCCGGCGGCAGCTGCGCCTCCGCGGGCCGGTGCACGGTCGAGGTTCCCGTCACGTCCACCGAACCGAAGCTGAAGATCCGCAAGGACGTCGAGGAGACCGCGTTCACCGGCCCCGGTGAGGTGCTCCACTACACCTTCGAGGTGACCAACACCGGTCCCGTGCCCGTCAGCGACATCACGGTCACCGACGACGGTCCCGGAAACCCGGCCGTCACCTGCCCCGTGACCACACTTCAGCCGGGCGAGTCCACGGTCTGCACCGCCACCTACACCACCACCGCGGCGGACGTCCGAGCCGGACGGATCTCCGACATCGCGACCGTCACCGGACGGGGCCCCGACGGCACGGCCGTGACGGCGACGAGCAACCGGATCACCCTCGTGGCCTGCCCGTGCAGCGACGACTGCTCGCGCGTCAAGCACCACAAGGCCAAGATCACCTCCAAGGGGTCGCTGGTCATCCGCAAGGGCCCTGGCACCTCGCACAAGGAGGTCGGCTCCCTCAAGCCCGGCAGCCACACCCAGGTGATCTGCAAGACCGGCGGAGAGCAGGTCGACGGCAACACCACCTGGTACCGCCTGGCCGACGGCCGCGGCTGGATCCCCGCCCGGTACGCCGAGGCCTCGCCGTCGGTCCCCGTCTGCGGCTGACCCTCACGGCCACCGCGCAGGACCGCGGATCCGGCCCTGACACCTGACCCGCCGCCGCCCCTGCCGCCCAGGGCGGCGGCACGGCCTGTCGCCGGCCGGCGGCGACCGTTTCCAGGTGTGCGGACCGCCCGTGCCGGGGGCTTCGACGTCCGGCGGGTTCGGCGGCCGACGTGCCGTGGGCCCCTGCGGAGGTGTCCCCCGGCCGGGGCGGAGGCAGGGACGGCGTGGTCCCGGCCGTCCCCGGCCCGCGGGACGGTGGACGTCCGGCGGGCCGGTCTCGGGGGGCTCAGCCGAGCTGGGGCATGATCTCGCTCGCGATCAGCTCCAGGTGGTCCAGGTCGTGCAGGTCGAGAACCTGTAGGTAGATCCGCTGCGAGCCGACCTCCTGGTAGCGGCCGATCTTCTCGACGACCTCGGCCGGGGAGCCGGCGAGCCCGTTGGTCCTCAGCTCGTCGACCTCGCGGCCGATGGCGGCGGCGCGGCGGGCCACCTCGGCGTCGTCGCGGCCCACGCACACGACCAGGGCGTTGGAGTAGACGAGGGCGTCGGCGGGGCGGCCGGCCTCCTCGGCGGCGGCGCGTACGCGGGCGAACTGCCGCTCGGAGTCCTCGATGGAGCCGAAGGGAAGGTTGAACTCGTCGGCGTAGCGGGCCGCGAGACGCGGGGTGCGGGTGGCGCCGTGACCGCCGATGAGGACGGGGATCTTCTCCTGGGCGGGCTTGGGCAGTGCGGGCGACTCGGTGAGGTCGTAGTACCGGCCGTGGAAGTCGAAGGTCTCACCGGTCTTCGTCTGCCACAGGCCTGTGACGATCTCCAGCTGCTCCTCCAGGCGGCCGAACTTCTCCTTCGGGAAGGGGATGCCGTACGCCGTGTGCTCCTGCTCGAACCAGCCCGCGCCCAGGCCCAGTTCGACCCGGCCGCCGGACATCTGGTCGACCTGCGCGACCTGGATGGCGAGGACGCCGGGCAGCCGGAAGGTGGCGGCCGTCATGAGGGTGCCGAGCCGGATGCGCTTGGTCTCGCGGGCGAGACCGGCGAGCGTGATCCAGGCGTCGGTCGGGCCGGGGAGGCCGTCGACGTCCCCCATCTTCAGATAGTGGTCGGAGCGGAAGAAGGCGTCGAAGCCGAGTTCCTCGGTGGCCTTGGCGACGGTGAGAAGGGTGTCGTAGGTGGCCCCCTGCTGGGGCTCGGTGAAGATGCGAAGATCCATACCTCCATCCTGCACCCCGTGGCGGAGCGCCGCCGTCCGGCCCGCCTCGTGACGGGTCCGGGGCGGGCATCCGGACCGGACCCGGACATGGCTTCCGCGTTCGTCTCCCCCCGGCCGACGGCCCCGGATACCGTTGGGCAGCGACGGAGACGGCCGGCGGTCGACCGGCCCGGGAACGGCCCGACAGGATCGATCATGACCGAGCCCTGGACATCGGACACCCCCAAGGTGATCACGCTTCCTTCGGGGCGGAGGGTCCGCGGGCGTGGGCTCCGACATGAGCTGCCCGAGGGGCAGACCCCCACGCTGGCGGTGCATCTCACGCGGCACGAGCCACCCGAGGTGCCGTGGGAGTCGCTGTGGATCCCCTGGCGGGACTTCTGGCTGCCCGCCGAGCCGCGGCACGCGATGCGCACACTGCGCATCGCGTACGACCGTGCCCTGGACGAGCGGGTGGAGATCTGCTGCGGGGGCGGCGTCGGCAGGACGGGGACAGCCCTCTCCGCGCTGTGCGTCTTCGAGGGCATGGCACCGGAAGAGGCCGTCAGGTGGGTCCGGCGCACCTATCACTCGCGCGCGGTCGAGGTCCCGTGGCAGCGGCGATTCGTCCGTCAGGTGTCCGCCGCCCGGGTCGCCTCGGCACAGTAGCGCGCCGACGGCTCATCGGCGGTGTCTCACCGCTCCGGTAACGCCCCC
Organism: Streptomyces sp. XM83C; assembly: GCF_023072675.1. Lineage (GTDB taxonomy): Bacteria > Actinomycetota > Actinomycetes > Streptomycetales > Streptomycetaceae > Streptomyces > Streptomyces thermocoprophilus. The sequence goes on from NZ_JALLGL010000115.1 coordinate 16,658, forward strand.
TCTCTGGCCGCCAGTTTGCGCAGCATCTCCAGGACGCGGTCGCGGGACTCGTCGGCCGCGTCGATGGCCTCCATGCACTGCCAGTACCGCGCCTCGTCGGACGCGCCGCTCGCCACGCCCACCAGTGCCATGCCGACCTCGGCGAGGAGGCCGCCGAGCGCCAGCAGGGTCTCGCGGGCGTCGTCCAGCTCGGTCAGCTGGGCGGCGCGCAGGGCGCCCGGATCGAGGTCGGGGATGTCCAGCACCCCGCAGCCACGGCCCGCCAGCTCCGTCAACCCCAGTGCCTCGCCGCGCAGTTCGGGCGGTCCGGACACCGCCAGCCGACTCCCGATCGCCTGCGCCAGTGCCTGCGCCTGCCACACCTCCGCCAGCGTCCCGGACATCCCACCGGTCTCCGCGAGCGCCTGCCTGCTCGTCAGAATGAGCCGCACCGCGTCCATGCGCCGCCCCCGTCCGTCACCGACGTACTCACGCACGTCTCCGCCCGAACTCCCTTGTTCACTACCCAGAGTGAGGGTTTGTGATACGGAAAGCCAGAGGAAGACGGAAATCTGTGGACAACAAATCGGTTTCGGACGCCTGAACGATTACACAGTGTGAAATCGGAAGGTGTCAGTCCTCCGGGCGGGGGAAGCGCTGCTCGTTGCGGTCGATCTTCGCGTCGAGCTCCACGAGCGGATCGATGCCGAGCACCTCGCACAGCTGCAAAAGATACGCCAGCACATCGGCCACCTCGTCGCGCACCCGGTGAGCGGTCTCCGGGTCGTCCATCACCCTGGCCGACTCCTCCGGTGTCAGCCACTGGAAGATCTCCATCAGTTCGGACGCCTCCACGCTCAGCGCGGAGACCAGGTTCTTGGGCGTGTGGTACGGCTCCCAGTCGCGGGCCGCCGCGAACTCGGCCAGCCTGCGCTGGAGCCGACGTACGTCGAGGGGTTCGGTCACGGCTCCAGGTGTACCACCGTGACCGCGCGGTCCCCCACCGCCCACCCGGCGTCGCTCACCGCCGCCACGCAGCGCAGGTGGCCGCCCGCCACCGTCTGCCGGGCCAGCCGCGCCAGTTCGCGGCGCTGACGCACATCGAGGCCCCGGTCGAAACCGTCGGCGAGCACGGTCAGCGCGCACAGCGCGTCCGGCACCTCCCCGACCGGCGCCTCCACGTCCAGCACGCCCGCACCCGTGAGCAGCACCAACGCGAGCGCCATGTAGCGCAGTTCGCCGTCCCCGAGGCGCGGGAAGTCCGTGACGGTCCCGTCGCCCCGGTCCACCACGGCGCGCACCGTTCCGCCCGGCCCCCGTACCGCCCGTACGTCCTCGACCGGGCCCGTGCAGCCGGCGCGGACCGTGGCCACGAACCGCGCGTGCCGGTGCGCGCACTCGCCGCGGGTGCGCCGCAGCACGTCCGCGAAGTTGCCGCAGTCCCCCAGCAGCCGGCCCTCGCCGACCGGGACGGAGCGCCGCATCGCGGCGGGACGGGGATCGCAGGCGAAGACCGACCGCAGCGCCACCAGGGTCTGCTCGGCGGCGGCCAGCACATGCCTCTGCCCGTCCGTCCGGCCCGCGACCCGCAGCGGCAGCAGCGCCGTGCCGAGCCGGTCGTCGGGCAGCGGCGCCCGCGTCACCGGCGCCTGCCCGGCGGTGTGCCAGGCCGCCTGCACCGCGCGCCGGCCCGGGTCGACCAGCGCGGTCCCGAACAGCACGACACCCCGCGCGCTCAGCCGCTCGCCGACGATGCGCAGATCGGGCTCCACCTGCACGGCGAGGTCGAGCCGGACCGGCCCGGCGGGTCCGACGGAGGTGCAGCCGATACGGAAGCCGCGCCGCCGCTGGGCGTCGGGGCGTGCCCCGTCCGGCACGAGGGAGACCGGGTCGGGGAACGCCTCGCGCAGGGTGCCGCCCGCGGCGAGCCGGGCCAGTGCCCCGTACGCCGTCAGCGCCGTCGTCTTGCCGACCCCGCTGGGCCCCGACAGCAGCGTGAACTCCCCGAGCGGCAGCCGCGCCCGGCGGTGCCCGGCGAACGCGGAGAGCCGCAGCTCGGCGAGGCGGGGGCGGGT
>NZ_JALLGL010000116.1 GCF_023072675.1 Streptomyces sp. XM83C
CCACAGGGCACAGCGTCCCTCGCCCCGCCCCGATGCCGTGACGCCGGCCGTCACGCGCCCCCGGTGGCCCCGGTGAGCAGACCCATCAGTGCCCGTGCCGCCGGGCTGGCCGCCCGGGCGGGCGGCAGCAGGGCGACCGTCTCGTACGTCACGTCGTCCAGGCCCTTCAGCGGCAGCGCGGCCAAGGACGGCCGCTTGTGCCGGAAGTGGCTCGGTACGACGGCCACCCCGAGGTTCTGGTCGACCAGATCGAGCAGACTGTGCACGTCGTTCACCTCCAGCGCGACCGTCCGCCCCACGCCCGCCCGCGTGAACGCGGCGTCCGTGGCCCGGCGCGGCCCCCAGTCCTGCTGGAAGTCGACGAACACCTCCCCGGCGAGGTCGCCCGGCGTCACCGCCGCGCCCGCCCCGGCGAGGCGGTGGCCGGGATGGCACAGCAGGGTCGTCGGCTCCGCGGCCAGGGCGACGGACCGCAGCTGATCGGTGTCCGGGCCGGTCCGGTAGGCGAACGCCAGGTCCAGCCGGCCGGCCGCGACCTCCTCCGCCAGCGCGGCCGACCCGCTCTGCCGCAGCCGGATCTCGACGTCCGGATGCCGGTGCCGGAACGCGGCCAGCAGCCCGGCCACATCCACCCCGGCGATGCACTGCTCGGTCCCCAGCGACAGCGTGCCGCGCAGCACGCCCTGGACGGCGGCCACCGCCTCGTGCGCCGCCCGCACCCCCGCGAGGATGCGCTCCGCCTCCCGCAGCAGCGCCCGGCCGGCCTCGGTGAGCGTCACCCGGCGCGTGGTCCGCACGAACAGCGGCGTCTGCAACTCCCGCTCCAGCGCCCGTACGGACGCGGACAGCCCGGACTGCGAGACCATGAGCCGCTCGGCCGCCCGGGTGAAATGCTGGTCCTCGGCGACCGCGACGAAATGCTGGAGCTGCCTCAGTTCCATGGGACGCAGCCTATCCACGGCCCCGGCGGATTCATCGACCGGGGCGCTGAATCCCATCACATTCTTCTGTTGGACGTATCGCCGCAGGTCGCGCCAGAGTGGCAGCGGTCCCGCGGACTGTGATCGAGTGGGACCTGAACCCGTGCGCCCACCCCTCATGGAGTCGCGTTGTACACCGCACACCCCGACCGCTACGCGGACATGCCCTACCGGCGTACCGGCCGCAGCGGACTGCACCTGCCCGCGCTGTCGCTCGGACTGTGGCACAACTTCGGCCCGGACCGGCCGGCCGAGACCCAGCGGGCCATCCTGCGCCGCGCCTTCGACCTCGGCGTGACGCACTTCGACCTCGCCAACAACTACGGTCCGCCGCCCGGCGCCGCCGAGTCCGCGCTCGGCGGTTTCCTCAGGTCCGACTTCGCCCGCTACCGGGACGAGCTGGTCATCTCCACCAAGGCCGGCTACCTCATGTGGCCCGGCCCGTACGGCGAGTTCGGCTCCCGCAAGTACCTGCTGTCCTCGCTCGACCAGAGCCTCGCCCGGATGGGCCTGGACTACGTCGACATCTTCTACTCGCACCGCCCCGACCCGAAGACTCCGCTGGAGGAGACGATGGGCGCGCTGCACTCCGCCGTGCAGCAGGGCAAGGCGCTGTACGTCGGCATCTCCAACTACTCGGCCGAGCAGACCCGGGAGGCCGCCCGCATCCTCGGCGAACTGGGCACCCCGCTCCTCATCCACCAGCCGCGCTACTCGATGCTGGACCGCCGCCCCGAGGACGAGGGCCTGCTCGACACCCTCGACGAACTCCAGGTCGGCTCCATCGCCTACTCCCCGCTGGAGCAGGGCCTGCTGACCTCCCGCTACCTCGACGGCATCCCGGAGGACTCCCGGGCCGCGAGCGACAGCCCGTTCCTGAACACGGACGCGGTGACCGAGGACCTGGTGGCCCGCCTGCGCTCGCTCCACGAGATCGCCGCCGGCCGGGGCCAGTCCCTCGCCCAGATGGCGCTGGCCTGGGTGCTGCGCGGCGGCCGGGTCACCTCGGCCCTGGTCGGCGCGAGCAGCCCGCAGCAGCTGGAGGACAGCGTCGCCGCCATCCGCAACCTGGACTTCTCCGACGAGGAGCTGGCCCGTATCGACGCGGTGATCAAGGGCTAGCCCGCCTGCGGAGGCTGCCGCCGTTCGCAGAGGTTCTTGCCGCCGTCCCCGTCGCCTCGACTCCCGCCCCCGCCGGAATCCCCCGTCCCGGCGGGGGCGGGCTCTCGCCGTGCGCCGGATGCCCGGGGCAGGGGGCCGGTGCCTTCCGGCCAACCGAGGCGCTGAATATGCCAGGAGACTGTCCGGAAAGGCATGGTGACAGTGGTTCAGAAGTGAACATACTCGACTGCGAGGGGGAGTGCACCGCACACGAGCCGCACAGGGGCCGGCCCGCATCCGGCCGGCGCGAGCGACGCGTTTCGGGGGAGTGATGACGTGCACGACGAGTTCCTGTGTCATGTGACGGCGTACGGCGTCTGCGACGGCCGCCGTATCGGAGTCCCGCTCGGCACCTACCGCGCACCCACGCTGGCGCTGGCCCTGTGGTGGCTGCGCGACCGCGCCTCATGGATCGCCGAGCGCCTCGACCCCAGCCCCGACGACGACCGCTTCCCGCCGGGCGCGCTGGTGCCCGTCGCGGACACCGTGCCCGACGTGCCGGGCGTCCTTCGCGCCTGGTGCGCCGACGTCGGCCGGCAGGAACAGGCCGCCGACGAACTGGCCGACGGGCGGCTGCTGCGGATCGCGGCCAGCGACGACACCACCGAGTACGAAATGCTCGCCGAATCCGTCGACGCACTGCGCATGCAGCGGACGACCGTGGGTCTCGTCGAACCCGTGGCCTGACGAACGGCCGCCCCTCGAACGAGGCGCCCGCATATTCGCCCGCCGGGCGAATATGCGGACAAATCGGTAGAATTCTGCCATGTCGGAGCGGCCTGCCCTCTCCAGCGCACCCGAGCTCGTGCTCCAGACCGAGGCGGGTACCACGGTGATGAGCCCCGTCCGGGACTACCGGGTCGGCCGCGACCCCCTGTCCGACATCGTCCTCGACGACGCCCGGGTCTCCTGGCACCACGCCGTCCTGCACCCCGAGGCCGGGCACTGGACCCTGCACGACGAGGGCAGCACCAACGGCACCTACGCCGACGGCCGCCGTGTCCAGGACCGTTTCGTCGGGCCCGGCACGGTCCTGCGCTTCGGCAACCCGCAGGACGGCCCACGAGCGGTCCTCGCGGGACCACCGCCCGCCCGGGGCCCCGAACGCCCCTCCGCGGTCTCCGCGCCGGGCGCCACTCGTACCTTCCGGCGGCCCGCCACCGAGCGCCGGCTGCCGCAGGGCACCGTGCGCATCGGCCGCGCCGAGGACAACGACCTCGTCGTCGACGACCTCGTCGTCTCCCGCCGCCACGCCGAACTGCGGCCACTGCCCGGCGGCGGCCACGAGATCGTCGACGTCGGCAGCCACAACGGCACCTTTTTCAACGGTCTGCGCGTCACCCGCGCCGCCCTCGCCCCCGGCGACATCGTCGGCATCGGCCACTCCGCCTTCTGCCTCGTCGACGGCAGCCTCCAGGAGTACGTCGACACCGGCGAGGTCTCCCTCGACGTGCAGGACCTCACCGTCACCGTCGACCGCGGTCGCAAGGTGCTGCTGGACCACGTGTCCTTCCCGGTGGGGGAGAAGTGCCTGCTCGCGGTCGTCGGCCCCAGCGGCGCCGGCAAGTCCACCCTGCTCGGCGCCCTCACCGGGCAGCGCCCCGCCGACCATGGCACCGTCCTGTACGACGGCCGGGACCTCTACCACGACTACGCCGAGCTGCGCCAGCGCATCGGACTCGTCCCCCAGGACGACATCCTGCACGTCCAGCTGACGGTGCGCAGCGCCCTCGCCTACGCCGCCGAGCTGCGCTTCCCCGAGGACACCGACCGCGCCGAGCGCCGGGCCCGGGTCGACGAGGTGCTGGGCGAACTGGGCCTGCGGGAGCGGGCCGGCCAGCGGGTGCACAGCCTCTCCGGCGGGCAGCGCAAACGCGTCAGCGTGGCGCTGGAGCTGCTCACGAAACCGTCCCTGCTCTTCCTCGACGAGCCGACCTCCGGACTCGACCCCGGCATGGACCGGTCGGTGATGCAGATGCTGCGCGGCCTCGCCGACGACGGCCGTACCGTCATCGTCGTCACCCACAGCGTGCTCAGCCTCGACCTGTGCGACCGGCTCCTCGTGCTCGCCCCCGGCGGGCGGGTCGCCTACTACGGGCCGCCCGCGAACGCCCTGCCGTTCCTCGGCTTCGACGCGTGGCCGGAGGCGTTCGAGGCGTTCGAGGCGGACCGGCGGCGGGACTGGGCCGGCGAGTACGGCGCGTCTCCCGAGCACCGCCGGTACATCGCCGACGCCGCCGTCCAGCCGCGCCGCCCCCGCGAAGGCCCCGTGATCATCACACCGCCGTCCCCTCCGCGCAGCTGGGCCGCCCAGTTCGACACCCTCGTACGCCGCTACACCGCCGTGCTCAGCGTCGACCGGGTCTTCCTCGCCACCATGATCGGCCTGCCGTTCGTCATGGGGGTGCTGCTGCGTGCCGTCACCCGCGGTGAACTGACCCGGCAGACCGAGATGAACGCGCTGCTCATCCTGACCATCGGCGGTGTGCTCATCGGCACCGCCAACGCGGTGCGCGAACTGGTGAAGGAACGGGTGATCTATCGGCGGGAGCGTGCCGTCGGCCTGCCCAGATCGGCGTACCTCGCCTCCAAACTGGTCGTCCTCGGCACGATCACCGTGCTCCAGGCGGTGGTGCTCACCCTTGTCGGCCTGCTCGGCGTCGATCTGCACGCGCCGGACGGGCAGGGCGTCCTGCTGCCGCCGCTCGCCGAACTCGTCGTCGTGGAGTCCCTGCTGGCGTTCGCCGCGATGGCCCTCGGCCTGCTGATCTCCGCGGTCGTGCCCAAGGAGGAGGTGACGATGCCGCTGCTGGTGCTGCTGACCATCGCGCAGGTCGTGTTCTGCGGGGCCGTGCTGAAACTGAACGGCGTGCCCGGCATGGAGCAGCTCGCGTGGCTGTCGCCCTCCCGCTGGTCGCTGGGCGCCGCCGCGGGCACCGTCGAACTCGCCCCGAACCCCGGCAACCCCGTCGCCGGAGACCCCCTGTTCCGCCACGACACCGGGGTGTGGCTGCGCAACGTGGCCGTGCTGGTGGCCCTGCCCGCCGCCTTCGCGTTCCTCGTCTCCCGGCTGCTGCGGCGGCACGAACCCGCCGTGATGCGGAAGTAGGCCGCCATGACCGGCCCCGGCTTCCGCCCGACCCACGTGGTGCCCCCGCAGGGCATGCCCGCGTGGGCCGCGCCCGATCCGTCCGGGGCGGCCGTGCCCCTCGACGCGCTGCTGCCCGTGCAGCTCGTCGACCGGCGCGGCGACTGGGGGCGGATCGTGTGCGCCAACGGCTGGTCCGCGTGGGTCGACGGCCGTCTCCTGGTCGCCGTGCCGAAGGACCCGCCGACCGCCGACGCCCCGCTCGGGCACACCCCCGACCCGCGCCCGCTGCTCGCCCGCGCCGAGTCCGCCCTGGCCCGCTACCGCACCGCCGTGGAGGACCTCGCCGATGGCGGGCTGGACGGCGAGGCCTTCCGGCAGCGCACCCGCGGTCTGCGGATCGGCGTGGTCGTGGACGGCTCCGACGTCTGGCTCTACGACGACGAGGAGGGCCGGTGGGTGTACGGCGACGGCACCGGCCTCAGCACCTACGCCGCGGACGCCGGGCCGCGGGCCGCCGCGCCGCCCGCACGGGCGCCGACCCGCTCGGTGGTGCCCGAGGGTGAGCGGTGATGGCCCCCGACACGAGCCTGTTCTCCGGGCGGCCCTCGGAACTGATCGGCCGCCGCATCGCCGGCTACCGCATCGAACTGGAGATCGGCCGGGGTGGGATGGCGGTCGTGTACCGGGCTCGTGACCTCAGCCTGGAACGCACGGTGGCGCTCAAGCTGCTCGCCCCGGAACTCGCCCGCAACGACACCTTCCGCAAGCGTTTCGTCCACGAGTCGAGGACGGCCGCCGCGATCGACCACCCGCACATCGTGCCCGTCTTCGAGGCGGGGGAGACCGACGGCGTGCTGTACATCGCCATGCGTTACGTCCCCGGCAGCGACCTGAAGCACCTCATCGACCGGCAGGGGCCGCTGCCGCTGCCGGCGGCCGTCCGCATCGGCGCGCAGGTCGCCTCCGCGCTGGACGCCGCGCACGACCACGGACTGGTCCACCGGGACGTCAAGCCCGGCAACATCCTCGTGGACCGCGGCACCGACGCCGACCACCCCGAGCACGTCTACCTCACCGACTTCGGCCTGACGAAGAAGTCCCTGTCGCTCACCGGCTTCACGCAGATCGGCCAGTTCGTCGGGACCCTCGACTACGTCTCGCCGGAGCAGATCTCCGGCCGCCCGGTCGACGGCCGCTGCGACGTGTACGGCTTCGCCTGCGTCGTCTACGAGACCCTCACCGGCCATCCCCCGTTCCAGCGCGAGGACGACATGGCCCTGCTGTGGGCCCACCAGTACGACGACCCGCCCCCGCTCAGCGGCACCCGCTCCGATCTGCCCGCGGCGGCCGACGCGGTGTTCGCCCGCGCCCTGGCCAAGAGCGCCGAGGACCGTTACGACTCCTGCCTGGACTTCGTGGCGGCCCTGCGGGACGCCGGCGGGGGCGGTGGCGGGGGTGCGCACAGCGGCGGTCGGACGCCCACCGAGGTGGACGTGAAGGCCGTACGCGAGGCCGAGGCGCCCGCGACGCACGTGCCCCGTGCGGCGGCCCCCGCGCAGAGCATGCCGGGCGCCGGGCGGCCTGTCACGGCCGGGCCGGGCACCGGCCCGCCCGCGCACACGGCACACGGGCCCGTGCCCGAGGCGGGGGCTCTCGGCCGCCGGCCGCCCGCGCAGCCCGCACCCGGGGCAGGGGCGGCGCCCCTGACGGTCGTACCGGGGGCCGGGGAGGCACCGGTGACGGTCGCGCCCGGAGCGGGCGAGGCGCCCCTGACGGTCGCACCCGGGGCGGAGGAGGCGCCCCTGACGGTCGTGCCCGGCGCCGGGGCGCGGGTGAAGGCGCCGCCCGACTGGGCCCTCTCGGTCACCGGCCGTCCCGGCTGAGCCCCGGAAGGCGTGCCGCGAGCGCGCCCAGCAGCCCGGCCGCCGCACCCCACAGCACGGCAAGCCCCAGCGCCGGCCACACGTCGGCCCGCAGCAGCAGCTCGCCGCCGAGCCCCCCGCCCAGGTCGCCGATGCCCAGCACGGACAGGCTGAGATACGCGGTGATCCGCCCGGTCAGGCAGATCGTCAGCACCGCGAACAGCAGCCCCGCCGCCAGGTGCACGGCGTGCCGCCACGGCCGTGGCGGGGCCGGCGAGCGCAGCGCCGTCAGCCGGCCGGTCAGCACAAGCAGCACGGCCTCGACCACGGGCAGCCACGCCCAGCGGCCGTCGTGTCCGGTGAGCGTGCCGAGGTCCAGCGTGGCGATGTCCGGGGTGCGCAGCACTTGGTCCAGGACGTGCGGCATCGGCAGATCGAACGGCCCCTGGACATGGCCGTGCCAGGTGGCGCCGAGGCCCACCGTCAGCCCCAGCCACACCACGTTCGGCAGTCCGAGCAGCACCACGGCCAGCGTCTCCGCCGGCCGGTCGCGCGTCGCCGCGACCACGAGGGCGACGGCCGCACCGATCACGACCTGCCCGAGCAGCAGCAGGACCAGGGCCTCCGCGGCCGGGCGCACCGACGCCCGCACCGGAGCCGCCCGGCCCGGCAGCGGCACCCGCGGCGACACCAGCACCGTCAGCAGCAGCACCCCGGCCAGCCACACCACGCCCACGAACACGGTCAGCGGCACATCCGCGCGGAACCCCACGCGGGGCGCGATCCCCAGCAGGTCGCCCAGCGCACCGAGCGTGTCGCCGCCCAGCGGGACGTCGAAGGTGTGCCGCGCGGCGAACGCCACCCCGATCAGCGCGAGCAGCCAGAGCACCGCGATGCGCCCCGCCCACAGCGCCGCGTCCCCGGCGCCCGCCGCGCCGCCGGACGCGAACGGCCGCCGGAACCCCGCGGCCAGCACCAGCGCGCCGACCAGCGTGACCGACAGCGGCATCACCGTGAGGCCGGCCGAGGTGCCCAGCAGCACATCGGCGTCGCCGGACAGCTCCAGGGCGCCGCCGACGGCCGTGACCAGGGCCGCCGCGACCACCGGGCCGAAACCCCCGTCGGGCAGACCGTCCGCCCCGGCCGCCCACAGGCCCAGCGCGGCCGTCGCCGCCATGGAGGCCAGGGCGGCGACCACCGTGACGAGGGCGTGGACCCAGCCGGTGGGGGCGGCGGCCCGGCCGGCGCGGTTCGACGTGCTCACACGGCCACGCTAAGCAGCCCGGACGGGGCCCGCCCGCCGGAGGGTCGTCCGCGCCCGCTTGCGGACCGGCACCGATCAGCGCACACAATAGGAGTAATTCATATGAAATTGGCTCAAATCGGGTGAAAGCTATTTGGGCCCCTCGCGGGAAGAAGAGCTCGTGAGTGTCGAACCACCGTCATCCGGCCATCCCACAGGACCACCATCCGGCCCGCTGTCGGGACCCTCGCAACCGCCCCCGGTACCCCCTCCTCCGCCGTCCGACAGAGGCGGAAGCAGCGGGTCCGGCGGTCCGGGCGGAGGCGGCCGGTCCGGCGGTTCGGGCGGGGGTGACCGGCCCGGCGGAGCAGGGGCGACCGGCGGCGGCAGGGGACCGAGGTCCCCGTGGTGGCGGTCCGCACCGCGCATCGCCGTCGTCGCCACGGCCGTCATCGCCGTCGTCGCACTCGCCATGGTCCTCACCCGGCCCGGCGGTGGCGGTTCCGCGAGCGCCGGCGAGATCTTCGCGCAGCCCGCCGCCGAGACCGGCCCCGACCCGTTCACCTCCTCCACGGCCACCGACTCCTCCGCCCCGCCGGTCTCCCCCTCCACCGGCAACCAGTCGGCCCCCGACGACGCGGTCCGCCAGGTCGACGGCGGCGCACCCGGCCTGTACGGCGGCACCCGCAATGTCTCCAGCTGCGACACCGAGAAGCAGATCAGGCTGCTGACGTCGCAGCCCGAGAAGAACAGGGCGTTCGCGTCCGTCGAGGGCATCAGCCCCGAGGACGTCCCCGGGTTCCTGCGCTCCCTCACCCCCGTACAACTGCGCCTCGACACCCACGTCACCAACCACGGCTACCGCGACGGCCGCGCCACCGGCTACCAGGCAGTCCTCCAGGCCGGCACCGCCGTCCTCGTCGACGACCGCGGCCTGCCCCGCGTGCGCTGCGCCTGCGGCAACCCGCTCACCCCGCCCGTGATGCAGCCCGGGACGCCCGAGCGCACCGGCAGGAGCTGGCCCTCGTACGACTCCGCCAATGTGGTCGTCGTGCAGCCCGCCACCGTCGAGGTGAAGCAGTTCGTCCTGTACGACAACAAGGACGACGACCACCGCTGGTTCGCCCGGCCCCACGGCGACCACGGCCGCCACGACAAGCCGGCGAAGCCGCCGCACCGCCCCACCCCGACGGTGACCGTCACCTCCCCGAGCGAGTACACACCGTGCCGCACCACCACCGGCGCCACGGCCCCCGGCTGCCCGACCTCGTCGGTGAGCCAGAGCACCGGCCGCCCCACGACGACGCCGCCGACGTCGCCCACCCCCTCGACGTCGTCCGGCTCCGAGTCTCCCTCGTCGTCGACGACGCACAAGACCCCGACGACGAAGACACCCAGCTCCGACACGACGAGCCCGAGCACGGAGAGTTCGCAGCCGCCCTCGTCGGACGAGGACACGAGCACCTCGCCGACCTCGGACAAGTCCACGCAGAACCTCAGGCCGACGAGCACACCTCCGACGAGCACGGCCCCGGCCGGCACACCGACGGCCACGACGTCGTCGGCGCCGCCGACCGCCTCGTCGTCGACCCCGCTCACCACGATCGTGCCGCCGACCACCACCGCCGCCACCACGACCCTGCCCGCGCCGGGCTCGCCCGCCCTCACCACCAGCGCCGTACCCACCACCTCGGCCCTGACACCGCAGGTCCCGGCCACGACGCCCGCACTGTAACGAAGCGCACTCCCCGATCGCGCACTCGCGGGGGAGTGTGACGGCGGGCTCGGGGTACGAGCACAGATGCAGCAGCATCCGGCCAGTCCGGCTTCCCAGAAAGACCACGCATGACCGAACACCTGGGCGGGGCAGTGATACCGACTGGTTTCGACGTGCCCGTGGAACCACTCAGGCGGGCCGCCCACTACACCGGTGAACCGGGGAGCATCGCCGAGGCGCGGGCGTTCGCCGCGCACTTCGTCGACCAGCTCCGCACCGAGTGGTGCGCCGACATCGGCGACCGTGCGCGGGACGAACTCCTGCTCGTGGTGAGCGAGCTCGTCACCAACGCGGACCGGCACAGCAACGGCCCCTACATCCTGGACCTGGAGGGCACCGGCAGCGAGGTCACGGTCTGCGTCTACGACAGCAGCGCCGCCCTGCCGGTGCGTTTCCCGCGCGATCCGCAACGCGTCGGCAGGCACGGCCTGGAGATCGTGCACGCGCTGGCCCGCAGCGTCACCGCGGAACGGGTCCCCGTCGGCAAGCGCGTCCGCGCCGTCGTCCCCCTCGACGGCGAGTGAACGCCGCAAGCCCGATCAGCACGCGGGGCGGGCGGCGTCCCGGCCCCGCCGGACGGGCGGCGTCCCGGACGCGGTCCGGCTCGCCCGGCATGCCCTCGCGCAGCCCGGCGATGAAGCGCTTGATCAGCCGCGACACATGCATCTGCGAGCCCCCGAGCCGCGCTGCGCCCACCCCCGCGACCGCCGGGCATGCCCCGTTCCCCGCGCCGGCCCCGGCGCCGTACTCCGGCACCCGCCGGCCGGACCGGCTTCACCCAGAGCGGAACGCGGCGCCCTTCCCCTCCCGGCCGCGCCTCCTAGGCTGGGAAGGTGACCGATCACACGCCCCCTCGGACGAACGGCTCCGGCTCCGGCCGTGCCCGTGTCGTCCCGCTGCGCCCGCCGGCCGTACGCCCCGAGCACCGGCCGGGCGAACGTCCTTCCGCGAGGCCCGAGGGCCGTCGGGCCGACCGCCTCGTCGCCCGGCCCGACGCGGGCACCGGGGCCCGCCCCGGCGATCCCTCCGACGCGCCGCCCGCCGCCCGTGAACCGCTGTGGCGGGACCTGGTCGGCGACGTCCTGCGCCGTGAGCGCCTTGCCCAGGAGCGCACCCTGAAGGACGTCGCCGACGCGGCCCGGATCTCCATGCCGTATCTGTCGGAGGTCGAGCGGGGCCGCAAGGAGGCCTCCTCGGAGGTCCTCGCCGCCGCAGCCCACGCCCTCGGCCTGGGCCTCGGCGATCTGCTGCTGCGGGCGCACACCCGCCTCACCGGACCGGCGCTGCCCACCCGGCGTGCGGGCGGCCCGGCATCGCGCGACGGGCTGTGCCTGGCCGCCTGAACGGGCGCCGCCACGGCGGCCCGAAAGGCCGGCGACGCGCCCCCGGCGCCCGCCCGGCCCTCACGCCCCGGTGCGAGGAGCCGGGCGGCCCCGGTGTCACACCCGTACCAGCCGCCGGCTGAGGACCTCGTCGGCGAGGCCGTACTCGACGGCCTCCTGCGCGGTGAACACCTTGTCCCGGTCCATGTCGGCGCGCAGCGTCGCGATGTCGTGGTGGGTGTGCCGGGACAGCACCTCCTCCACCTGAGTGCGGATGCGGACCATCTCCTTGGCCTGGAGGGCGAGATCGGACACCGTGCCCTGCCGCCCGCCCGACGCGGGCTGGCCGAGCAGCACGCGCGCGTGCTCCAGCACGAACCGCCGTCCCGGGTCGCCGCCCGCGAGCAGGACGGCCGCCGTGGAGGCCGCCTGCCCGACGCAGAACGTGGAGATCGGCGCCTGCACGAACGTCATCGTGTCGTAGATCGCCATCAGTGAAGTGAACGATCCGCCGGGCGAGTTGATGTAGAGGGAGATCTCGTTCTCCGGAGCCGACGACTCCAGGTGCAGCAACTGGGCGATGACGACGTTGGCCACGCCGTCGTCGATCTCCGTGCCGAGGAAGATGATGCGTTCGTTCAGCAGCCGGCTGAACACGTCGAAGGACCGCTCTCCGTGCGGGGTCCGCTCGATGACGTTCGGAATCGTGTAGCCGCCCATGGTCACAGTCCCATCCGCCGACGGTTCGCGGCCGGGCGGACGTCCGCGAAGGACTCCACGACCCGGTCCACCATGCCGTACTCCCTGGCCTCCTCGGCCGTGAACCAGCGGTCGCGGTCGCCGTCCCGGGCGATGGTCTCCGGGGTCTGGCCCGTGTGCTCGGCGATGAGCCGCTCCATCGTCCGCTTGGTGAACTCCAGGTTCTCCGCCTGGATCGCGATGTCCGCGGTGGTGCCGCCGATGCCCGCGGACGGCTGGTGCATCATGATCCGCGCGTGGGGGAGCGCGAACCGCTTGCCGGGCGTGCCCACGCTCAGCAGGAACTGGCCCATGCTCGCGGCGAAGCCCATCGCGAGCGTGGCGACGTCGTTGGGGATCAGCCGCATCGTGTCGTAGACGGCGAGCCCGGCGTGGACCGAGCCGCCGGGGGAGTGGATGAACAGGGCGATGTCGGTGTGCGGGTCCTCCGCGGACAGGATCAGCAGCTGTGCGCAGACCCGGTTCGCGGACACCTCGTCGACCTGCGTGCCGAGCAGCACGATCCGCTGCCCGAGCAGCTGGGCGGCGAGATGGTCGTCGAACCGGGTCGGCGGGGTGTCGCCTTCCTCGGCCCGCGGGGTGAGCGGGGTGAGCGGGGTCATCGGCCCTCCAGTCGTCGATCGGTGATGCCGTCCACCCCACTGTCGGCGCAAAACCGCCCCCACCGGGCGTTTCTCTGCCCGCGGCAGATTCGCCACGGGCAGAGCGGCCCGCGACCGATGAGTTTCCGCGTCGGTCGCGGTCGACATGGGTGACCGTGCGTCCCGCACCCGCAGCGTCCAGGAGCAAGCCATGACCGCCGAAGGATTCGCCACCTGTCTCTGGTTCGACCGGCAGGCCGAGGAGGCCGCCCGCTACTACGTCTCGGTCTTCAAGGACTCGAGCCTGGGCCGCATCACCCACTACCCCGACGACGCCGATCGGGGCGGCGAGGTGCTCACCGTCGACTTCACGGCCAACGGCCAGCAGTTCGTGGCGCTCAACGGCGGCCCGGAGTTCACTTTCAACGAGGCCGTGTCGTTCCAGATCATCTGCGACGACCAGGAGGAGATCGACCACTACTGGGCCAGGCTCACCGAGGACGGCGGGCAGCCCGGCCCGTGCGGCTGGCTCAAGGACCGCTACGGCCTGTCCTGGCAGGTCGTCCCCAAAGCCTTGCTGGAGATGGTCGCCTCCGAGGACCGCGAGAGCTCGGCCCGTGCCGTCAAGGCGATGATGGGCATGGGCAAGCTCGACCTGGCCGCCCTCGAAGCGGCGTACGCGGGACGCTAGGGGTGCCCCGCAGGGCCGTGCCTCCGGCCGACGGGTGCCCGGCCGTCCCCGGCCTACGGGTGGCCGGCCGCGGCTCGGCCACCAGCTCCGCCCCCAGGCGGAACATGGCGTTCTCCGTGGCGGAGGAGGCCACCCGCCGCACGGGCAGCGACGCCCACCGGGGGAACTGCTCGGCGACCGGCCGGGCCACCACCGCGGCGCCGAGGTCCATCTCGTCGAAACGCATCTTCACGGCACACACGGCGGCCATGAGACCGGACCAGGAGAGCGGCCGTCCAGCGAGTTGCGGCACGCGCCCGCCGACCGCGCCTCCCACGGCCGGCGCCCGCCGCGGCCCCCCGGACCCCGCCGACGCGTTCGGCGCGCGGTCCGCGCGGGCCCTGACTAGCGTGAGGAAACGGACACACCCATCGATCAGGAAGAGGTCCGCAGCCATGGCCGCACCGTCCGAGGGAACCCCCTGCTGGGCCGACGCGATGTTCAGTGACCTGGAAGCGGCCAAACGCTTCTACGGTGAGGTCCTGGGCTGGACGTTCGGCGAGTCGCAGTCCCAGTACGGCAACTACACCCAGGCCTACGCGGACGGCAAGGCCGTCGCCGCCGTCGTCCCGCCGATGCCCGGCCAGGAGGGCACGTCGCAGTGGTGTCTGTACCTCGCCAGCGACGACGCCGCCGCCACCGCCGGCAAGATCCGCGACAACGGCGGCGAAGTGCTGATGGAGCCGATGCAGGTCGGCGAGTTCGGCACGATGTGCCTGGCCCGTGAGCCCGGCGGCGCCGCCTTCGGCGTGTGGCAGTCCGGCGTCCACGAGGGCTTCGAGGCGACCGCGCCGCAGCCCGGCGCCTACTGCTGGGCCGAGGTCTTCACCCGGGAGCCGGAGAGGACCGACACGTTCCTGTCCGCCGTGTTCCCCTACACGGTCAAGCGGATCGAGGACGACGAGATGGACTTCCGCATGTTCCAGGTCGGCGACGACACGGTCCTCGGCCGGATGAGGATGACCGAGGAGTTCCCGCCCGAGATCCCGTCCTACGTCAACGTCTACTTCACCGTCCCGAACTGCGACGACGCCGTCGCCGCCGCGACCCGGCTGGGCGGCACGCTGAACTTCGGCCCGATGGACAGCCCTTTCGGCCGGTTCGCCGCGCTGAGCGACCCGCAGGGCGCCGCGTTCTCCGTGATCGACGTCACCACCACGGCGGGCGAGATGCCGAAGGTCGGCGACGTCGGCTGACCCCGACCGGAGGCCGTCCGGCGGCCGGTGCCGGGCGTGGCATGATCGTGCGCATGCGTGAACGAGTGGTGGCCGCGTGCGACGGGGCTTCGAAGGGAAACCCGGGCCCGGCCGGCTGGGCCTGGGTGGTCGCGGACGAGAAGGAGAGCCCCGCCCGCTGGGAGGCGGGGCCGCTCGGCCGCGCCACCAACAACGTCGCCGAACTGACCGCGCTGGAGCGGCTGCTCGCGGCGACCGACCCGGCCGTGCCGCTGGAGGTCCGCATGGACTCCCAGTACGCGATGAAGGCCGTCACGACCTGGCTGCCCGGCTGGAGACGCAACGGCTGGAGGACCGCCGCGGGCAAGCCGGTCGCCAACCAGGAGCTGGTGGTCCGTATCGACACCCTGCTGTCCGGGCGGACAGTGGAGTTCCGGTACGTTCCCGCGCATCAGGTCGACGGCGACCCGCTCAACGACTTCGCCGACCGGGCCGCCAGCCAGGCCGCCTCGGCCCAGGAGGCGGCGGGCAGCGCCCTCGGATCGCCCGAGCCGCCGCCCTCGCCCGACACCCCCAAGACCCGTGCCCCGCGCCGCAAGGCGTCCGGCGGGAGTCCCGGCGGGGCGGGAGCGGCCGGGTCGGCGGGGTCGTCCTCGCGCACCGTCAAGGCGAAGTTCCCCGGCCGCTGTGTCTGCGGCCGTTCCTACGCGGCCGGTGCGCCCATCGCGAAGAACGCGCAGGGCTGGGGGCACCCGGAGTGCCGTACCTCCGCCGGGTGACACACGGCGCGGGGGCGCGTCAGGCCGCGTCGAACGTGTAGTGCGGCGTGTGGTCCAGCAGGTCCGCGGGCCGCACGTCGTTCCACGGCTTCATCGTGTCGTTCAGGTCCACCACGTTCGGCGTGCCGCCGCCCGGCAGGTACGGCGACTTCGGGTGCCGGCGCTGCCACTGCGCCCACAGCTTGTCGACGAAGGCGTGGTGCAGCCAGAACACCGGGTCGTTGGGGGAGACCCCGGTTGCCATCTGCCCGCCGACCCACACGTGGACGCGGTTGTGCAGATTGACGCCCCGCCAGCCCTCCAGGTGGTTGCGGAACCCGTCCGAGGCGCTGTTCCACGGCGCCATGTCGTACGTCGGGATGTTCAGCACCGACTCGACCTCGGCCTTCGTCGGCAGCTCCCGCACCGCCGCGCCCAGCGACCGGCGCAGATACGTCCGGCCGTCCACCCGGACGTTGATGGGCCACTTGCCGGCCGACGCGGCGAACGGCCCGTCCATCACCTGGCCGTCCCTGCTGCGCCCGTCGCCGCCGAGGAAGTCCGGCGCCCACAGCGAGGCGCGCGGGGTGCGGTCGACGGTCCAGTCCCAGTACGGCAGCGCCACCGACGGGTCCACCGACTGGAGCGCCTGCTCGAACTCCAGCAGGAATCTGCGGTGCCACGGCAGGAAGGACGGCGAACGGTGGCCGGTGCGCTCGCCGTTGTCGGTGTCCCCGAGGATGAAGGCGTTGTGCGTCTTGACGAACTCGTCGTAGCGCCCGCTGCGCTTCAGCTCCAGCAGGGCGGCGACGAACCGCCGCTTCTCGTCGGCGGTCAGGGCGGACTGGTTCTTGCGGACGGTCATGTGCGGTGACTCCAAGTGGGCTGTGCGGACGTACTAGTTGGCGGGGAACGGCAGCAGAGGGGCGCCCTGTAGTTCGTCGACCGCGGCGCGGGCGGCGGCCCTGGGCGTGGCCACGGGGTCGTAATGGCTGACGACGCTGATCCACGTGCCGTCGGCGTTCCGCATCACGTGCAGCTCCACCCCGTCGACGAACACGGCGTAGCCGTCGCCGTGGTGATGACCGCCGCCCGAGACCGGCCGGCCCTGTATCCGGCGCCCCTTGTAGACCTCGTCGAAGGACGCGGGGGAGTGGTGGTCGTGGTGGCCGTCGGCGGACGCGGCGGGGGCGGCGAGCAGCTGCGCCCCCGCCGTGCCGGCGGCGAGGGCGGCGGCGGCGCCGAGCGCGCGGCGACGGCTGAGTTCGGGCATGGGAGGCCTCCGAAGTGATGTTCGAGGGGTGACTCCGCATACCTATCGAGCGGGGTGCGAGCGGGAGAAATCGTCCGGGACCGGTTGGCTCCGATCCGGACAATTGCCTACATGTCGTACAGGGTTGAACCAAGATGATCTTGCCGTGGCGTTGTCGCACCCGCCCCGGAACGGGCAATTCCTTGCCCCCGCGCGCCCCTTTCCGGCGATCTTTGACCCGCTCCGGACCGGCCGGTGACGCGCCTCACGCCACGGAAATGGCGCGAAAGGCGACTCCCCGCCCCCGCGACAATCCGCTGCTACTCTGCGTTGCCAAATGACCGCGTTCCGTGACTTCCGGGAGTGTCTGTGAAGGTCGCCTGCGTCGGCGGCGGGCCCGCCGGCCTGTATCTGTCCATCCTCCTCAAACTCCAGGACCCCTCCCACGACATCACCGTCTTCGAACGCGACCCCGAGGGCTCGACCTACGGCTGGGGCGTGACGTACTGGCGCGGACTCCTCGACCGCCTCCACACCCACGACCCCGTGACGGCCCGCGCGGTCGAGGAAGCGTCCGTACGGTGGAGCGACGGCGTCGCCCACGTCCGCGACCTCTCCACCCGGCACCGCGGCGACCAGGGCCACGGCATCGGCCGGCACCGCCTCCTGGAGATCCTCGCCGCCCGCGCCCGCTCCCTCGGCGTCCGCCTGGAGCACGGACACGAGATCACCGGACACGACATCCCCGACGCCGACCTCGTCGTCGCCGCCGACGGCGTCCGCAGCGCCCTGCGCACCCGGTACGCCGACCACTTCGGCACCGACGTCCGCCCCGGCGGCAACCCCTACATCTGGCTCGGCACCACCAAGGTCTTCGACGCGTTCACCTTCGCCTTCGTCGAGACCGAGCACGGCTGGATCTGGTGCTACGGCTACGGCTACGACGCCGGACACAGCACCTGCGTCGTCGAATGCGCCCCCGAGACCCACCGCGGCCTCGGCCTGGACCGGGCCACCGAGGCCGACTCCCTCGCCCTGCTGGAGAAGCTCTTCGCGCACGTCCTCGACGGCCGCCCCCTCATCGGCCGCTCCCAGGCCGACGCCCCCGCCCCCTGGCTGACCTTCCGCACGATCACCAACCGCACCTGGCACCGCGGCAACCTCGTCCTGCTCGGCGACGCCGCCCACACCACCCACTACTCCATCGGCGCCGGCACCACCCTCGCCCTGGAGGACGCCATCGCGCTCGCCGGCGCCCTGCGCGCCCACGACACCCTCCCGCAGGCCCTCACCGCCTACGAACGCGAACGCCGCGCCGCCCTGCTGCCCGCGCAGAGCGCCGCCCGCTACAGCGCCCAGTGGTACGAGAACCTGCCCCGCTACATCGACCTGCCGCCCGAGCAGATGTTCGCCCTGCTCGGCCAGCGCCACTCACCCCTGCTGCCGCACGTCCCCCCGCAGCTGTACTACCGGCTCGACCGGGCTGCCGGTCAGCTGGGGGCCCTGCGCCGGCTCAAGCGCCGGCTCGGCCCCAGGGTGGCCCGCGCCCTCCATGCCCGCAGGCTCGCGGGCCGGGGCTGACACACGGTCAGGGCCCCACCTCGCCCGGCCTGCTGTCCGGCAGGTACACCAAGGACACCGTCTTCGCCGCCGACGACCACCGCACCTACAACCGGCACGGCGAGGCCTTCGACGTCGGCGAGACCTTCTCCGGCGTCGACTGGACCACCGG
>NZ_JALLGL010000117.1 GCF_023072675.1 Streptomyces sp. XM83C
GGGCACGAGGGCCTTTCTGGTCGCCGGTGCAGATCTCGCAATCCACACCGAGCCAGAGGGCCCTCACCCATTTCAAGATCACACGTCAGTGATCGCTGTCACCAACCTCCGTGGACAGAACACCTAGCCCTGGAGTACGGCATCCCCCATGCCCCCGTACGACCGCAGGCGGATACGAAGACGGCTCTCCGGGGTGACGTCTCACGTGGCGTGCGTCACTACTGTCGACGACGTGACTGTGATCGCGACCGAAAGCCTGAGCAAGCGGTTCCCCCGGGTGACCGCACTCGACCGGCTGTCCATGGACATCGGACCCGGTGTGACGGGACTCGTCGGCGCCAACGGCGCCGGCAAATCCACCCTCATCAAGATCCTGCTGGGCCTGTCCCCGGCTTCGGAGGGCCGCGCCGAGGTGCTCGGACTCGATGTCGCCGCCCATGGCCCCGCCATCCGCGAGCGGGTCGGCTACATGCCCGAGCACGACTGCCTGCCGCCCGACGTCTCCGCCACCGAGTTCGTCGTGCACATGGCCCGCATGTCCGGCCTGCCGCCCGCCGCGGCCCGCGAGCGCACCGCGGACACCCTGCGCCACGTCGGCCTGTACGAGGAGCGCTACCGCCCCATCGGCGGCTACTCCACCGGCATGAAGCAGCGCGTGAAACTCGCCCAGGCCCTCGTCCACGACCCGCAGCTGGTCTTCCTGGACGAACCCACCAACGGCCTGGACCCCGTCGGCCGCGACGAGATGCTCGGCCTCATCCGCCGCATCCACACCGACTTCGGCATCTCCGTGCTGGTCACCTCGCACCTGCTCGGCGAACTGGAACGCACCTGCGACCACGTCGTCGTCATCGACGGCGGCAAACTGCTGCGCTCCAGCTCCACCACCGACTTCACCCAGACCACCACCACGCTCGCCGTCGAGGTCACCGACACCGACGAACACCCCGACGGCACGCGCGCGATGCGCGAGGCGCTCCTCGCGCGCGGAGTGGACGTCCAGGACGGCAGCGGCCTGCCCGGCGCCGGCCACACCCTGCTCCTCACCGCCGACGGCGAGGACACCTACGACCTCATCCGCGACCTCGTCGCCGACCTCGGACTCGGCCTGGTCCGCATGGAACAGCGCCGGCACCACATCTCGGAAGTCTTCACCAGCGCCGACCGGCAGGACGGCACCCACCACGACCAGCAGCGGAAGGAGGCGGCCGGCCATGGCGGTTGAGCAGCACCTGGCCGACGGCCGGGACAACCAGACCCGCATCCACGACATCGGGTACCGCAACTACGACGGCCCCCGCCTCGGCCGCGCCTACGCCCGCCGCTCGCTGTACTCGCAGTCCCTGCGCGGCGCGTACGGCCTCGGCCGCTCGGTGAAGTCCAAGGTGCTGCCGATGCTGCTGTTCGTGGTGATGTGCGTACCCGCCGCGATCATGGTCGCGGTGGCCGTCGCCACCAAGGCCAAGGACCTCCCCGTCGACTACACCCGCTACGCGATCATCATGCAGGCGGTGATCAGCCTGTACGTCGCCTCGCAGGCACCCCAGGCCGTCTCCCGCGACCTGCGCTTCAAGACCGTGCCGCTGTACTTCTCCCGCCCGATCGAGACCTCCGACTACGTCCGCGCCAAGTTCGCCGCGCTGGCCTCCGCGATGTTCCTGCTCACCGGCGCACCGCTGCTCGTCCTCTACGTGGGCGCGCTGCTCGCCAAGCTGGACTTCGCCGACCAGACCGCCGGATTCGCACAAGGACTCGTCTCCGTGGCACTGCTCTCCCTGCTCTTCTCCGGCATCGGCCTGGTCATCGCCTCGGTCACCCCGCGGCGCGGCTTCGGCATCGCCGCGGTCATCGCCGTCCTGACCATCTCCTACGGCGCCGTCTCCGTCGTCCAGGCCATCGCCTACGAGCAGGACAGCACCGGAGCGGTCGCCTGGCTCGGACTGTTCTCTCCGGTCACCCTCATCGACGGGGTGCAGTCCGCGTTCCTCGACGCCCCCTCCGCGTTCCCCGGCGGCCAGGGCCCCTCCAGCGGGCAGGGCGCCGTGTACGTCCTCGTCGCGCTCGGCCTGATCGCCGCGACCTACGGCCTGCTGGTGCGCCGCTACAAGAAGGTGGGACTGTGACCACGCTCTCCATCGACCACGTCTCCCGCTGGTTCGGCAACGTGGTCGCCGTCAACGACATCACCATGACGATCGGCCCCGGTGTCACCGGCCTGCTCGGCCCCAACGGCGCCGGGAAGTCCACCCTCATCAACATGATGGGCGGCTTCCTCGCCCCGTCCACCGGCACCGTCACCCTCGACGGGCAGCCGGTGTGGCGCAACGAACAGATCTACCGGCACATCGGCGTCGTACCCGAGCGGGAGGCGATGTACGACTTCCTCACCGGCCGCGAGTTCGTGCTCGCCAACGCCGAACTGCACGGCCTGGGCGAGAAGGAGGCCCGGCGCGCCCTCGCCACCGTCGAAATGGAGTACGCGCAGGACCGCAAGATCGCCACGTACTCCAAGGGCATGCGGCAGCGCGTGAAAATGGCCAGCGCCCTCGTCCACGACCCGTCGCTGCTGCTGCTCGACGAGCCGTTCAACGGCATGGACCCGCGGCAGCGCATGCAGCTGATGGAGCTGCTGCGGCGCATGGGCGACGAGGGCCGCACGGTGCTGTTCTCCTCCCACATCCTGGAGGAGGTCGAACAGCTCGCCTGGCACATCGAGGTGATCGTGGCCGGCCGGCACGCAGCCAGCGGCGACTTCCGCCGCATCCGCCGCCTGATGACCGACCGCCCCCACCGCTACCTGGTCCGTTCCAGCGACGACCGTGCCCTCGCCGCCGCGCTGATCGCCGACCCGTCGACATCCGGCATCGAGGTCGACCACGCCGAGGGCGCGCTGCGCGTCCAGGCCGTCGACTTCGCCCGCTTCACCGCGCTGCTGCCCAGGGTCGCCAAGGCCCACGGCATCCGGCTGCTGACGGTGTCGCCGTCCGACGAGTCCCTCGAATCCGTGTTCTCGTACCTGGTCGCGGCGTAGGAGGCCGAAGATGTACAACCCCACCGTCGCCCGGCTCACCTACCGGGCCCTCCTCGGCCGCCGCCGGGCCCTCATCCTCGGCGCGCTGCCGATGCTGCTCCTGTTGATCGCCACGGCCGTGCGCGCGCTGACCGGAGCCGACGACCAGATCGCGGCGGACGTCCTCGGCGGGTTCGCGCTCGCCACGATGGTGCCGATCATCGGTGTCATCGCGGGGACCGGCGCGATCGGCCCGGAGATCGACGACGGCTCCGTGGTGTATCTGCTGTCCAAGCCGGTCAAACGGCCGACGGTCATCTTCACCAAGCTGATCGTCGCGATCGCCGTCACCATGGCCTTCTCCGCCGTCCCCACGCTGATCGCCGGGCTGATCCTGAACGGCAACGGCCAGCAGATCGCCGTCGCCTACACCGTGGCCGCGCTCGTCGCGTCCATCGCCTACGCCGCGATGTTCCTGCTCCTCGGCACGGTCACCCGGCACGCGGTCGTCTTCGGGCTGGTGTACGCCCTGGTGTGGGAGGCGCTGTTCGGCTCCCTGGTGGCCGGTGCGCGCACCCTCAGCGTCCAGCAGTGGTCGCTCGCGGTCGCCCACAGGGTCGCGGGCGGCGACCTCGTCACCTCCGACGTGGGGCTGACGACCGCGACGGTGCTGCTGGTCGTGGTGACCGTGCTGGCCACCTGGTACGCGGGACAGCGGCTGCGGTCGCTGACGCTGGCCGGGGAGGAGTGAGCCGACGGCTCGGCGCTGCTCGGGGTGCGGGTCTTGCGCGGGGTGCGGGGCTTGCGCGGGGTGCGGGCTCCGCTCGGGGCGCGGGCCCTGTGCGGAGGACCGGCCTTGCTCGGGGTTCGGGCCCTGTGCGGCGCCCCGGAAATTCGCTGGCGGGCCGACCGCCGTACCGGCACAGTGGTGTGTGTCCACACCGCCGGGCCGGACGACGGCCCGGTGTCGCACGCCGGGAGAGGAGCGGGACGATGCCCATGCACGGCAGTACGTCCGGCTCCCGTCAGGGCAGCCCGCGGCGGTCTCCGGAGTAGCCGTCACCTCTCCGTCGAGCCCGCCCCGCACGGGGACTGCCCGGGGCGGCTGCTTCGAGCACGCGATGTCGCTCTCGCGTGGGCCGCCCACCCGGAGGATTGGCCGAGCGGTAAGGCACCGGCTTGCTACGCCGTGGTCGGGGGTCACCCCGCGCACGTTCGATCCGTGCATCCTCCGCGAGAAGAGACATCAAGGGTCGCACTTCCCTCGGAAGCGCGGCCCTTGCCCTCGTCGCGTCAGCCCAGCAGCCCTTCCAGGACCGCCGCGATGCCGTCGTCCTCGTTCGAGGCCGTCACCTCGTCGGCGACCGCCTTCAGTTCCTCGTGGGCGTTGGCCATGGCGACGCCGTGCCCGGCCCACGCGAACATCGGGATGTCGTTGGGCATGTCGCCGAAGGCGATCGTGTCGGCGGCCTTCACCCCGAGCCGGCGGGCCGCGAGGGACAGCCCCGTCGCCTTGGACAGGCCGAGCGGCAGCAGCTCGACGATGCCCGGCCCGGCCAGCGTGACGGTGACGAAGCCGCCCGCGGCGCGCCGGGCAGTGTCGGCCAGCTCGTCGTCGGTCAGCTCCGGATGCTGGATGTAGATCTTGTTCAGCGGCGCCGACCACAGGTCGGAGGCGTCGGTGAACGGGGTCGCGGGCAGCTTGCCGTGCGCCGCGTAGCCGGGGCCGACCATCACCTCGCCGTCGACGCCGTCGCGGCTGGCCGCCAGGTACAGCGGGCCGACCTCCGCCTCGATCTTGGCGAGGGCCACCCCGGCGAGCTGCCGGTCAAGGGTGACCGACGTCAGCAGGCGGCGCTCCCCGGCGTGGTACACCTGCGCGCCCTGGGCGCAGACGGCGAGCCCGTCGTAGCCGAGGTCGTCGAGGATGTGCCGGGTCCAGGGGGCGGCGCGGCCGGTGACGACGATATGGGCGGCGCCCGCCGCGGTGGCCGCGGCGAGCGCCTCACGGGTGCGCTCGGAGACCGACTCGTCGGAGCGCAGCAGCGTCCCGTCGAGGTCGGTGGCGATCAGCCGGTAGGGGAAGGTCACTTGGCGACCGGCTCCAGGACCTCCCGGCCGCCCAGGTACGGCCGCAGCACCTCGGGGACGCGCACGGAGCCGTCGGCCTGCTGGTGGTTCTCCAGGATCGCCACGATGGTCCGGGGTACGGCGCACAGGGTGCCGTTGAGCGTGGCCAGCGGGCGGACCTTCTTGTCCTCGCGGACGCGGATCGACAGCCGGCGCGACTGGAACTCGGTGCAGTCCGAGGTCGAGGTCAGCTCGCGGTACTTGCCCTGGGTGGGGATCCACGCCTCGCAGTCGAACTTGCGGGCGGCCGAGGCGCCGAGGTCGGCGGAGGCCACGTCGATGACGCGGAACGGCAGCTCGAGGGAGGTCAGCCACTGCTTCTCCCACTCCAGCAGCCGCTGGTGCTCGGCCTGGGAGTCCTCGGGCTTCACGTACGAGAACATCTCGACCTTGTCGAACTGGTGCACGCGGAAGATGCCCCGGGTGTCCTTGCCGTGCGAGCCGGCCTCGCGGCGGAAGCAGGGGGAGAAGCCGGCGTAGCGCAGCGGCAGCTGGTCGGCTTCGAGGATCTCGTCCATGTGGTACGCGGCGAGCGCCACCTCGGAGGTGCCGACCAGGTACAGGTCGTCCTTGTCGAGGTGGTAGACGTCCTGCGCGGCCTGGCCGAGGAAGCCGGTGCCGGCCATGGACTGCGGGCGGACCAGCGCCGGGGTGAGCATCGGCTTGAAGCCGGCGGCGGTGGCCTGGGCCATGGCCGCGTTGACCAGCGCCAGTTCCAGCAGGGCGCCGACGCCGGTGAGGAAGTAGAAGCGGGAGCCGGACACCTTGGCGCCGCGCTCGACGTCGATCGCGCCGAGGAGCGTGCCGAGTTCCAGGTGGTCCTTGGGCTCGAAGCCCTCGGCGGCGAAGTCGCGGATGGTGCCGTGGGTCTCCAGGGTGACGAAGTCCTCCTCGCCGCCGACGGGCACGTCGGGGTGGACGAGGTTGCCGAGCTGGAGGAGGAGCTCCTGGGTCTCGGCGTCGGCGGCGTCACGCTCGGCCTCGGCGGCCTTCACATCGGACTTGAGCTGTTCGGCCCGCCGCAGCAGCTCGGCCTTCTCCTCGGCCGAGGCCTTGGGGATCAGCTTGCCGAGCGACTTCTGCTCGTTGCGCAGCTCGTCGAAGCGGACGCCGGAGGACCTGCGCCGCTCGTCGGCAGAGAGGAGAGCGTCGACGAGCGCGACGTCCTCTCCACGGGCACGCTGAGAAGCGCGCACACGGTCGGGGTCCTCACGGAGCAGGCGAAGGTCAATCACGCGGTCCAGGCTACCGGTGCGGCATCCCGGCTCTCGACTCACTATCGGGTCTGCGTCACCGATCACCATCGGGTCCGTGTCACCGACGGCTCGGATTCCGCCGCGCTTCGCTCCGCAAAAATACCGATACGGACTGTTATGAGGGAATTGCCGTATGTGTCCGGGGCGGATCCCGGCCGTCAAGGCAGCGCGTCCCACTCCCTGGGACGGGGCAGCGGCGAGGTCGCGTGTTGACCGGATTTCCTTGTGGGGAGCGGGATTTGAGGCCGGGTGCTGTCCACAGTGCTCCACAGCCTCCGAGAAGTTATCCACAGGGTGTGAGAAAGATCTGTGGATTACGGAATTGATCGCTCCGGGATCGGGTCCCGTCCTGGGGATTCCCGGTGCAAACCTCTTTTATCCGCACTTTCGAGTGGAAAGTGTTCGCTCCAAAGGATGGAGTAAAGGAAACAGGTGGACGAAGTGTGACCTGTGAGGCAGGGACCGTATCAAGGCCCAGAAGGGCGATTTGTCGACTGGGTCGCCCTTGTGAGTCGACTTGTCCCCAGGTCGAGATGATGGCCTGTGGATAACTCCTGTGGATAACTTAAATATGCAGGTAGGACCGGGCGTCCTCGGTCGCCAGTCCCGGCTCTGGCTAGAAACGCCCGTCCTGGCAGCGCGCCACCCAGTCCGCCGCCGCCACGAACTCCGCGTCCGACGTGCCGGGCCGCGGCGGCTCCGCCTCCCCCGGTCGGACGTCCGCGCGCGGATACGAGCCGAGGAACCGCACCTCCAGACAGATCCGCTTCAGCCCCATCAGAGCCTCCGCCACCCGGCGGTCGGAGATATGGCCCTCGGCGTCGATGCAGAAGCAGTAGTTGCCGATGCCGGCGCCCGTCGGACGGGACTGCAACAGCATCAGGTTGATCCCACGGGTGGCGAACTCGCCGAGCAGATCGCGCAGCCCGCCCGGATGGTCGTCGCGCTGCCACAGCACCACGGAGGTCTTGTCCGCGCCCGTCGGTGCCGCGGGCCGGGCCGGGCGGCCCACCAGCACGAACCGCGTCTGCGCGGTCTCCGGGAAGTCATGGATGCCGGTCTCCAGCGCCTCCAGACCGTACCGGGCGGCGGCGAACTCACCGGCGAACGCGGCGTCGTAGCGGCCCTCCTGCACCAGCCGGGCGGCGTCCGCGTTCGACGCGGCCGACTCCCAGTCCGCGTCGGGCAGATGCGTCCGCAGCCAGTTGCGCACCTGCGACTGGGCGGCCGGATGCGCGGAGACCGTCTTGATGTCGGACAGCTTCGTGCCGGGCCGCACCAGCAGCGCGAAGGTGATCGACAGCAGCACCTCGCGGTAGATCATCAGCGGCGTGCCCGCGACCAGCTCGTCGAGCGTGGTGGTGATACCGCCCTCGACGGAGTTCTCGATCGGCACGAACGCGGCCTCGGCCTCACCGGCGCGCACCGCGTCCAGCGCGGACTGCACCGACACGTACGGGATCAGCTCACGGGTGGCCGCCTCGGGCAGAGTGCGCAGGGCGATTTCCGTGAAAGTGCCCTCGGGGCCGAGGTACGCATAGCTCGCTGGCATGGCTTCACCCTAATGGGCCCACGCACCCAGGGCTCGCGCGTCCCCGCAGAGCCACTCGACCGGGTGGTTTGAAACACCCGTCCCCGCAGACAGGCGTGTCGCTCCCCCCGTCAGGCCGCCCCGGCCCCCGGTCAGCCCTCCAGCAGGCGCTGCCCCACGTACTCCCCCTTCGCCGCGCCTCCCGGCACCGCGAACAGCCCGCTCGCCTCGTGCCGGATGTACTCCGACAACGCGTCTCCCCGGTCGAGCTTGCGCTGCACCGGCACGAAGCCCCGCAGCGGGTCCGCCTGCCAGCAGATGAACAGCAGCCCCGCGTCCGGCGTCCCGTCGGCGTCGATGCCGTCGTGGTACGAGAACGGCCGGCGGAGCATCGCGGCGCCGCCGTTCTGGTCGGGCCGGGTGATCCGGGCGTGCGCGTTGATCGGGACCACG
Source organism: Streptomyces sp. XM83C (assembly GCF_023072675.1). Lineage (GTDB taxonomy): Bacteria > Actinomycetota > Actinomycetes > Streptomycetales > Streptomycetaceae > Streptomyces > Streptomyces thermocoprophilus. Next base: position 8,381 of record NZ_JALLGL010000117.1, read on the forward strand.
AGGTTCCCCTGGGGGTCCGTCTTCTCCAGGTCCATCTCGGTCGTCTCGGTCCCGCCGGACAACGGCGCCCCGTCGGACTTGCGCCGCCCGATGACCTTCTCCTGCTCGGCGGGCTTCAGCTTCTCCCAGTCGTCCAGGAGCATGCGGATGCGCCGCACGACGGCGTAGGAGCCGTTCGCCATCCACGCGGGCTCGCCGTCCTCCGGCACGAAGATCCGCCGGTCGAAGTCGGCGTCGGCCGGCCTCGGATTACGTGTGCCGTCGATCTGGCCCATGAGGTTGCGGGCGGTCATCGGGTGGGCGGTGGCGCCCGGCGACCGGTTGAAGCCGTTCATCTGCCAGCGGACCCGGGCCGCGCTGCCCGCGTCCTTCTGGATCGCGCGCAGCGCGTGGAAGGCGACAAGGGCGTCGTCGGCGCCGATCTGCACCCACAGATCGCCGTTGCTGCGGGCCTTGTCCAGCCGGTCGGAGGAGAACTCCGGCAGCGGGTCGAGCGCGGCGGGCCGCTGCTTCTCCAGCCCCGTCCGGGCGAAGAAGCTGTGCCCGAACCCGAAGGTGACGGTGAGCGACGACGGGCCGGCGTCACGGGCGATGTCCGTGTCGCCGTGCGGGGCCGGCTCACCGGCCATCAGCCGCTCGGCCGTCTGCGACCAGCGGCGCAGCAGCGCGGCGGCCTCCTTGCGGCCCGCCCCGGCGGCGAGGTCGAAGGCGACGAGATGGCCGCGGGCCTGAAGGCCCTCGGTGATGCCGGGCTGATGTTTCCCGTGAAACATCGCACGACCCGACCCCACCGAGGTGAGCGGTGTGGCCGGCGAGGGTGCGGCGGCGTATCCCGCGGCGGCACCGGCCGCGCCGAGCACGAGGCCGGTGGCACCGGCGGTGCCGAGCAGCGCCCGCCGGGAGAGTCCCTGCGGGGCGGGGTCCGAGGTGGCGTCGGCGGAGGGGGCCGTCCGTGCGGACTGTTCGGTCATGGTGCGGTTCAGCCGATCTTCGCGTTCTTGGCGACGGTCACCTGGTCGATGTCGGAGGTCCGTACGGTCACGGCGACCTTCCAGTCGCCGGCGACCGGCAGCTGTACTCCGCTCGCCGACCAGTGTCCGGTGGTGATGTGGTCGGGTACGACGGGCAGTGGCCCGATGTCCTTGGCTTCGAGGGTGAAGGCGATCTTCACCTCGGGGATGTCCCAGGCGCTGCCGTCGGGGTGGGTGACATAGACGTGCATCTCGTTGGCGCCGACCCGCGCGGGGTCCAGGTCGATGGTGACGACGCCCTGTCCGTCCTTGCCGCCGGTGTCGAACGGCATGTCCAGGGTCACCGCGCCCGTGGCGGTGCCGGGCGCGGCGGAGGACGCGGGGGCCGAGGAGGCCGCGGCGCGGGCGGCTTCCTCGGTGCGGCCCGGCTCGGTCTGCGTCAGCGCGGTCGTCACGGCGAGCAGGACCACGGCGACGCACGCCTCGGCGAGCACCGAGCGCCGCAGCCCGGACCGCTCGGGGTCCGCGTCCCGCTCCCGCTTCCGCCGCGCCGCCTCCATCACGGCCCGCTGCCGGGCGAGCTGCGCGGCGCGCTCGGGGTCGGTGCCGCCGTCGGGGTCCGTGCCGGAGGCGGAGTCCGGGTCCGCCGCGACCGGCCTCGTCCCCGTACGGACCCCGGCCGATCCGCGACCACTCCCCGCGCCCTCTGCGCCACGGGCATCAGCAGGGGCACGGCCCTTGCCCGTGCCCTCTCCGGCCCGGCCGTCGGCGCCCACCTTCTCCAGCTCACCGTCGTCCGCGGAGCCCGTCGAGGACAGCGCCGCGGCGTCCCGTAGCCGGCCCGTCCACCGCCGGGAGATCCACGCGATGCCGACGAGCAGCGCCACGAGCCCGATCTTGGCGAGCAGGTACTGCCCGTACCGCGTGCCGGTGAAGGCGGACCAGGAGCCGAGCTGCCGCCAGGACTGGTAGGTGCCGGTGGCGGCGAGGACGACGACGCTGCCGAAGGCGACGGCGGAGAACCGGCGTACGGCGACCGCGGCGACCGGGGTGCCCGCGGGCGCCCGGTACAGCGCGACGAGGAGCGCGGTGAGCCCGCCGAGCCAGGCGGCGACGGCGAGCAGATGCAGCACGTCGACCGGCATGGCGATGCCCGGCTGGAGGCCGGTGGAGGCGTGCTCGGCCATGGCCCAGCTCGCGGCGAGCCCGGCGGCGACGACCCCGCCGCCGACGGCGAGCCCGAAGGTCAGGTCGCGTTTCTCCTCGGCCTCCCGTTTGTCCCAGGCGCCGAACAGCACGGCGATGAACAGCGCGGCGGCGGCGAGCAGCAGCAGCCGGGAGACCAGGGCGGCGCCGGTCTTGGTCTGCAGGACCTGGCCGAGAAGGTCCAGGTCGAGGATGTCGCCGGCCTTGCCGGAGGTGGTGTAGGCGCCGCGCAGGAGCAGCAGCCACAGCGTGGCGGCGGTCAGCGCGAGCCATCCGGCGACGACGACCCGCTGCACGGCCCGCACCCCGGCGCCGGCCGGCCAGCAGGCGAGGACGAAGGCGGCGCCGCCGACCAGCACGATGAACCCGGCGTAGGAGACGTACCGTCCGAAGCCGTAGAGCCCGCCGACCAGGCCCCCGCCGGCCTCCTGACCGGTGACGGAGACCGTGGTGGAGGAGGGCGCGCCGACGGAGAAGGTGTAGGCGCCGGCGACGGGGTGGCTGTCGGCGGAGACGACCTGGTACGTGACGGTGTACGTGCCGTCGGGCAGTCCGCTGTGCAGCTTCACGGCATACGTCGTGCCGCTGACCTCGGTGGGGTCGCCGGTGTCGACGCGGTTGCCCTTGGGGTCGAGGACGCGCAGGGAGTCGCCACCGACGGCGACGCTCTCGGAGAACGTCAGGGTGACCTGCGCGGGTGCCTGCTGGACCACCGCCCCCTGCCGGGGGTCGCTGCCGGTCAGCGCGGCGTGCGCGGAGGCCGGGGCGGCGCCGGCGAGGAGGGCGCCGGCGACGGCCAGGAGCAGCAGCACGAGGTTCCGCGCGCGGGGGGCGATGGTCTGCGTCACGAAGGTCCCCTCCCTCAGTGGCCGTCGGCCGGTCGGTAGGTCGCGGGCTTGACGGGTATGGCGACCTTCACGGTGCCGGACTCGGCGAAGTGCAGTTCGACGTCGACGGTCTCACCCTGCTTCGGCTTGCGCTTCAGCATCTCGAACATCAGATGGTTCCCGCCGCTGCTGAGGACGAGCTTGCCGTGGGCGGGCACCTCCATGGACGTCGTCTCGCGCATCGCGCCGCCGCTGGTCTCGTGGAGGGTGACGCTGCCCGCGGCGTCGCTGGTGACGGAGGTCAGCCTGTCCGCGGCGCCGCCGTCGTTGGCGACGGTCAGGAAGCCCGCGGCCATGTCGGACACCGGCTGCGGCATGTACGCGCCGCTGACCGACAGTTCGGCCTTGGCGTCGTCGTCGCCGGACCCGCAGCCCGTCAGCAGCAGCGCGCCGGTCAGGGCGGCGGCGGTCAGGGCGGCCGTACGCCTCACGGGTTCTCCCCCTTGATGATCAGCGGGAGGTCGTGGGCGTAGTCGTCGACGGTGGCGTCCTTGCCGTACAGCACATAGCCGGCGTCGGTCTTCGGGGAGAACGCGATGACCTGCGTGCCGTGCATGGAGACGACCTTGCCGTTCTTGTCCTTGTACGGCGCGTCGATGGAGATGCCCAGGGTGCGGGCGCCGGCCTGGATGGTGGCGAAGTCGCCGGTGAGGCCGACGACCTGGGGGTCGATGCCCTTGAGCCAGGCGCCGAGGGCGGCCGGGGTGTCCCGTTCGGGGTCGGTCGTGACGAACACGATCCGCAGCTTGTCCTGATCGGCCCTGGGCAGCTTCTTCTTGGCGACGGCGAGGTTGTTCATCGTCAGCGGGCACACGTCGGGGCAGTGCGTGTAACCGAAGTAGATCAGGGTGGGCCGGCCCTGGGTCTCCTTGCGGAAGTCGTACTGCTTGCCGTGGGTGTCGGTCAGCACCAGATCGGGCTTCTCGAACGGCTTGTCCAGCACGGTGGCGGCCTTGCCGGAGTCGGTCTCCTCGGAGACCACGGAGACGGGGTCGGCGGCGGAGTCGCCGCCGCTGTCGCAGGCGGAGAGGGTGAGGGAGGCGGCGGCGAGCAGGGCCGCCGCGGCGATGGTCTTCTTGCGCATGGAGTGAAATGTCCCGGATAGGTACGGAGCCGACGCGCGCAGGGGCCGCTCTCCGAGGGAGGCGGTACGGCCCCTGCGCGCGGCCGGCGGGAGCGTCAGGCGGCGTTGCGGCGGCGGCCGGCGAGGACGCCGTAGGCGACGCCCGCCACACCGGCGACGATGCCGATGACGCCGAGGACGCGGGCCGTGGTGTCGGTGTCGTCGTCCGCGGCGGCGGAGGTGTTGGCTGCGGTGGCCTTCGTGTCGTCGGCCGAGGCGCCGGAGGAGGACTTCTGGGCCCCGGCGCTGCCGTGCGCGTCTGCGGCGGCGGACAGCTTCAGCACGGGGGCGGGGTTGTCCGGCTCGTCCTGGCCCTCCTGCGGGACCTCGATCCAGCGGACGACCTCCTTGTTGTCGTACGTCTGGATCGCCTTGAAGACGAGCTGGTCGGTGTCCTCGGGGAGCTTGCCGACGGAGACCGGGAACTTCTGGAAGAAGCCGGGGCGGACCCCGCCGTCGGTGGCGGTCCAGGTCACCTTGGACACGGCCTCGGTGACCTTCTCGCCGTGCACCTCCAGTGGCTTGGCCAGCTTGGACTTGGTGACGGCGATCTGCCAGCCGTCGATCGGCTCGGGCATCACCGAGGTCAGCGGGTGGTCGGTCGGGAAGTTCACTTCCAGCTTGGTCGTCGAGGCGTTGTCGCGCTCGTTCGGCACCTTGAAGTCGACGACCGCGTAGCCGCCCTTCGCGGCCGTTCCCTCGGGCTGCACGGAGACGTGCGCGAGGGCGGGGGAGGACAGCGTGAGGACGGCCGTGGCGGCGAGGGCGCCGGGGACGGCGAGACGGGAAACCTTCATGGAAGGCAGCACTCCACTTCGAGTGAGTCCGACTGGGTCTGTTGGGAACCGCTGAGACATACGCGCGCGGACGCCGCTCCGTGCGGGCCGGCCGCCGATGCGCAGGAGCCGGGCACCGGTCCGTGCCGGTCGGAGCCGGTCCGTACCGGTCGGAGCCGGTCCGTACCGGTCCGTGCAGGTCCGTGCCGGGCACCGGTGGGACCACGGGCCCGCGGGACACCGGACCGGCCGAAGGAGGCCGGGCCCGAGGAGCACCGGGAGGCACCGGGGCAGGTACGCGCGTGTGCCGTGTCGCGTGCCGCACGACGGCGCGGCCCCGGCTCCCCGGTCGGTTCTCCCGGAGATACGGCGGGTGGTCGCGGCGCGTCAGGCGGCGAGGGCGAGAGCGGCGGGCGGGCCGCGTCGGATCACGCTGTGCTGAAGTGCGGCGGCGGTCGGTCTGCACGCCGCCGGCCAGTCGGTGCGCGGCAGCCGCGGGCCGTGCTGCGGCGCGGCCGGCAGCCCGGCGAGCAGGGCGCGCACCAGGGTGAGCGCGGCGCGCAGCGATCGTACGAGCGCCCCGTCGGCGACCTCCCGCGCGGACAGCGCGGCGAGCGAGGCCAGACGCAGCAGGGCCAGATCGCCGTGGCGCAGCAGCCAGCCCGCGGCGAGCGCCGCGAGGACGTGGCCGAGCAGCATCGGCAGGGACGGCAGCAGGGCCGCCGGGGAGTCCGGGCCGACGGGCAGCGCGTCCACCGGGTGGTGCGCCGCCGACGGCAGCACACGCGCGTCGGTGAGGATCTTCTGCGCCCGGACCGGGCTGATCTGCGCGGCGGTCGCCCCGCACATCAGACGCGCGGCCTGCGCGACGAGCGAGCCGTCGGAGGGTGACACCCCGGAGCTGGCGGAGACGCCGGCGGCGTGCTGGCCCAGCCCGAACAGGGTGTGCAGGACGGTCTGCCCGACGGCGAGCAGCGTCACGATGCCGGGCAGGGACCGCTCACGTCCGGCGAGCGGCACCACGACCGCCAGGGCCCCGAGGAAGCCCGCGCCCAGCGCCCACGGCGGGACCGTGGCGCAGGAGGCGAGCGTGTGCCCGCACGCGGCCAGCACGACACAGACCGCGGCGAACACCGCGGCCCGCAGCAGGCGCAGTCCGCGTCCCGTGCGCTCTTCGTGCGCGCCCGGACGCGCGTGGGGGGCAGTCATGGCGGGGCCCATCATCGCATTGCCCGCCCCGCTTCCGGGCGGCAGGTCCACAAGCTTCCGTAGGACCGTAAGGTCATGTTCTGATACGACCGGCACCCACCTGGCTCAACGTGTCCCCCATACACCGTTCGTGACCTGCGGCGCATCCCCCATATGGGCGGCATCACGTCAATTCCGGGCTTACGGATGAGTAAGCGCGGCAATACGTAACGGTATGTCGAGCCGCGGCCGGGAGGCTGGAGCATGAGCATCTGGTGGTCACTCCATCTGCGGCGCGAGGCTGCGAGCGTGCCGCTGGCGCGCCGCCTGCTGCTCGGCACCATGGAGACGGCGGGCGTCGACCCCGACATCTCCTACGACCTCTCCGTCGCCCTCACCGAGGCCTGCGCCAACGCCGTCGAACACGGCGGCGGCACCACGTCCGGCAGCTCCGCCGCCTACCGCGTCACCGCCTACCTCGACGGCGAGATGTGCCGGATCGAGGTCACCGACTCAGGCCCGGGCTTCGACCCCGCCGACGCGTGCGGCCCGCGCGCCCCGTACGAGGACGCCGAGCACGGCCGCGGTCTGCATCTGATCCGCCAGCTCGCCGACCACGTCCACATCGGCGGCCTGCCGGGCGGGCGGGGCGGCGCCGTGGTGAGCTTCGACAAGATCCTCAAGTGGCGGGAGGACGCACCGCTGATGGCGGTGTAGCGGCCGGTCGGCACACCACGCACAGCGGGCGGGCGCCCGCCCCCGGCGCCGCTCAGTCCAGCGCGAACGGGTCGCGGGACCGCCACTGCCGCTGATCGGTGAAGATCCCTTCCGGCGGCGGCACGTGCGGCAGCGACTCCGCCGTGCCGTGCCCGTCGGCGCAGTGGGCGAACGGCCCGGTGACGGGATCGGTCAGCGCACGCCAGTGCGGGTCCGCGTGGTGCAGCCACCAGTTGGAGATCCCGAGGGCCCCGTCGAACCGCAGCATCTCCCATGCCCGCCACACGGCGTCCAGCCGGGACACCGCCTGCGCGTGCCGGTACCACTCGGGGCACCACACCCGCCCCGAGCCGGGCGGCGGCGGGGACAGCAGGTGGCACAGCCGGTCGGTGAAGAACTCCACGACGTTCGCGTAGAACAGGTCCTCCGCGCGGACACCGTCCTCCTCGTCACGCCGGATGTCGTCCGACGCCGGAGCGGGTTCTTCCTCGTGCGGGATGCCGTCGGGGGTCACGTTCGGTCCTCCGTCGTGGGGGATGCCGTCCGGGGGCACGGCGGGTTCTTCGTCGTGGGGGATGCCGTCGAGTGTCGGTTTCGGTTGTTCGTCGTGCGGGATGCCGTCGAGTGTCGGTTTCGGTCCTTCGTCGTGCGGGATGCCGTCCGGGGGCACGTCCGGTCCCTCGTCGTGCGGTGACGTCATGCGTCAACCTCCCTTGCGTGCCAGGACGTCGGCGGCCTCGGCGTGCCGGCCGACGCGTTCCAGTACGGCGGCGAGCAGCCGTACCGCGCAGTTCAGCTCGTACTGGAGGTGGTGCGGGTCCCGCGCGACCAGCTCCCGGTAGCCGCGGACCGCCCGCCGCGCCGGCGCCACCGCGCGCACCGCCCGATCCCACCGCCCCTGCCCGGTGAGGCTCAGCACCCGGGCCAGCGCGTGCGACAGCAGCGCAGCCCGCTCCGGCGGCACACCGGGCCCCGCGAGCAGCGCACGGCAGGCCTCCTCCGCGCGCCGGGCGGTGCGCCACGCGGCGGGGCGGCGCCCGGCCATCTCCAGGGCCTCCGCCAGCCGCAGCAACGCGAAACAGAGGCTCGCCTCCCGCGCGGCCCGCCCGTTCCCGGACGGCTCGTCGCGGAGCCGTACCTCGTGCTCGGCGACGGGTACGGCCTCGCCGTACCGCCCCGTCCTCAGCAGCGCGACGCTCAACTGGGCGCAGGTGTCGGCGAGGAGCACCGTGTGCCGGGCGTCCCCGGCGGCGAGGTCCCGCCGCAGCCCGTACGCCTCCCGCAGCAGCGGCACCGCGCGGTCGGCGCGCAGCGCCTGCCCGGACAGAAAGCTGGACCCGAGGTCGTGCAGACAGAACGCCAGCCCCTCCCGGCCGGCGGCGTTCTCGCGGGCGAGCCGGCGATAGTGCGGCAGGGCCTGCCGCAGCAGGATGCGGACGGCCGCGTGCCGGGCGTGCCGGCGGTACAGGTCGGAGCCGTCGTGCAGGGTCGCGACGTACCCCTGCGTGTAGAGGCCGGGGGCGTACTCCAGGAGGCGGTGCCGGATGCCGAGCGCCTGGGCGAGCGCGGCCTGCGCCTCCGGGGCGCGTCCCAGCGCGTCCAGGGCAAGGGCGAGCGCGGAGGCGACCCCGGCGCGGGCATGCAGCTCGATCGCGCTGAGCGGCAGCGGCGCCTGCTCGAACAGCCGCAGCGCATGGGCGAAGTGCCCGGCCGCCGCCCGGTCGTCGCCCGCCTCCGCCTCCAGATGGCCGAGCGCGCCTACCGCGCGGGCCAGTTCGGGCACACCGGTGCCGCCGGGCCGCACCAGGGAACGCCGGATCGCGACGGCCTCCCGCACGCACGCGCGTGCCGCCGCGAGGCCGTCGGCCCGCAGGCTGTGGGACAGGTTGAGCAGCAGTTGCGCCAGGTCGGGGCCGTGCACGTCGGGCAGGTCCCGCGCGATCGGCTCCAGCAGCGCGATCGCCTCGCGCTCCAGCGCCATGACCTCCCCGCGCGGCCGGCCGGCGGCGCTGTGGTCGACGGCCAGCCCCATCAGGGCCCGCGCCAGGTCGGCGCTGTACGCGTCGGGGTTCTCCGCCGCGAGCCTGCGGGCGGCTGCCACGGCCTCCTCGGTCATCGTCAGCGCCTCGGCGTCGCGCCGGAAGTGCCACAGGCTGGTGCCGCGCGCCACCAGCGCCCGCGGCAGCAGCAGCGGGTCCAGGTCCGGGTGGCGGTCCGTCAGCTCCCGGGCGCGCCGTACGGCTTCCTCGGTGTGCTCGTCGGACCGGGCGACCCGGTCGAACGGCACCGAGTCCGGGTCGAGCCGCCACGCGACGTACGACTGGTTCACCAGCGCCCGCACCAGCCCGTGCTCGCGGCGCTCCCGCTCCGGGCCGTCCTGTCCGACCAGCGTCCGGTACAGGGCGAGCGCCCGCTCCCCGGCCCGCTGCGCCTGCGTGTACCGCCCGGCTCTCAGGCAGGCCTCGGACAGCACCAGCAGGGCCTCCGCCTCCTCGGTGAGCTGCGCGGTCCCGGCGTCGACCGCGTCCTCGCACAGGGTCACGGCGTCCTCGGCGGCCCGGCGTGCCTCCTCCCAGTCGCCGACGGCCAGGCAGCGGCGGGCGAGATGGCGCCGGGCCCGCGCCCGGTCCCGCCGGGCCTGAGGTGAGTCCTCCGGTACGGCGTCGCAGAGCCGGTTCAGCTCGCGGGCCACGTCGAGGGCGTACTCCCGCAGCAGATGCGACTGCTCCGGCAGCGTGTCCGCGTGGGCCCGCAGCAGGCCGACGGTGAGCGGCGCGTCGGCGGGCACGGACCGCAGGACGTCCCGCAGCCGCCCCACGACCTCCCGCGCCCGCCGGGCGTGCCCGAGGGCGCCGCCATCGCCAGTGCAATGGCCGTCCCCGCCGGCCTCGCTGACGCCGCCCTCGGCCGCACGCGTGCCGGAGCCTTGGTGGTCCCTGCTCGCCTCGTTGACGCCGCTCTCGGCCGCACGCGTGCCGGAGCCTTGGTGGTCCCTGCTCGCCTCGTTGACGCCGCTCTCGGCCGCACGCGTGCCGGAGCCTTGGTGGTCCCTGCTCGCCTCGTTGACGCCGCTCTCGGCCGCACGC
>NZ_JALLGL010000118.1 GCF_023072675.1 Streptomyces sp. XM83C
GTGGCGGGGGAGGCGGGGGTGCCGTTCTTCTCCGCTTCGGCGTCCGAGTTCATCGAGATGATCGTCGGAGTGGGCGCCTCACGGGTGCGGGAGCTGTTCGCGGAGGCCCGCAAGGCGGCCCCCTCGATCATCTTCATCGACGAGATCGACACCATCGGCCGGGCGCGCGGCGGCGGCGCGAGCGTCGGCGGGCACGACGAGCGCGAACAGACCCTGAACCAGATCCTCACCGAGATGGACGGCTTCTCCGGCTCGGAGGGCGTCATCGTCATCGCCGCCACCAACCGCGCCGACATTCTCGACCCGGCGCTGACCAGGCCCGGCCGCTTCGACCGGGTCGTGCAGGTGTCTCCGCCCGACCGGGGCGGACGCGAGGCGATCCTGCGCATCCACACCCGGCAGATCCCGCTCGCCCCCGACGTCGACCTCGCCCAGGTCGCCCGCACCACCCCGGGCATGACCGGTGCGGAACTCGCCAACCTCGCCAACGAGGCCGCGCTGCTCGCCGTGAAACGCGGGCGGCACGAGGTCACCGCGTCCGACCTGTCCGACGCCTTGGAGAAGGTCCAACTGGGCGCCGAGCGGGCGCTGGTGATGCCGGCGGAGGAGCGGCGCCGTACCGCCTACCACGAGAGCGGGCACGCCCTGCTCGGCATGCTGCAACCGGGCGCCGACCCCGTCCGCAAGATCACCATCGTGCCGCGCGGGCGGGCGCTGGGCGTGACGCTGTCCACGCCGGACACCGACCGGTACGCGTACACCGAGGAGTACCTGCGGGGCCGGATCATCGGCGCGCTCGGCGGCATGGCGGCCGAGCAGGTCGTCTTCGGTGTGGTGACGACCGGCGCGGAGAACGACCTGGAGCAGGTCACGAACATCGCCCGCGGCATGGTCGCCCGCTGGGGCATGAGCGACCGCGTCGGCAGGCTGTCGGCGCTGCCGAGCGACGCCCAGCAGGCGTACGGGCTGGCCGCCGCGCCGGAGACCCTCGATGTGATCGACGCGGAGATGCGGCGCATCGTCGACGACTGCTACGACGAGGCCTGCCGCAAGCTGGCCGAGCACCGCGGTCGGCTCGATGCCCTGGCGGAGGCGCTGCTGGAGCGGGAGACGCTGGAGGAGGCCGACGCCTACCGCATCGCCGGCATCACCCGGCTGACCAAGGACGACTCCTGACGGCGCGATGGTGCGGCCGTACGGGGAGACCCGGGGACGCGCGCGGTGGTGTGCGCACCGTTCTTGTGTCGGCACGCGCGCGTGGAGGTGCGCCGACGGCGCCGGTGTCCGGTGGCGTGCGAAGGGCTGCGGTGCCGGCACGCGCGCGGGAAGGTGCCCGAGGGGTCCGGTGCCGTGCCGTGCCGGTCAGGGCACGCGCGCGACGAGGTACCGGAAGACGTTCGGCATCCACACCGTGCCGTCCGCGCGCCGGTGCGGGTGCAGGGCCTCGGTCAGCTCCTTCTCCACCTGCTCCTGCCCGGCGGTGACGACCGCCGCGTCGAACAGCCCCGTGGACAGCAGCCCGCGTACGGCGGCGTCGGTGCCGGGGTAGCCGAACGGGCAGGAGACCCGGCCCGAGCCGTCCGGCACCAGACCGGCCCACCCGGCGACCTCCTCCAGGTCGTCGCGGAGCGCCGGACGCCAGCCGCCCGGGGTGCGCAGCGGGTCGGCCAGCCGGGCCGCCACCCGCAGCACCGAGGAGGTGGCGCACCGCTCCGGCGGACCCCAGCCGGAGAGGACCACCGCCGCGCCGCGCTCGGCGAGCGGAATCGCGTCCGTCAGCAGCTCCGCGAGTTCGTTCGCGTCTCCGGCCAGGCAGCCGATGGGTTCGAACGCGGTCACCAGCCCGTACGGCGCCGGGCGGGCGCCGGCCGCGTCGTGCGGGGCCCCCTCGACGAGCCGTGGGCCGCCGCGCGCGTGTGCGCCGGCGGGTTCCGGCCGGAGCCGCTCGCGGGCGAGGGCGAGCCGTTCGGGGGAGTGGCACTCGACGCCGGTGACCTCCGCGCCGCGCGCGGCGGCCATCAGCAGGGCCAGACCCGAGCCGCAGCCCAGGCCCAGCAGTCGCGTGCGGGGACCCACTTCAAGACGCTCGTAGACGGCCTCGTAGAGCGGGACCAGCATGCGTTCCTGGATCTCGGACCAGTCACGCGCGCGTGCACACAGATCCACGCGGGGAGCGGGGCCCGCGTGTGGAACCGGTTGCCGCACGAGCGTAGGTGTCATAGGTAAGCGCCCCAATCGCCGAGAGTTGCCGCTGTGCCCGTATGTGCGTGTGCATGGCCCCCCTGTGCAGTGCGCTCTCACTTCCCCCGTATGCCAGGAAACTCCGCCTCCGCGCGGCCGTCCAGTGGAACGGGCCTCCGGTTTGCGTCCCGGGGCGGGGGTGGCGAGATTTCACATGTCGGCAACGTGGGCCCGTACCATCGCGCCATGGCCAAGACACCCGTGCTCACACCGCGCGCCGAGGACTTCCCGCGCTGGTACCAGGATCTGATCAACAAGGCGGAGCTGGCCGACAACGGCCCGGTGCGCGGCACCATGGTCATCCGACCGTACGGGTACGGGCTGTGGGAGCGGATGCAGGCCGAGATGGACGCCAGGATCAAGGAGACCGGGACCCAGAACGCGTACTTCCCGCTGCTGATCCCGCAGTCCTATCTCGTCAAGGAGGCCGACCACGTCGAAGGCTTCGCGCCCGAGCTGGCCGTGGTGACGCACGGCGGCGGCAAGGAGCTGGAGGAGCCGGCGGTGGTCCGCCCCACCTCCGAGATGATCATCAACGACTACTTCTCCAAGTGGGTGCAGAGCTACCGGGATCTGCCTCTGCTGATCAACCAGTGGGCGAACGTGGTCCGCTGGGAGCTGCGGCCCCGGCTGTTCCTGCGCACCAGCGAGTTCCTGTGGCAGGAGGGCCACACCGCGCACGCCACGTTCGAGGAGGCGCGGGACTTCGCCGCGCACATCCACCGGAAGGTGTACGAGGACTTCATGGTGAACGTCCTCGCCATGGACGTCGTGCCCGGCCGCAAGACCGCCAAGGAGCGGTTCGCGGGAGCGGTCAACACCCTCACGCTGGAGGGGATGATGGGCGACGGCAAGGCGTTGCAGATGGCCACCAGTCATGAGCTGGGGCAGAACTTCGCCAAGGCGTTCAACACCTCGTATCTGTCGAAGGACGGCCGGCAGGAGCTGGTCTGGCAGACGTCCTGGGGCTCGACGACCCGCATGATCGGCGCGCTGGTGATGATGCACGGCGACGACAACGGTCTGCGGGTCCCGCCGCGGCTGGCGCAGATCCAGGCGGTCGTCCTGGCGATCAAGGGCGACGAGGCGGTTCTGGCCAAGGTGCGTGAGGTCGGCGACCGGCTGCGGGCGGCCGGGGTCCGCGTCCATGTCGACGACCGCACCGATGTGCCGTTCGGCCGGCGTGCCGTGGACTGGGAGCTGAAGGGTGTGCCGGTGCGGGTGGAGATCGGCCCGCGCGACCTGGAGAACGGCACCGCGATGCTGGCGCGGCGCATCCCCGGCGGGAAGGAGCCGGTGGCGCTGGACGCGCTGCCCGGGATGCTGCCGGGCATCCTGGAGGAGGACCAGGCGCTGCTGCTGAAGCAGTCGCGGGACCGCCGCGAGTCCCGTACCAGCGATGTCTCCACCCTGGAGGAGGCCGTCGAGGCCGCGACCTCCGGCGGCTGGGCGCGCATCCCGTGGGCGGTGCTCGGCGAGGAGGGCGAGAACAAGCTCGCCGATCACGCCGTGACGGTGCGGTGTCTGGTCGCCGAGGACGGGTCGGTGCCGGCCGACGGGGACGCACCGGGTAACGTCGCGATCGTCGCGCGCGCTTACTGAGGCAGAGCCCTTGGGCGCGGACGCGTCCGAAACACCTCTTGCGCGCACGGCGCGCATCGCCTCCCCGGCGCGTGGAGTGGCTCTACGCGCCGGGGCGTACGTCGGACTACGTACCGCCTTACTACGACCTGGGCGGCTTCTCCGCAGATCAGCGCACCCGCCCTCGTCAGGACGCATCAGCGCCAACTGACGGGTACGTGCAAATTATTTGGGATGCCCCGGAATCGGAACACACAGGGCCCCAGGTTCGTTGTCATTACGTGAGCACGACACAGACACCACCTGTACTCGCCGCAGAGCTGGCGCAGGCGTGGGCCGACATTCAGCGGCACCACCCCGAGCTGCCGGACCTTGCCGCACCCGAGTCACTGATCGGGGAGTCGTCGTCCGCGTGCGGTCACGAACTCTCCTTCGAGCGACTGCTCCATGAGGCAGTCCATGGCATCGCCGCCGCGCGCGGCGTACGCGACACCTCCCGTGCCGGCCGCTACCACAACCGCAGATTCCTCGCCATCGCCGAGGAGCTGGGTCTGGACCACCCGGACGAGCCGCACCCGAGCAGCGGTTTCTCCCTGGTCACGCTCAGCCCCGAGGCGAAGCGGCGCTACCGCTCCACCATCGAGCGCCTCCAGCGGGCGCTCAAGGCCCATTCGGCGGCCACCTCCGCGGAGACCACCCGGGCCTTCCGCGGCCCGGCCGCCCGGCACGGCTCCTCCGGCGGCGGCGTCCGCGTGAAGGCCGTGTGCGACTGCGGCCGCAATGTGCGCGTGGTGCCGTCCGTCCTCGCCCAGGCGCCGATCGTGTGCGGCGGCTGCGGCAAGCCGTTCCGCATCCCCGAGGTGGCGGGGGCGGCGTGACGGACGGCGGGTGACCGGGTACCGGCATCTCGTGGCTGCCGGTGCGGCCCCGCGCCGTACGGGTGCCGCGCGTGTCCGCAGCACGCGCGGCATCTCGGCATGTCCGCGGCCGTGCCGCCCCGCGCCCGCGTCCTTGGTGAGGCCCCGTTCTCGCCGTCCGCGCCCTCGCCCCGCGTCCGTTGTCATGCATACGTCCCGGCCCTGCGCCGGAAGGGGTCCCCGGGGTATGGCACAATGGCTAGCTGTACTCGACAGCCGCACAGGACCCCTCTCTCCTCCGGCTGACGCGTCCATCGGGCATTCGGGTACCGCAACCCCACGCGGCGAACCCGCCGTGCCCAACCACGTCAATTCCAGGAGAATCCACTCCCGTGGCAGTCAAGATCAAGCTGAAGCGTCTGGGCAAGATCCGTTCGCCTCACTACCGCATCGTCGTCGCCGACTCCCGTACCCGCCGTGACGGCCGGGCCATCGAGGAGATCGGCAAGTACCAGCCGACGTACAACCCGTCGGTCATGGAGGTCGACTCCGAGCGGGTGGCGTACTGGCTCTCCGTCGGCGCTCAGCCGACCGAGCCCGTGCTCGCCATCCTGAAGAAGACCGGCGACTGGCAGAAGTTCAAGGGCGAGCCCGCCCCGGCGCCGCTGCTGCAGCCGGCCGAGAAGCCCGCGCGTCCGTCGTTCGAGGCCCTCGGCGGTGACGACGAGGCCAAGGGTGAGGCGATCACCCCGAAGAAGAAGGCTGAGAAGAAGGACGAGGCTGCCGCCGAGTCCGAGTCGACCGAGGCCTGAGCATGCTCGAGGAGGCTCTCGAGCACCTCGTGAAGGGCATCGTCGACAACCCTGACGATGTGCAGGTCGCCTCTCGCAACCTGCGTCGCGGGCGTGTGCTCGAGGTTCGGGTCCACCCCGACGACCTCGGCAAGGTGATCGGCCGCAACGGCCGTACCGCACGCGCTCTGCGCACCGTCGTGGGCGCCATCGGCGGTCGCGGAGTCCGCGTCGACCTCGTCGACGTGGACCACGTCCGCTGACGCTTCGCACAGCACCGGCTCGGGCCGGGGAGGGCCATGAGGCCGTCCCCGGCCCGCAGTCGTATCGCCGCCCGGCGCCGAAACGGCCGCTCCGGCCCCGTACACCGGACGGCTCTCCGGCCGCCTCGCCATCGGCCCGGTCCCGGCGTCGTACGGCCGCCTCGATGCCGTACCGGCCGTCCCGGCCGCAGTCGTACTGACAGGAGAATGGAAGACGTGCAGCTGGTAGTCGCACGGATCGGCCGCGCCCACGGCATCAGGGGCGAGGTCACCGTGGAGGTCCGCACCGACGAGCCCGAACTGCGGCTCGGCCCCGGTGCCGTGCTCGCCACCGACCCCGCCTCCCGGGGTCCCCTCACCATCGCCTCCGGCCGCGTCCACAGCGGCCGGCTGCTCCTGCGGTTCGAGGGCGTCGACGACCGCAACGCCGCCGAGGCGCTGCGCAACACCCTCCTGATCGCCGACATCGACCCCGACGAGCTGCCCGACGGGGAGGACGAGTACTACGACCACCAGCTGATCGACCTCGACGTGGTCCTCGCCGACGGCACCGAGGTCGGCCGGATCACCGAGATCTCCCACCTGCCCTCGCAGGACCTGTTCATCGTCGAACGGCCCGACGGCAGCGAGGTCATGATCCCCTTCGTCGAGGAGATCGTCACCGCGATCGACCTCGCCGAGCAGAAGGCCGTCATCGACCCGCCGCCCGGCCTCATCGACGACCGCGCGGAGATCGCCTCCACCAGGGACGACCAGGCATGAGACTCGACGTCGTCACGATCTTCCCCGAGTACCTGGAGCCGCTGAACGTCTCCCTCGTCGGCAAGGCACGCGCGCGTGGCCGCCTCGACGTGCACCTGCACGACCTGCGGCAGTGGACCTACGACCGCCACCACACCGTCGACGACACCCCCTACGGCGGCGGCCCCGGCATGGTCATGAAGACCGAGCCCTGGGGCGACGCCCTCGACACCGTCCTCGCCGACGGCTACGAGGCCGGCGCCGCCACCCCCGCCCTCATCGTGCCCACCCCCAGCGGCCGGCCCTTCACCCAGGACCTCGCCGTCCAGCTCTCCGAACGGCCCTGGCTGATCTTCACGCCCGCCCGCTACGAGGGCATCGACCGCCGCGTCATCGACGAGTACGCCACCCGTATGCCCGTGTACGAGGTGTCCATCGGCGACTATGTCCTCGCCGGCGGCGAGGCGGCCGTCCTCGTCATCACCGAGGCCGTCGCCCGGCTGCTGCCCGGCGTCCTCGGCAACGCCGAGTCCCACCGCGACGACTCCTTCGCCCCCGGCGCCATGGCCAACCTCCTCGAAGGCCCCGTCTACACCAAGCCGCCCCTGTGGCGCGGCCGGGACATCCCCGAGGTGCTGCTCAGCGGCCACCACGGGAAGATCGCCCGCTGGCGGCGCGACCAGGCCCTGCGCCGCACCACACAGAACCGGCCCGACCTCATCGAGCGGTGCGAGCCCAAGGCCTTCGACAAGAAGGACCGCGAGATGCTCTCCGTCCTCGGCTGGGAACCCGACCCCGACGGCGAGCCCTACGGCCGATTTTGGCGCAGGGCCGACGGCGTGGAAGAATAGGCCGCTGTTGTCCGCCGTCCGGTGTGCGCCCCTGCCACAGGGGGAGACGACGCCCGCTCCGACGACGGCAGCACTTCCCAGAACCATCTAGTTCCCGTTGATGACCTGTGGCATCAGCGAAGAAAGCAGACGACATGTCGCACCTGCTCGACTCCGTCGACGCCGCGTCGCTCCGCAGCGACATCCCGGCCTTCCGCCCGGGTGACACCGTCAACGTCCACGTGCGCGTCATCGAGGGCAACCGCTCCCGTGTGCAGCAGTTCAAGGGCGTTGTGATCCGCCGCCAGGGTTCCGGCGTGCGCGAGACCTTCACCGTCCGCAAGGTCTCCTTCTCCGTCGGCGTCGAGCGCACCTTCCCGGTGCACACCCCGATCGTCGAGAAGATCGAGCTCGTCACCCGCGGTGACGTGCGCCGCGCCAAGCTGTACTACCTGCGCGACCTGCGCGGCAAGGCGGCGAAGATCAAGGAGAAGCGCGAGAACTGATCTCGCGCGGGCGTGCCCGGCCGGGCCGGATAGCATCTGGCCCCGATGGACACCGCAGCACGGCCGACGGAACGCGACCGCCCCTCCGACCCCGCACCCGGGGACACGGAGGGACGGTCGCGTTTTGCGTTCCTGTCCCGTGTCACAGCCCGGCTTCCCGGCGGCAGGATCACCCTCACCGCGCTGGTCTGCCTGCTCTTCGCGCTGCTCCTCAACCTGCTCGTGGCCCGGCCGTTCGAGATCCCGTCAGGATCGATGGAGAGCGGATTGAGGATCGGGGACCGCGTCCTCGTAAATAAGTTGGCGTACCGTTTCGGTGCCGAGCCGCAGCGCGGAGACGTGATTGTGTTCGACGGCACCGGGTATTTCGGGGACGCCGACTACATCAAACGCGTTGTGGGTGTGGGGGGAGACCACGTGGTCTGCTGCGACAAGGAGGGGAGGATCACGGTGAACGGCCGGCCGGTCGACGAGTCCGCCTACCTGTACCCGGGGGACGAGCCGTCCACGGTGCCGTTCGACGTGGTCGTGCCCGACGGGCGGCTCTTCCTGCTGGGCGACCACCGCAGCGCCTCCAGCGACTCACGCGACCACCTCGGCTCGCCGGGCGGCGGCATGGTGCCGGTCGGCGCGGTCGTCGGCCGCGCCGACTGGATCGTATGGCCGCTCTCCCATGCCAGGCGCCTGCACCGCCCCGACGCGTACGCGCGTGTGCCCGCCGCGGAGGGCGCCCATGGGTAGCCGCGGCAAACCCCGGGGCGTCCCCCAGAGCCCCGCCGACAACCTTCTGCCCACCGGCGCCCGGCGCACCTCCTCCCCGGTCGCGGGACGCACCCGCGCGGAGCGCCGCAAGCTGCAGAAAAAGGTCAAGCGCCGGCGCAGGCGCAGCGCCGTGAAGGAGATCCCGCTCCTCATCGGCGTCGCCGTGCTGATAGCGCTCGTGCTGAAGACTTTCCTCGTCCAGGCGTTCGTGATCCCGTCCGGCTCCATGGAGCAGACGATCCGCATCGGCGACCGGGTCCTCGTCGACAAGTTCACCCCGTGGTTCGGCTCCAAGCCGCAGCGCGGGGACGTCGTGGTGTTCAAGGACCCCGGCGGCTGGTTGCAGGACGAGCAGACCACCCGCAAGAAGGACGACCCGGTCGTCGTCAAGCAGGTCAAGGAGGCCCTCACCTTCATCGGCCTGCTGCCGTCCGACAACGAGAAGGACCTCATCAAGCGGGTCGTCGGCGTCGGCGGCGACCACGTCAAGTGCTGCGACGCGCAGGGCCGCGTCACCGTCAACGGCGTCCCCCTGAACGAGGACTACCTCTTCCCGGACAACGCCCCCTCCGACACGCCCTTCGACATCACCGTCCCGAAGGGGCGGCTGTGGGTGATGGGCGACCACCGCGCCAACTCGGCGGACTCCCGCTCCCACCAGGACACCGACTACGGCGGTACGGTCTCCGAGGACGAAGTCGTCGGACGCGCCATGGTGATCGCCTGGCCGCTCGGCCACTGGAGCACCCTCGACGAGCCGAAAACCTACGCTTCGGTGACCGACTCGACCTCCGGGTCGACCGTGGCCGCACCGGTGTCGCATAGGGTTGCCCCCGACGAAGTGAACCAAGCGGTCCCTCTCCCGATCCCTGCGGAACTCCCGCTCGTTATGGGAGTGGTGGGCCTGCGCCGAGTGCGGCGCGGGCGGCGGCAGAGAGTAAGGAGTTGGCGTGGGGGATGTGGCGGTTGGCGCACGGTCGGGACACGACGGCGAGGAGCATCGCGGACGCCCCGTGGAGTCGGCCGCACCGGCCGCGGACAGCGCTTTGACCGGCGGGAGTGACGCGGGCGCGGCCGACGACGGCACGGCCCGCGACGACCGGAGCGGGGACCGGGGCGAGGCCGGTTCGGGCGGACCGAAGAAGCCCCGCTCCTTCTGGAAGGAGCTGCCGATCCTGATCGGTATCGCGCTGATCCTGGCGCTGCTGATCAAGACCTTCCTGGTGCAGGCGTTCTCGATCCCCTCGGAGTCGATGCAGAACAGCCTCCAGAAGGGGGACCGGGTCCTCGTCGACAAACTCACCCCCTGGTTCGGCTCCGAGCCCGAGCGCGGCGAGGTCGTCGTCTTCCACGACCCGGACAACTGGCTGGCCGGCGAGCCGACGCCGAAGCCGAACGCCCTGCAGAAGGTCCTCAGCTGGATCGGCCTCATGCCGTCCGCGGAGGAGAAGGACCTCATCAAGCGGGTCATCGGCGTCGGCGGCGACACCGTCTCCTGCAAGGGGACCGGCCCGATGAGGGTCAACGGCAAGGCGCTGAACGAGCCGTACGTCTACCCGGGCAACACCCCGTGCAGCGAGGGCGAGGACGGCGGCCAGTTCACGGTGAAGGTGCCGGAGGGCTACATCTGGGTCATGGGCGACCACCGGCAGAACTCCCGCGACTCGCGCTACAACCAGCACGACCGCAACCACGGCTTCGTCCCCGTCGACAAGGTCGTCGGCCGTGCCATCGTCAAGGCCTGGCCGATCAACCGCTGGGGCACGCTGCCCGTCCCGGACACCTTCGAGCAGCCCGGCTTGGGCGACCAGTCGCCCGCCGCGTCCTCCGCGCGCTCCCTGACGGTCGCCCCGGACGCGCTCGCGCTGGCCGGAGTGGTGCCGGTGGCGCTGTGGCGCCGCCGTCGCCGGCAGGACTGAGCACTCGCCGCTGATGGTCACTTCTTGACCTTCCGAGTCCGGCCGGTGGGTGGGCCGGGCTCGGTACTGCCGGGTAGGGTGCGGACCCATGAGCGGCGAGAGCACGATACGCGCGGGTGCGAAGAGCCCCGGCACCCCGGCGGGCGGCCGGCTCGGGCACCGGCTGTCCGGGCTGGCGGTGGCACTGGGCCTGGTGCTGTTCCTCGGTGGCTTCGTCTGGGGCGCGGTGGTCTACCGGCCGTACACCGTGCCGACCGGCTCGATGACACCCACCATCGGCGCGGGCGACCGTGTGCTGGCGCAGCGCGTCGACGGCGACCAGGTGCGCCGCGGTGACGTCGTGGTCTTCACGGACAGGACCTGGGTGAGCAACGCCCCCGTCGTCAAGCGGGTCGTCGCGGTCGGCGGCGACACCGTCGCCTGCTGCACCGACGGCAAGCTGACCGTGAACGGCAAGCAGATCGACGAGCCGTACCTCCCCGCCGGCAGCCAGGCCGAGATCACCGGCTTCCCCACCGTGACGGTGCCCGAGGGCCGGCTGTTCCTGCTCGGCGACGAGCGGCGCGGCTCCCTCGACTCCACCGCCCACCTCACCGACGCCGCCGGCGGCACCGTGGCGCGCAGCGCGGTCACGGCCCGTGTGGACGCCGTGGTGTGGCCATGGGGCGGCATGCTGAAGCGGCCCACCGGCTTCGAGGCGCTGGGTCCGCTGTCCGAGCCGGGCCCGCTGCGCACGATCGTCGCCCTGGTGATCGGCGGCGCGGTCCTCGTCCTCGGCGGCGGCGCGTACGGGCCGGTCGCCAAGCGGCTGGGCGCCCGCTCCCGCTCCACCGCCCGTACGACGGAGCCCGCCGGTGCCCGCTGACCACGCCGGGGAGCCGGAAGAGACGAGGGAAGAGGCGCGGGATCTGCGGAAGGTGGCGCGGGTCGTGCTGCTCGACCCCGACGACCGCATCCTGCTGCTGCACGGCCACGAGCCGGGCGACCCGGCCGACGACTGGTGGTTCACACCGGGCGGCGGTGTGGAGGGCGACGAGACCCGTGAACAGGCCGCCCTGCGGGAACTCGCCGAGGAGACGGGCATCACCGAGGTCGAGCTGGGCCCGGTGCTGTGGCGGCGGCAGTGCTCGTTCCCGTTCGCGGGCCGCCGCTGGGACCAGGACGAGTGGTACTACCTGGCCCGTACGACGACGACGGCGACCCGGGCCGCGGCCCTCACCGAGCTGGAGCGGCGCAGTGTCGTCGGGGCGAGGTGGTGGACCTGTGCGGAACTGAGCCGGACGCATGAGACGGTGTACCCGACGAGACTCGCCGAGCTGCTGCGCGTGCTGCTCGACGAAGGTGCCCCGGCCGGGCCCGTGACCCTGGAGACGGAAATCGTCTAGAGGGCACCGGGACTGGCGCACAATGGGGGGATCGCACGGCTGAAGGGGAACATGCCATGAGCGCCGAGGACCTCGAGAAGTACGAGACCGAGATGGAGCTGAAGCTCTACCGGGAGTACCGCGATGTCGTCGGTCTGTTCAAATACGTGATCGAGACCGAGCGGCGCTTCTACCTGACCAACGACTACGAGATGCAGGTGCACTCGGTCCAGGGCGAGGTGTTCTTCGAGGTGTCCATGGCGGACGCCTGGGTCTGGGACATGTACCGGCCGGCGCGCTTCGTGAAGCAGGTGCGGGTGCTCACGTTCAAGGACGTGAACATCGAGGAGCTGAACAAGAGCGATCTGGAGCTGCCGGGCAGCTGATGCGCACCCGTCGGGCAAAGGGGCCGGTCGCCCCTGGATTTCACCCGGACGAGTGAGGGAGTTGTCCACAACCGGCCGGTAACGCACCAAGATCCAACAGTCGGCGGGGTTCGGGCGACGGTTGGCACCGGAGGTGGTGCCGACATGAACACCCGACACATCCGTCACACCCAGCAGGCACGCAGCGCACTCGGACGCTACGGCGAGACACTGGCCGCACGCCGCCTGACCGCGTCCGGCATGGCGGTCCTGGCCCGCAACTGGCGGGCAGGACGATCCGGCGAGATCGACATCGTCGCCCGGGACGGGGACGTCCTGGTCGTGTGCGAGGTGAAGACCCGCAGGGCCGAGACCTACGAACATCCCATGGCCGCCGTGACCCCGGCCAAGGCCGACCGGCTCCGGGCCCTCGCCGAGCACTGGATGCACACCCACGGGGGAGCCCCGCCCGGCGGGGTCCGCATCGACCTGGTCGGTGTGGTCCTGCCCCCGCGCGGCGCACCCGTCGTCGAGCATGTGCGGGGGGTGGCCTGACATGGGCTTCGCACGCACCTGCTCGGTGACCCTCCTCGGAGTCGAGGGCGTGGTCGTCGAGGTCCAGGCCGACCTCGAACCGGGCGTCGCCGCCTTCACCCTGGTCGGCCTCCCCGACAAGAGCCTCTCCGAGAGCCGCGACCGGGTGCGGGCCGCGGTGGTCAACTCCGGCGCCGAGTGGCCGCAGAAGAAACTCACCGTCGGACTCAGCCCCGCCTCCGTCCCGAAGGCGGGCAGCGGCTTCGACCTGGCCGTGGCCTGCGCGGTGCTGGGCGCGGCGGAACGCATCGACCCGCGCGTCCTCGCCGACATCGTGATGATCGGCGAGCTGGGCCTCGACGGCCGGGTCAGGCCCGTACGCGGCACCCTGCCCGCCGTGCTGGCCGCGGCCGACGCGGGGTACGAACAGGTCGTCGTCCCCGAGTGCGCCGCCGCCGAGGCCTCCCTCGTCCCCGGTGTGTCGGTGCTCGGCGTGCGCAGCCTGCGCCAGCTGATCGCCGTCCTCACCGACGAGCCCGTACCCGAGGATGAAGCCGACGCGCCCGAACCGAGCCGCCCCGACCCGCTCCTGTCCGGCCTGCGCCTGCCCGGCACGGACGCCGCCGCCGGAATGCACCTCGGACCCGGCCACCAGCAGCACGCCCCCGACCTGGCCGACGTCGTCGGACAGCACGCAGCGCGCACCGCCGTGGAGGTGGCCGCCGCCGGAGGCCACCATCTCTTCCTTGAGGGCCCGCCCGGCGCCGGCAAGACGATGCTCGCCGAGCGACTGCCGACCGTCCTGCCCCGCCTCACCCGGACCGAGTCACTGGAGGTCACGGCGGTGCACTCGGTCGCCGGGCTGCTGCCACCGGGCAGACCACTGATCGACACACCCCCGTACTGCGCCCCGCACCACTCCGCGACCATGCAGGCCCTCGTCGGCGGCGGCACGAACAGCGCACGGCCCGGCGCGGTCTCCCTCGCACACAGAGGGGTGCTTTTCCTGGACGAAACCCCAGAATTCGGGGTGCGTGCGCTGGACGCCCTGCGGCAGCCACTGGAATCCGGGCACGTGGTGATCGCCCGCAGCACCGGCGTGGTCCGCTTCCCGGCGAAGTTCCTCATGGTCCTCGCCGCCAACCCCTGCCCCTGCGGACGCTTCTCGCGCCGGGACACCTCCTGCGAATGCCCGCCGTCGGCGGTCCGCCGCTACCAGGCCCGGCTCTCCGGCCCGCTGCTCGACCGCGTCGACCTGCGTGTCGAGGTCGAACCCGTAGGCCGTGCCGAACTCGCCGGACGCGGACCGGGCGGGGAGAGCACCGCGACCGTAGCCGACCGGGTCCGCGCCGCCCGCGAACGCGCCACGGCACGACTGGCCGGCAGCCCCTGGCTGACCAACGGCGAAGTGCCGGGCCGCGAGCTGCGCACCCGCTGGCGCCCCGCGCCCGGCGCGATGGACGAGGCCGAACGCAGCCTCGAACGCGGGCTGCTCACCGCCCGCGGCCTCGACCGGGTGCTGCGCGTCGCCTGGACCGTCGCCGACCTCGTCGGCCACGACCGGCCGGACGCCACCGACGTCGCCCTGGCCCTGCAACTGCGTACCGGCGTACCGCGCGGCGTGCCGCTGACGATCGGGGCGCTGACGTGACGGGGGTGGTGGAGCCGGGTGAGGGTCGTCGGGGTGCGGACCTGACCGGGGCGGTGGGTCGGGCCGGCGGTCGGCGGGGTACGACCGGTGCCGCCGACCACGTCGACCGTTCCCGGGACACACCCCTGACCGGCGCCGTCGGTGAGGCCGACGAGGAACTGGTGGCTCGGGCCTTCCTCAGTCGGGTCCTCGAACCCGGTGACGAGGTCGGTGGGCGGTGGGTGCGTGAGCTCGGGCCGCTCGAAGTGGTGCGGCGGCTGCGGGGGCGCGGGGCCGCGCTGCCCGGCGTCAGCGGCCGGCGGTGGGACGGCCTGCGGGCCCGGGCCGCCGGCGCCGACCCCCGCCGTGACCTGGACACGGCGGCGCGGGCCGGGACGCGGTTCGTCGCGCCGGGTGACCCCGAGTGGCCCCGGCAGCTCGACGACCTGGGTGACGCCCGGCCGATCGGGCTCTGGGTGCGCGGCCGGCCCAGCCTGCGGATGTGGGCGCTGAGATCCGTCGCCGTCGTCGGCGCCCGCGCCTGCACCCCGTACGGCGCCCACATGGCCGCCGCTCTCGCCGCGGGCCTCGCCGAACGCGGCTGGGTCGTCGTCTCCGGCGGCGCCTACGGCATCGACGGCGCCGCCCACCGCGGCACCCTCGGTGCGGGCGGTGCCACCGTCGCCGTCCTGGCCTGCGGCGTCGACCGGCCCTACCCGCGGGGCCACACCGAGTTGATCAACAGGATCGCGGAACAGGGCCTCGTGGTAGGCGAGTTGCCACCCGGCGACCATCCCACGCCCAGCCGGTTCGTGCTGCGCAACCGGGTGATCGCGGCGCTCACCGCGGGCACGGTCGTCGTCGAGGCCGCCCACCGCAGCGGCTCCCTGGTCACCGCCCGCGCCGCACAGCGGCTCGGCCGGCACACCATGGGCGTCCCCGGCCCCGCCACCAGCGCACTCTCGGCCGGGGTGCACGAGCTGCTGCGCGGCGACGCCGTCCTCGTCACCGACGCGGCGGAGGTCGTAGAACTGGTCGGCGGCATCGGAGAGCTCGCACCCGCCCGACGCGGCCCCGTCCTCCCGCGGGACCTGCTGGAACCCGGCGCCCGGCAGGTCCTGGCCGCCCTGCCGGGCCGGGGCGCGGCCGACACGGCGGAGATCGCCCGAGGCGCGCAGACCACACCCGAGGACGCGATCGCGAAACTGTACGAACTACGAGCACTTGGTTACGTCGAACGGCTCGGCGACGGCTGGAAGTTGACACGCCAGGCAGTGGCATCCGTCCGCGACCGCGCGGACCCGTGTTGACGCAGCGTGTTCGGCCGTCCGGGGGAACGCCTACCCCCTTGGGAATTCCGGCAGTTGACGCCCCTCGGAGTCACACAGAGCGACCGTCGGTGACGGGCGGGAAGGGCGGCGGAAGGCCCCGGCACGGGGAGTCCGCCTCGCCCTTCGCACACCGCGACAGTCCAGTCACGCTACGCTCACGAGGATTCCGGCACACATCGGCCGACAGGCCGGCAACTCGACACCAGACCGACAGCTGCACCCACCCACCACGACCCGACCTGATTCACGGCAGAACGGCACAAGGCGACGAATGCCCCAGCACACCTCCGGCTCCGACCGGGCGGCGGTCCCGCCGGCCGCCCGCGACGGTGGCAGCGTGCGTCCGCCCGCTCCCTCCACGCTCGACGAGCTCTGGCGGTCGTACAAGGCGACGGGAGACGAGCGACTGCGGGAGCAGCTGATCCTGCACTACTCGCCCCTCGTGAAGTACGTGGCGGGACGCGTGAGCGTGGGGCTGCCGCCCAACGTCGAACAGGCCGACTTCGTCTCCTCCGGCGTCTTCGGCCTGATCGACGCGATCGAGAAGTTCGACATCGACCGGGAGATCAAGTTCGAGACCTACGCGATCACCCGCATCCGCGGTGCCATGATCGACGAACTGCGCGCCCTGGACTGGATCCCGAGATCCGTGCGGCAGAAGGCCCGCAACGTGGAGCGCGCCTACGCCACCCTGGAGGCGCGGCTGCGGCGCACCCCCACCGAACAGGAGGTCGCCGCCGAGCTGGGCATCCGCGTCGACGAACTGCACGCCGTGTTCAGTCAGTTGTCCCTGGCCAACGTGGTCGCCCTGGAGGAGCTGCTGCACGTCGGCAGCGAGAGCGGCGACGGCCTCAGCTTCATGGACACGCTGGAGGACACCGCCGCCGACAACCCGGTCGAGGTGGCCGAGGACCGCGAGCTGCGCCGGTTCCTCGCGCGGGCCATCAACACCCTGCCCGAGCGGGAGAAGACCGTGGTGACGCTCTACTACTACGAGGGCCTGACCCTCGCCGAGATCGGCAACGTCCTCGGCGTCACCGAGAGCCGCGTCAGCCAGATCCACACCAAATCGGTGCTTCAGCTACGGGCGAAGCTCGCCGCCTTCGGCCGCTGACGCCGTACGCGTCGCGGTACTGCCGTACTCGCTCCCGTACCGCCGCCTTCGCCGCCGCGTCCTGCCGTACTCGCTCCCGTACCGCCGGGCCCGTCCGTACAGTGGAAGGCGTGCCAAGGATCAGAGCGGCCTCCGTGGCCGAGCACCGGTCGATGCAGCGGGCCGCCCTGCTGGACGCAGCCCGGTCGTTGCTGTCCGAGGGCGGGACGGAAGCCCTGACCTTCCCCGCGCTCGCACAGCGGACGGGCCTGGCGCGGTCCTCCGTCTACGAGTACTTCCGCTCCAGGGCCGCCGTCGTCGAGGAACTGTGCGCGGTCGACTTCCCCGTGTGGGCGGCCGAGGTCGAGGCGGCCATGGCCGCCGCCGACACCGCCGAGGGGAAGATCGAGGCCTATGTGCGCAAGCAGCTGGAGCTGGTCGGTGACCGGCGGCACCGGGCCGTCGTAGCCATCTCCGCGAGCGAGCTGGACGCGGGCGCCCGCGAGAAGATCCGGGCCGCTCACGGCGGACTGATCTCGATGATCGTCGAAGCCCTCGCCGACCTGGGTCACCGCGAGCCCCGCCTCGCCGCGATGCTGCTCCAGGGGCTCGTGGACACGGCCGTACGACGCCTGGAACTGGGTGCGGCCGAGAACCCCGACGT
This sequence comes from Streptomyces sp. XM83C, assembly GCF_023072675.1. Lineage (GTDB taxonomy): Bacteria > Actinomycetota > Actinomycetes > Streptomycetales > Streptomycetaceae > Streptomyces > Streptomyces thermocoprophilus. The sequence goes on from NZ_JALLGL010000118.1 coordinate 17,473, forward strand.
GATCGCGGACGCCGCGGTGTCGATGGCACTGCGAGGCGTGTCCGCCTGACCTCGCCGGGGCGCCGGCTGCGGGTGCGCGCCGCGCCGCCGATGGTCGTTCGCCGGTTACGGGGCCACCGCATCGCACCATGCCGCGCCGCCCCGGCGGTCGGGCCGGTGGTGCCGCGGGAGCCACGGGCACTACGGGTGCTGCGTCAGGACCGGAAGCAGGCGTGACGGGGCTCTGCGCAGGAGCGCCGGGGGCAGCAGGGACAGCGGATCGAGATACCGCTCGCCCCGGCGCAGACCCCAGTGCAGACAGCCGCCCGCGCAGTGCGCGCCGGCCGCCTCCAGCGTGCCGACGACGTCCCCCGCCGTGACCTCGTCGCCCTTCCGCACCGTCGCCCGCACCGGCTCGTACGTCGTCCGCAGATCCGTACCGGCGAGGGCCAGCGACACGACGCCCCTTCCGGCGACCCGGCCCGCGAACACGACCCGGCCCGCCGCCACCGCCCGTACCTGCGCTCCCGCCGGTGCCGCCAGATCCACACCGCGATGCCCGCGGCCGTACGGCGTCAAAGGCGGATCCCAGCCCCGTACGACCGCCGGGCGCACCCCGACCGGCCACAACCGCGCCAGGGCCGGGACCGGCGCATCGCTCGACCCGCCCCCCTGCACCGGCCCAGGCTCTCCGTCCGGCGTGGGCTCTCCGCCGGGCATGGGCTTTCCGCCCGGCGCGGCCCCTCCGTCCGGCGCGGCCCCTCCGTCCGGCGCGGCCCCTCCGTCCGGCGCGGCCCCTCCGTCCGGCTCCGGCCCATCCGACGGCCCAGGTGG
>NZ_JALLGL010000119.1 GCF_023072675.1 Streptomyces sp. XM83C
GTCACCGGGCCGTGACCCGGGCGGGGCGGGAGAATGGAGGGGAGGAGCGGACGGGCGTGGACTGGTTCATCGCACCCGACTACTGGCTGAGCCGACTGGTCTTCCAGCGGGCTCTGGCCGCCGTGTACCTGGTGGCGTTCCTGACGGCGGCCGTGCAGTTCCGGGCCCTGCTGGGCGAGCGGGGCATGCTGCCGGTCCCCCGGTTCACCGCGCGGGTGCCGTTCCGGCGCGCCCCCAGCCTGTTCCACCTGTACTGCTCGGACCGCTTCTGCGCGGGCTGCGCCTGGGCCGGCTGCGCGGTGTCGGCGGCACTCCTCGCGGGGCTCGACGCCCTGGTGCCGCTGGGCGCGGCGATGGCGCTGTGGCTGGTGCTGTGGGTGCTGTATCTGTCGATCGTCAACGTCGGCCAGACGTGGTACGCGTTCGGCTGGGAGTCACTGCTGCTGGAGACGGGGTTCCTCGCGGTGTTCCTCGGCAACGACGAGGTCGCCCCGCCGGTGGTCGTGCTGTTCCTGCTGCGCTGGCTGCTGTTCCGGGTCGAGTTCGGCGCGGGCCTGATCAAGATGCGCGGCGATCCCTGCTGGCGGAACCTGACCTGCCTCCACCACCACCACGAGACGCAGCCGATGCCGGGCCCGTTCAGCCGCTGGTTCCACCATCTGCCGAAACCGCTGCACCGGGTGGAGACCGCGGCGAACCATGTCACCCAGCTCGCGGTGCCGTTCCTGCTGTTCACACCGCAGCCCGTGGCGACGGCCGCCGCGTCCCTGATGATCGTCACGCAGCTGTGGCTGGTGCTGTCGGGCAACTTCTCCTGGCTGAACTGGCTGACGATCACCCTCGCCCTGCCCACGGTCCGCTTCCCCGGCGGCGACGCCCCGGCCTCCGCGCCGGACACGGCACCTCTGTGGTTCGAGGTGCTGGTCCTGGCGGTCGCCGCGCTGCTGCTGTTCCTCAGCTACCACCCCGTGGCGAACATGCTGTCCCGGCGGCAGGTGATGAACCGCTCCTTCGACCCGCTGCACCTGGTCAACACGTACGGCGCGTTCGGCAGCGTCAACCGGGTGCGGTACGAGGTGATCCTGGAGGGCACCACGGACGAGGTGCCGCACGAGGACTCGGGCTGGCAGGCGTACGAGTTCCGGGGCAAGCCGGGCGATCCGCGGCGCAGGCCCCGCCAGTTCGCGCCGTACCATCTGCGCCTGGACTGGCTGATGTGGTTCGCCGCGCTGTCCCCGGGCTACGCCGAGCCGTGGTTCGGGAAGCTGGTGGAACGGCTGCTGGAGGGCGACCGGGCGACGCTGCGGCTGCTGCGCAGCTCCCCGTTCCCGCCGGACGCGCCGCCCCGCTACATCCGGGCCCGGCTGTTCCGGTACCGGTTCACCACGCGGCGGGAGCTGCGGGAGACGGGTGCACACTGGGTGCGGGCGTACGTGCGGGAGTATCTGCCGCCGACGCGGCTGGCCGGGCCTGCGCAGCGGCTGTGAGGCGGGTGCGGTGGTCTTCTCGGTGCGGCGGGGTTCTCGGTGCGCGGTGGGAGCTTCCGCCCATGGTGAGGGCACGGTCACGGGCGGTTCCATCCCCCGGGTACGGGTGCCTCGGCCGTCAGCAGGCCCGTCTCGCGCAGCTCCGCCCACAGCGCGTCCGGCACCGGCGTGCGGAACTGTCGTACGCAGTCGTCGACTTCGGCGGCCGAGCGGGCGCCGACGAGCACGGAGGCGACCGCCGGGTGCGCGGCGCAGAAGGCGAGGGCGGCGGCGCGCAGGGTGGTGCCGTGCCGCTCGGCCGCGGCCTTCAGGCGCAGGGCGCGGTCCAGCAGCTCGGGCGGCGCCTGCGTGTAGTCGTACGTCGCCGTGGGGCTCGGGTCGGCGAGCAGGCCGGAGTTGAAGGGGCCGCCGATGAGCACGGCGGTGCCGCGGCGCTGCGCCTCGGGGAGCAGATCGGTCAGGGCGCTCTGGTCGAGGAGGGTGTAGCGGCCGGCGCACAGCACCACGTCCACGTCGGTGTCGCGGACGAAGCGGGTCAGCATGGCCGTCTGGTTCATGCCGACGCCGATGGCCCGGACGACGCCTTCGGCGCGCAGCCGTTCCAGCGCCGGATAGCCCTCGTGGAAGGCCTGTTCGGGGTGGTCGTCGGGGTCGTGGAGGTGGACGATGTCGACGTGGTCGACGCCGAGCCGGGCGAGGCTGTCCTCCAGGGTGCGGCGGATGCCGTCGGCGGTGAAGTCCCAGACGCGGCGGTGGGTGGCGGGCACCGCGAAGCCGTGCGCGAGATCGTCGCCGCCGCTGTCGTGGGGTTCGAGGCGTCGGCCCACCTTGGTGGAGAGGGTGTACTCGGCGCGGGGCCGGTCCCGCAGGGCGGCGCCGAGGCGGCGTTCGGCGAGGCCGAGGCCGTAGTGCGGGGCGGTGTCGAAGGCGCGGATGCCGTGCCGCCAGGCGGCGTCCACGGCGGCGTACGCCTGCTCGTCGGTGACGGGCGTGTACAGGTTGCCGAGGGCGCCGGTGCCGAGGGCGAGGGGGGTGACGGGGGCGGCGGTTCGGGACACGGGGCTCCCTCCCTGCGGGGGCCTTTTTCGCGCGGTTCCCCGCGCCGCCAGGGTAGTCGCGGTGCGTTGTGCACGTACCCGTGCGGGGGGTGTTCTGCGCGCTTCCCCGCGCCCCTGCTCACCGGCGTGCCGGAGATGCCCTGTTCCCCGCGCCCCTTTCTGGGGTGCCCGGGTTTCGTCGTTCACCGTGGGCCGGTGGGGAACGTCATTCGCCGGTGGTGGGGCGGGGCCGCGCCGGGGGGGTGTCCGTGCTCGGTGCGGCGTCCCGTCTGCTGGATCCCTGCCCGGGGTTTTCGCCGCACGCTGCGGGCGGGCACCCCCGGCACGGCCCCTTTCCGCCGTCGGCGGCTTTCCGGCTCAGTCGACGCTGGGCAGGATGTGGGGTTCGGCCAGGTCGTCCTCGTAGCCGGCGAGCCGGATGGGGGCCGAGCGGGCCCAAACGTCGAGGCTTCCGATCTCCCCGGGGCGGCGGCCCGCGCGCTCGGGACGTTCCTTGGGGCGCTGTTCTCGGTTGGTCTTCTCTGGTGTCACCGCGCACTCCTTATGTGTCGGTCACCCTCGGGACATCGGGTCGAGACCCAGTCTGCGACCGTGAGCTCGACGCCCGCTTAAGGTCTGGTTCAGTGCGATTCGGACGCGGTGGCGCCGACAACTCATGCGGAGAGCAGGCCGTTGTGAAGCGGCATGTCCCATGACGGACGGTGGGTGGGGGTTGCACCCTGGGTGTTGTCCGTCGCCCTCAGATTAACCAAATGAGCGGCCTCCCGCTCGATAGGGCTGAAAATTTGGGGTAACCATGGCGAGTCACCCAGGTGTCCCCGCAAGGGAATTGAACCTTTTGGCCCCGAGAAGCGCCTTTTGGAGGTCACTCCAACGGCGTAATCACCAGCGGCCGGGCTGGTAGTCCTTGAGGAAGACGCCGTAGACGTCCTCGCCCGCCTCGCCCCGTACCACCGGGTCGTAGACGCGGGCCGCGCCGTCGACGAGGTCGAGCGGGGCGTGGAACCCGGCCTCGGCGAGACGGAGTTTGTCGTAGTGGGGCCGCTCGTCGGTGATCCAGCCGGTGTCGACGGACGTCATCAGGATGCGGTCGGTCTCGAACATCTCCTGGGCGCTGGTCCGCGTGACCATGTTCATCGCGGCCTTGGCGGCGTTGGTGTTGGGGTGCCCGGCACCCTTGTATCCGCGCCCGAAGACGCCCTCCATCGCGGAGACGTTGACGATGTAGGCCCGCCCGCTCGGCGCCTTCTTCGCAGCCTCGGCCATGACCGGCCGGAGCTTGCTGATGAGGATGAACGGCGCGGTGTAGTTGCACAGCTGGGTCTCCAGCAGCTCGACCGGGGAGATCTGGTCGATGGTCTGCACCCAGGTGTTGGTCTCGACGACGTCGGGCACGAGCCCGCCCGCGTCGATGGCGGTGCCGTCGAGGTGCCGGGCGACGGAGGCGTTGCCGGCGACCAGGGCGAGGTCGGCGACCTGCTGGGCGTCCAGGCTGCTGGTGCCGACCGGCAGCGCGGCCAGACCGTCGACGGCGCCGGAGTTGAACGCGCCGATGACCTGGTGGGCGGGCAGCTCACCGGCGGGCAGCGGGGCGCTCTCGCCCTCGACGAGAGCGGCGTACGCGGAGGGCAGCCGCCGTACCGTCTGCGTGGCGTTGTTGATGAGGATGTCGAGCGGTCCGGCGGCGGCGACCTGGTCGGCGAGGGCGACGGCCTGACCGGGGTCGCGCAGGTCGATGCCGATGATCTCCAGGCGGTGCAGCCAGTCCCCGGAGTCCTCCATGGCCTTGAAACGGCGGATGGCGTCCTTGGGGAAGCGGGTGGTGATGGTGGTGTGGGCGCCGTCGCGCAGCAGCCGCAGCGCGATGTACATGCCGATCTTGGCCCGGCCGCCGGTGAGCAGGGCGCGCCGGCCGGTGAGGTCGGCGCGGGCGTCGCGCTTGGCGCGGTTCAGCGCGGCGCACTCCGGACAGAGCTGGTGGTAGAAGTAGTCGACCTCGACGTAGCGGGTCTTGCACGTGTAGCAGGAGCGGGGGCGCTGGAGTATGCCGGCGATCTTGCCGGGCTCGACCTTGGAGGAGGGCAGGATGCCCTCGGTCTCGTCGTCGATGCGCTGGGCGGAGCCGGTGGCGGTGGCCTCGGTGACGGCGCGGTCGTGGGCGGTCTTGGCGGCGCGGCGCTCCTGGCGGCGGCGCTGCTTGACCGTGCGGTAGATGTGCGAGGTGGCCCGCCGGACCTTGATCGCGTCGGGGTGGTCGACGTCGAGCTTGTCGAGTTCCTCGAGGACGCTGAGGCAGACGGCGAGGCGCTCGGGGTCGATCCCGGGGCCGTACTCGGTGTCGCCGGTCGCCGGGGACTCCTCGGTCGTGGCGCTCGTGATCGCCGAGTTGTCCTCTGTCACCGTCATCGCGCTGGCCGTTCCCTGGGGTCCTGTGGCGGCGCTCCGACCGCGCCTGCTTTCGAACGCGGAATTCTACGGAGCGCCGCGGGCGGGCTCCAAACCGCGGACGGTCATCCGGCGCAGGCTGTGAGCAGTGTCTCCGCCTCCCGGGTCAGCGCGGCGGCGAGCAGGCCGAGATCAGGTACCGCCTCGGCGTCGGCGACCAGGCCGTAGTGGACGCGGCCCCGGTAGGTGGAGACGGCGACGGCGAGGGAGTGGCCGGGGGCGAGCGGGGCGAGGGGGTAGACCTCGGTGAGGGGGTTGCCGCCCAGTTTCAGGCCGAGGCCGGGCAGGGGGACGCTGGTGACGAGGATGTCGAACCAGAGCCGGGCGGCCCGGCCGACGAGTGGGCCTCCGAGGCGGTGACCGAGGGCGGGGACGTGGTCGGCGAGCAGGGCGACGGCGCCGGCGCCCCGGTCGGGTCCGGCGTCCTTGTTGCGGTCCATCGCCGTGCGTACGGCGCGGAGCCGGGACAGCGGGTCGGGGTCGCCGACGGGGAGCCGCAGCAGATAGCCGGAGAGACGGTTGCCCTGCGGGTGCGCGGTGCGGGGGCGGCGCCGGGAGACGGGGATCAGGGCCCGGGGCGCGTTGCCCTCGCTGCCGTCGCCGCGCTCGTCGAGCCAGCGGCGGAGGGCTCCGGCGACGACGGCGATGAGGACGTCGTTGACGGTGCCGCCGGTGGCCTTGCGGATGCGGTGCACGTCGTCCAGGTCCACGGCGGCGCCGGCGATCCGGCGGGTGCCTGTGGGGTCGGCGGTGAGGGCCGGGGTGGGGCGCACGGCGAGGGTGGAGGCGGCGACGGAGGCGCCGATGTCCAGGGCGCGGCCCACGTCGGACAGGGCGCCGCGGACGGTGTCGGGCAGTCGGCGCACATCGGGCAGGAGGCCACCGCGGCGGGGTTCGTCCGGGCGGGCCTTGTGGGCGGTGGGCAGGTCGGCCGGGTCGAGGATCGCGGCGGCGAGGCCGAGGGCGCGCAGCCCGTCGGCGAGGGCGTGGTGGAACTTGAACAGTACGGCGAAGGAGTCCCCGTCGGCGCCGGGCAGGACGTGCGCCTCCCACGGCGGGCGGCACCGGTCGAGGGGGCGTTCCATGAGCCGTCCGGCGGCGGCGTGGAAGTCGGCGGCGGGCGCGTGCAGCAGGACGTGCCGCAGGGGGTCGAAGGCGGGGTCGGGTTCGCGGGCGGCGCCGCCGAAGCCGAGGGGGAGGCGGAAGGGGCGCCAGGTGTCGCGGATGCGCATGCGCAGGCCGGGCACGGCGGCGGCGCGCGCGGCGAGCAGGTCGGCGGCGTGCGCTCCGGCCGTCGGCGAGTGCGCCGTGAAGACGCCGAGTGCGCCGAGGTGCATCGGGTGCTCGGCGGATTCCATGTTCCAGAACGCCAGATCGAGCGGTGCGAGCAGATCAGATGTCAAGGGCTTGCCTCGCGTCGGCGAAGGGGTGGAGCAGCAGTCAAGCGCCCCCGGGCGATTACGGTCAAGTGCGGTCCGGCTACGCTCAGTTAACAGCAGATTAAGTCCCGCCTCGTGGCGGACGCGTCCGTCAGAGGCGGGACTCCGGAGGGCGATGCCCGGTCAGGCGGTCACTCGCACCCCGCCACCGTCTGCCGTGACGCGTCCCGGATCAGCGCCCGGTGCGCGGCCCGCAGCCGGTCGGCGTCCGGTTTGAGAACCCGCCGGTCGTAGGTGACGAGGCCGTTCAGCTCGCCCTCGACGTCCGAGATCTGCGTGTACACGGCGCCGCTGGAGCCACGGCAGGCGAGGGCGCGCACCTCGGCGAGCCGGGTCAGGTAGCCGTCGGTGTAGGCCTCCGGGTCGACGTCCACGTACGACTGCTGCACCGACCAGGCGTGGCCGGGCACGGCGAGGCCGAGGCCGCCGTACTCGCCGCTGACGAGGGCACGCCGACCGTCGGGGCGGGGCGGCAGGGCGGGGCTGGGGTAGCCGTGCTCGTCCATGATGTCGCCGGTGCCGCCGTCGGCGCCGAGGTTCAGCCCGGACATGTTGTTCACCAGGCGGGTCGGGTCCCAGGCCTTGGCCTGCGCGGCGATCCGGCCGACGTCGTACTGGCCCCAGCCCTCGTTGAACGTCACCCACATGATCACGGACGGGCTGCTGATGTGCTCGTCGATGATCTGCCGCATCTCCCGCTCGTACTCGGCGCGGGCGGCCTGGCTCGGGTTCACCCCGGCGGTCATGGCGGGGATGTCCTGCCACACCAGCAGTCCGAGCCGGTCGGCCCAGTAGAACCAGCGGTCCGGTTCGATCTTGATGTGTTTGCGTACGGAGTTGTAGCCGAGCCGCTTGTGCAGCCGCAGATCGTGGGCGAGGGCCTCGTCGCTGGGCGCGGTGTGCAGACCGTCCGGCCAGAAACCCTGGTCGAGGGTGGCCATGAGGAACACCGGCTGCCCGTTCAGCAGCACGCGCGGCACGCCGCCGGCCTGCGCCACGGAGACGGACCGCATGCCGAAGTAGCTGCCGACGCGGTCCGCGCCGACGCTCACCTTCAGGTCGTACAGGAACGGGTCGTCGGGCGACCACAGGCGGGCGTGCGGGATGCGCAGGGTGAGCGGTGTGCCGCTGCGGCCGGTGGCGGTGGCGACGCGGCGGCCGTGGTCGTACGCCGTCGCCGTGACGGGCAGCCCGGAGCGCACGCCCTGCGGCTCGACGGTGAGGGTGCCGGCGGTGACGTCGGGGGTGAGCTTCAGCCCGTCGACATGGTCCGGGGCGACCGGCTCCAGCCACACGGTCTGCCAGATGCCGGACGACGGGGTGTACCAGATGCCGCTCGGGTCGAGGCGCTGCTTGCCGAGGGGCGGGTTCTCACCGCCCGCCGCGTCCGTCGGGTCGTACACTCCGACGATCAGCTCCTGGGTGCGGCCGGGCTTCAGCGCGCCGGTGATGTCCGCGCCGAACTTGTCGTAGCCGCCCTGGTGTTCGGTGACCTTGACGCCGTTGACGTACACCTCGGCGCGCCAGTCGACGCCGCCGAAGTTCAGCCGGAGGCGTTTTCCGGCGCCGATGCGCCAGCCGGCGGGGACGGTGAAGGTACGGCGGTACCACATGCGGTCCTCGTGGCGTTCCAGGCCGGACAGCTGGGACTCGACGGGGTACGGCACGAGGATGCGCTCGGGCAGGTTCCGCCCGACCGGCGGTCGCTCCCCCGCCTCGGCGGCGGCGAACTGCCAGGTGCCGTTGAGGTTCTGCCACTCGGGCCGGGTGAGCTGGGGGCGCGGGTACTCGCGGTGGGCGTTGGCGGGCGTGACGCCGTCGGCCCACGGGGTGCGCAGCTCGTACGTGGAGCGGTTGGGGCCGCTGCTCCAGAACGCCTTGACAACGTTGCCGTCGCTGCGGGTCATGCCGCCCTGCCCGTCGTAGCGGACGTCGGCGAGGCCGGGCGCTGTTCCGGACCTGTTGCCGACGACGGGCTGTTCGAGGGCGACGAGGAGGGACCTGGGGTCGGCGGGGTCCTGCCGTGCGGCGCCGAGGGGCCAGCGGGCGCCGCCGATCACCGCGTCGAGATGACCGGCGAGGCCTGCCGGGGGTGCGGCGAGCGGGCGGGCGAAGTCCAGGCGCAGGGTACGGCCGTCGCGTTCGACGGTGGTGGCGACGGCGCCGTCGTAGTCCCAGCCCTCGGGCAGCAGGAACGCCGACTGCGGTACGGCGGTCTTGGTGCCGGCGGGCGGGGTCCAGCGCAGATGGAAGTTGGAGCCGCCGAAGTGCTCGAAGTACTCGACCTTGATGTCGTAGGCACGGCCCGCCGTCAGCTCCACGGGGTCGGCCGTCTGTTCGATGTCCCAGTCGTCCACCCAGTGGTCGATGAGCAGCCGGCCGTCCACCCAGAGCCGGAAGCCGTTGTCGGCGCTGACGGAAAACGTTGTCGGACCGCTCTTCCCGGGCACGATCCGGCCGGTCCAGCGCACGCTGACGTCGTCGGAGCGGCCGGTGGCCTGGGCGAGCCGGGACTCCAGCGTGGGGAAGTCGAGCTGCGGGTCGAAGCCGGTGGCCTTCAGCTCGTGGAAGTCGAAGGCGCCGGGGGCGGACTGGGTGTAGTACTCGCCCTTGAGGCCGTGGACCTCGACGGGCTCCTCGGCAGCGGCACGCGGCGCGGCGCCGGCGGTGGCGGTGGCGGTGGCGGTGGTGAGGCCGGTGAGTCCGAGGGCGGCGGCGAGCAGTAAGGCGAGTCGGGCTCTGAATCGTCCGGTGCGCACGGTTCTCCCTTCGGCAGGGGTCGGCTGACGGCCGTTCCGTTTCGCCGTACTCCCTTGCACGGAACGGCAGTTGGCATTCGAGCATGCCGTTCCGCTTGCCGTCCAGGGCTGTGACGCGCCGGGCCGGGGGCGCGGCGCACGGGCCCGCCGGGGCCCTTCGCCGGCCGGCGACGGAGCTGCTGCCGGCGGCTGCGGGCGCCCGGCGCCGGCTCCGCGCACGGTGGACCGGCGTGTCCGGCCCGCACCCGGCCGGACACGCGACGCCGCGGGCGTCGGCCCTACGACACCCGCTGCCCTTTGCCCAGCGCGATCACCCCGCCCTTGGAGACGGTGTACAGCTCGGCGTCACGGCTCGGGTTGACGCCGATGGTCGCACCGGGCGGCACGTCCACGTTCTTGTCGAGGACCGCCCCGCGGACGACCGCGCCGCGCCCGATGTGGACGTTGTCGTGCAGGACGGAGCCCTGGACGACGGCGCCCGGGTCGATCACGACGCCCGGGGAGAGGACGGAGCGGGTGACCTGGCCGCGGATCAGACAGCCCGCACTGATGATCGACTCGCCGGCCATGCCGCCCGCGTTGAAGCGGGCCGGGGAGAGCTGACCGGAGTGGGTGTAGATGGGCCACTGGCGGTTGTACAGGTTGAAGGCGGGACGCTCGGCGATCAGGTCCATGTGCGCGTCGTAGTAGGCGTCGAGCGTGCCCACGTCCCGCCAGTAGCCCTGGTCGCGGCTGGTCTCGCCGGGCACGTGGTTGTCGCTGAAGTCGTACAGCGCGGCCTCGCCGCGTTCGGTGAGCTGCGGCAGGATCGAACCGCCCATGTCGTGCGCGGACTCCTGGTCCTCCGCGTCGCGCTGGAGCGCCTCGATGAGGGCCTTGGTGGAGAAGATGTAGTTGCCCATCGAGGCGAAGACGCTGTCAGGGTCGTCGGCGAGGCCCGGCGGGTCGGTCGGCTTCTCCAGGAACCGCTGGACGGTCAGTCCGTCCGACCCCGGCGTGATCACCCCGAACGCGGAGGACTCGGCGCGCGGCACGCGGATGCCGGCGACGGTGACGCCCGCGCCGCTCTCGATGTGCTGGGCGAGCATCTGGCGCGGGTCCATGCGGTACACGTGGTCGGCGCCGAACACGGCGACGTACTCGGGCTGCTCGTCGTGGATGAGGTTGAGGGACTGAAGGATGGCGTCCGCGCTGCCGAGGTACCAGCGCGGGCCGAGACGCTGCTGGGCGGGGACCGGGGTGACGTAGTTGCCGAGCAGGCTCGACATGCGCCACGTGGTGGTGATGTGCCGGTCCAGCGAGTGCGACTTGTACTGCGTGAGCACGCATATCCGCAGGATGTCGCCGTTGACGAGGTTGGACAGCACGAAGTCGACGAGGCGGTACGTCCCGCCGAAGGTGACCGCGGGTTTGGCGCGGTCCGCCGTCAAGGGCATCAGCCGCTTGCCCTCTCCGCCCGCCAGCACGATGCCCAGCACCGAAGGTCCGCCACGCCGCATGGCCGCTCCCCTCACCACGTCTGTGCCCGATCCCTGCCCCTGGCCAGGGATTGTCAAGCCTGTTTCAGGATCTCCTCGTAGAGACGCACGGTGCGCCGCGCCACCGTGTCCCAGCCGAACTCCCGTACGGCCCGTTCCCGTCCCGCCTCGCCCATCGCGCGCGCGGCGGCCGGGTCGCCGATCACCGCGTCCAGCACGCGGGCCAGTCCCTGCTCGAAGTCGTCGTCCACGGGGACGAGTACCCCCGTGCGCCCGTCGTCGACGACCTCCGGGATGCCGCCGACCCGGGAGGCGACGACGGGGGTGCCGCAGGCCATCGCCTCCAGGTTGACGATGCCGAGGGGCTCGTACACCGAGGGGCACACGAAGACCGCGGCGTGCGTCAGCAGCTGGATCACCTCGGGGCGGGGCAGCATGCGCGGCACCCAGAAGACCCCGTCGCGGACCCGGCTCAGCTCGCCGAACAGGGCGCGGAACTCGCGGTCGATCTCCGGGGTGTCCGGGGCGCCCGCGCACAGCACGACCTGGGCGGCCGGATCGACGGAGCGGACGGCGCGCAGCAGGTGGCCGACGCCCTTCTGCCGGGTGATGCGGCCGACGAACAGCACGTACGGCCGTGCCGGGTCGACGCCGACGCGCGCGAGGGCGTCGGTGCCGGGGTCGGGGCGGTACAGGGCGGTGTCGATGCCGTTGTGGACGACGTGCACCCGGTGCGGGTCGAGGGCCGGGTAGCAGCCGAGGATGTCGTCGCGCATGGCGCCGGAGACCGCGATCACCGCGTCGGCGGCCTCGACGGCGGTGCGCTCGGCCCAGCCGGACAGCGCGTAGCCGCCGCCGAGCTGTTCGGCCTTCCAGGGGCGCAGGGGTTCCAGCGAGTGCGCGGTCACCACGTGCGGGATGCCGTGGAGGAGCTTGGCGAGGTGGCCGGCGAGATTGGCGTACCAGGTGTGCGAGTGGACCAGCTCGCGGCCCTCCAGGGCGGCGGCCATGGACAGGTCGACGGAGAAGGTGCGCAGCGCGTCGTTGGCGCCGTCCAGGCGCTGCCAGGAGCGGTGGCGCCGCACGCCCTCGGTGCGGCCCTCGCCCCAGCAGTGCACGTCGAGGTCGACGAGGGAGCGCAGTTCGCGGGCGAGGAACTCCACGTGCACGCCCGCTCCGCCGTACACGTCCGGGGGGTACTCCCGGGTCACCAGTCCCACTCGCACCCGGAAACCCCCTGCTGCTCGGCGGTCGTTCCCCTTCATGGTCACCCGGAAGGCGCGTGCGGGGAAGAGCCGGGAGGCCGCACGAAACAGCAGTCGCCGCACACCCCGCCGCCGGGCACCCGGTAGTACAGGCAGCAGCTGCGGCGCCGGAAGGCGGTGCCGGTGAGGGTTCCCGTGCCGTTGAGGTAGGGGTGGGCGAGCAGGGCGGCGGTGTGCCGGCGGGCCTGTTCGGCGGCGTCGGTACGGCCCTGCCGGGCGGCCAGGAGGCCGAGTTGCCGGGCGGAGCCGGTGAGCGCGGAGGCCGCGTTGCCGCGCAGCAGGCCGGGCGCGAGACGGTGGCGGGAGCGCAGCGCGGCCTCCAGGGGGCGCAGATGGCCGTCGACGACCACGTCCGCCAGCCGGTCCGCGGGCAGCGGATGCACGGCGGTCAGCCACAGGTCGTCGGGTGCGGCGGCGCCGGGGTCCCAGCGCAGCAGGCCCGGGGCGAGGTCGGGGATCTCGCCGTAGAGGACCGCGCAGGCCAGCGTCACGGACCACAGGCGGGCGACGAGTCCGAGGTGGGCGACGGAGGCGGCGACGCGGGGTTCTTCGGTGCGCAGAGCGACCGCCGTCCGGGCCACACGGAAATCCAGTGGATTCCCGTAAACATCCGACGTTTGATGGTCGTACACCTGCGCGAATGTCGAAGCGGGTGCGGGCGGCTCTCCTGTGGTGCGTAGGAGGAAATAGCCGCCGAGGGGACGCAGCGCCGAAAGGCCGGGGTCGAGTTCCACGACGAGCAGTAGTACCAAGCGGGCCCCGGCAACGGCTCAGGGGTCCGCCGGGAGCGGTGCCCACCCAGGGGAGGACGGCCCACGGGGCGTACTCCATCGGCAGTAGGACCCATTGCGTGCTCAGGTACGACGACGGGAACAGCGGCGAGGGGCATCGTGTTGCGTATGGAAGCCGACCGTTCGTCGCGCCGGGCCCAGGGCCCCCGCCTGACGCAGAGGAGCAGCTGATGAGCGCCCTCGCGTTGTCCGTGCTCCTGTCGCTCGTCTCCGCCGTCGCGTACGCGGGCGGGGCGATCCTTCAGGAGCAGGTCGCGGTGTCCTCGCCGGGCGGGCAGTACGCGCCGTTGCGGCGGCCCGCGTGGTGGACGGCGGTGACGTTGAACGGGCTCGGCGCCCTGCTGCACGTGGTGGCGCTGGCGTACGGCCCTCTCAGCCTGGTCCAGCCGCTGGGCGCCCTCACCATCGTGTTCGCGCTGCCGATGGCGGCGCTGTTCGTGCGCCGCCGGGCCGGTGCCGCCGCCTGGCGCGGCGCCATCATGGCCACGGTCGGACTCGCCGGACTGCTGTCGCTGGTCGGCGCCGCCGACGCGCAGTCGCTGAGCACCCCGCAGCGGGTGGGCACGGCCCTGGTCACCGTGGGTGCGGTCGCCGCGCTGATGGCGGCGGGCCGGGCCGCGCACCGGCATCCGGCGGTGCGCAGCGTGCTGCTCGCGACGGCGTCCGGCATCGCCTTCGGCATGGCGTCGGTGTTCACCAAGACCGTCGCCGTCGACTGGACGGGCGGCGTCGCGGCCTCCGACCTGCCGTCGCTGGCCGTCATCGCCGTGTTCGCCGTCGGCGGCGTGCTGCTGTCGCAGGCCGCCTACCGGGGCGGCGGACTGGCGGCGCCGCTCGCCACGCTCACGGTCGTCAATCCGGTGGTCGCGGCGGCGATCGGCATCACGATGTTCGGCGAGACGTTCCGCTACGGCACCACGGGCACCGCGCTCGCCCTCGCCTCGGGCGTCGTCGCGGCGGGCGGCCTGATCCTGCTGACGACCGAGCGGCTCCACGGGGCGCCGGAGGCGGCTGTGCCCGAGGGCGTGCCGGGAGCGCAAGCCGGAGGCGCTGCGGGTGCGGGGCGAAGGGCCGGGATCGCCGGGGGCGTGCCGGGAGCGGAAGCAGGAGGCGCTGCGGGTGCGGGCCGAGGCACCGGGACGGCCGGGGGCGTGCCGGAGCCGGTGGCAGGGGGCGCGCACTCGCCGGACGGCTTTCGTGCGGCGGGCGGGCCTGTGGACGGCGTTCCTGCGGGCGGGCCGGGCGGCGGCGTTCCTGCGGGCGGAGCGTGGGACGGCGGCCGTCGCGGCGTCGTCGTGCCGAAACAGCAACCGGGACCGGGGCACGGCGGCGGTGCCGTCGTCGTACCGGGACCCGGGATCGAGGAACTGGCGCCGCTGGGCCTGGACGCCGATCTCGCGCTCGCGCTCGGGTACGGGGTCCCCGGGCCGCCGGAGACGGCCGCCCCGCCGGGGCGGGGGCCGGGGCCGGACGGGGTGACGGAGCCGGCAGGGGTACGGGCGGCAGGCCCTGCCGAAGGGGTCGTACGGCCGTCGGCGGCAGCGTTCCCGGCGACGGCGCCGGGGCCGCCGCCGGTGCCGAGGGAGCCGGGGCCCGCCGATGCGGCGTACGCGCCACCCGGGCCGGTGCCGGGGCCGGGCGGCGAGCCGGAGCCGGCCGTCGCGGGCGTGGGTGCGGCGACGCCGGCGGCTTCCGTGACGCACGTCGGCGCGACACACGCGGCGGGTGCGGTCGGCACGGCAGGCATCAGGGACGCGGACGGACCGGGTGGACCGGGCGGACCGGACGGGCCGCGACCGGATGAACCGGACGGCCCGCGACCGGCACGCGGCTTCCGGCTGGCGACGCTGAACTTCGGCACGTGCTACGGCGGCGTGTACATCCCGCCGATGGTCCTGGACCGCCACCGCTCCCGTGTCAGATCGTGACGCCTCCGGCCCGCAGATACGCCAGCGGGTCGACGTCGGAACCGAAACCGGGCCCGGTCCGCACCTCGAAGTGCAGATGCGGGCCCGTGCTGTTGCCGGTGGAGCCGGAGCGCCCGATGCGCTGCCCGCCGCCCACTGCCTGCCCGCTGCGCACCGAGATCGCCGACAGATGCGCGTACTGCGTGTACCGGCCGTCGGCGTGCCGGATCACCACCTGGTAGCCGAACGAACCGCCCCACCCGGCCTCGACGACCGTGCCGGGCGCGACCGCCTTCACGGTGGTGCCGGTCGGCACGGGGAAGTCGACGCCGGTGTGATAGCCCTTCGACCAGGAGGAACCCGCAGCGTGGTACGGGGTGCCGACCGCGCCGCCGCTCACCGGGGCGACGAGCGCGCCATGACCGGAGGTGCGCTCGGCCTTGCGCCCGGCCTTGGTGTCCTGCGCCTTGCGCTGCGCTTCGCTCTTCTTGGCGGCGCCCTTGCCGGACGGGGTGGTGGCGGTGCCCTCGGCGGCACCGTTCAGGTGCAGCCGCTGGCCGGGAAGGATCAGGTCGGGGTCGTCGCCGATCGTCTGCCGGTTGGCGGCGTACAGGCCGCGCCAGCCGCCCCGGACGTGCCGCTCGGAGGCGATGCCGGAAAGGGTGTCGCCGCGTACGACGGTGTACATCTCGGCCTTGCCCGCGCGGGACTGTGGCGTCGTGTGCGGCTGGACGTCGGCGGCGGACGTCTTCCCGGCACCGGGCGACTTGGCCGTGCCCGGCGACTTCGCCGTACCGGACGACTTGGCCGTGCCACCGGACGTGGACGCACCGGCCCGCTTCGAGCGGGCCGAGTCGGTGTGGATGTCGGGGGCGTCGCCGCCTCGGGTCAGTCCCGCCCGTACCGAGCACTGCGGCCAGGCGCCGGGTCCCTGCCCGTCGAGGACGCGCTCGGCGACGGCGATCTGCTCGTCCTTGGACGCCAGGTCGGCGCGGGGCGCGTACCGGGTGCCGCCGTACTCCTCCCAGGTGGACTGGGTGAACTGCAGTCCGCCGTAGAAGCCGTTGCCGGTGTTGATGTGCCAGTTGCCGCTGGACTCGCAGGCGGCGACCTTGTTCCAGGTGCCGACGTCGGCGGCGTGCGCGGCTCCGGCGCCGATGAGGGGCAGCGCCATCCCGGCACCGCTCGCGGTGACCGTGAGCGAGGCGCGGTTGATCCTGTTCGGCTGGTACCGGCGGTGCCGGCCGCGTACGGCCATGTCTCAAGCCCCCTAGCCCTGCGTTCGGAGAGGCCAAAACTAAGCGCCTCGAACCAGCCGGGACAAGACGGCAATCAGCCGCGCGCCGCCTCAAGTGGCGGGTATCCGGCGGTGCTTGGGATCACTCACGGCGCACATTGAGGCAGGGGGGCGCACCGATGCGTACTGAAGCCCGTCGGCTCCGTCAGCAGCCCGGCGGTTCCTGTGGGCACGCACGGCGCGCGCAGGACAGGATGGGCTGAGGACGGACGCGACGATACAGATGTTGCAGACACAGCAGACGATGACGACGGAAACGCACGAGCACGCGCACGAGTGGTACGAGCGCGAGCACGAGCACCACCGAGACTTCCAGGAGCAGGCGGTATGAGCACTTCAGCACAGATCGGCGTCACGGGTCTGGCGGTCATGGGCCGCAACCTCGCCCGGAACTTCGCCCGCAACGGCTACACCGTCGCCGTGCACAACCGGACGCCGACGCGCACGCACGCGCTCGTGGAGGAGTTCGGGCACGAGGGTGACTTCGTCGCGGCCGAGACCGCCAAGGAGTTCGTGGCGGCGCTGGAGCGCCCGCGCCGCCTGGTGGTCATGGTGAAGGCCGGTGAGCCGACGGACGCGGTGATCCAGGAGTTCGCGCCGCTGCTGGAACCCGGCGACATGATCATCGACGGTGGCAACGCGCACTTCGCGGACACCCGGCGACGTGAGCGGGAGCTGCGCGAGCAGGGCATCCACTTCGTCGGCATGGGCGTCTCGGGCGGTGAGGAGGGCGCGCTGAACGGCCCGAGCATCATGCCGGGCGGCCCGGCGGAGTCGTACGACTCGCTCGGCCCGATGCTGGAGAAGATCTCGGCGAAGGCGGCGGACGGCGCGCCCTGCGTGACGCATGTCGGGCCGGACGGCGCGGGTCACTTCGTGAAGATGGTGCACAACGGCATCGAGTACGCCGACATGCAGCTGATCGGCGAGGCGTACCAGCTGCTGCGGGACGTCGCCGGGTTCTCCCCCGCCGAGATCGCCGACATCTTCCGGACGTGGAACACGGGGCGGCTCGACTCGTATCTGATCGAGATCACGGCCGAGGTCCTGTCGCATGTGGACGCGGCGACGGGCAAGCCGTTCGTGGACGTGGTGGTGGACCAGGCCGAGCAGAAGGGCACGGGCCGCTGGACCGTGCAGATCGCGCTCGACCTGGGCGTGCCGGTGTCGGGCATCGCGGAGGCGGTGTTCGCGCGCTCGCTGTCCGGCCACGCCGCGCTGCGGGAGGCGTCGCGGGGGCTGGCCGGACCGAAGCCGGCGCGGCTGGGCGAGGCCGAGGCGGCGGCGTTCGCGGACCGGGTGGAGCAGGCGCTGTACGCGTCGAAGATCGTGTCGTACACGCAGGGCTTCCACGAGATCGCGGCGGGCAGCGAGGAGTACGGCTGGGGCATCGACCTCGGTGCGGTGTCGTCGATCTGGCGGGGCGGATGCATCATCCGGGCGGCGTTCCTGGACCGTATCCGCGCCGCGTACGACGCCCGGCCGGACCTGCCGAGCCTGCTGTCCGACGAGACGTTCGCGCGGGAGATCGCGGACGCGCAGGACGCCTGGCGCGAGGTCCTGGTGTCGGCGACGTTGCAGGGCGTACCCACGCCGGGCTTCGCCGCGGCCCTCGCCTACTACGACGCCCTGCGCGCCGAACGCCTCCCGGCCGCGCTCACCCAGGGCCAGCGCGACTTCTTCGGGGCGCACACCTACCGGCGCGTGGACCGGGAGGGCTCGTACCACACGCTGTGGGGCGGGGACCGGTCGGAGATGAAGGCGTAGATCACCAGACGCACACCGCCACAGCCTGCCGGCAGTGGCGTGATGTCGCACGCGAGAAGCGCAGGGCTCTTCCCCGTCCGAGGGGAGGGCCCTGCGGCACGCCGGGGAGCCGTTGCGCACCGCCTCCACCGGGGTTCAGCTGAGCGGCGGCCCCGGCTCGGGGTTGGGCACGGGTTCGGGACCGGGCGGAACGGGCGACGGATCGGGCCCGGGAACGGGCCCCGGCGGCGGCCCGGGCGGCGTGGGCGGCTCGGGCGGCGTCGGGGGCGGCGACGGAGGCTGGGGCG
>NZ_JALLGL010000011.1 GCF_023072675.1 Streptomyces sp. XM83C
CGCCGCGACCGCAGGATGGGGACCCATGTCCGGTTCCCTTCATGAAGTTTTTTCGGGGGGTGAGCCCGTGTCGGTCACTCAGAGTGTGTCGATGGTGACAGAAACGGGCGGTTCCCTGAGCATTGCACGCCTGTCCACGGCTCACGGTCCCTCGGACGGGTGATTGGAGGGGCGTTCGCCTGCCGTCGGCCGAATGTGTTTCACGACGGTCGCCGCCGGGTTCACTGTTCGGGTTTGCGGTGCACCCGGGCGACCCAGTCCGCGGGTTTGGCGATCTCCGCTTTGGTGGGGAGGGTGTTGGGGGAGGTCCACACCCGGTTGAAGCCGTCCATGCCGACCTCGCCGACGACGGCCCGTACGAAGCGTTCGCCGTCGCGGTACTGCCTCAGTTTGGCGTCGAGGCCGAGGAGTTTGCGCAGGGCGAGGTCGAGGCGGGAGGCGCCCTTGGCGCGGCGCTGCTGGAACTTCTCGCGGATCTCGGCGACGGTCGGTACGACCTCGGGGCCGACGCCGTCCATGACGAAGTCGGCGTGGCCTTCGAGGAGGGACATGACGGCGGTGAGGCGGCCGAGGATCTCGCGCTGGGTGGGGGTCTGCACCAGTTCGACGAGGGACCGGCCGCCGTCGTCCTCCTCGCCCTCGGGCCGGCCGCCGGCCAGGGTCTGGGCGGCTTCCCGGATGCGTTCCAGCACGGTCATCGGGTCGACGTCGGTCTCCGCGAGGAATGACTGGATCTCGCCCTCGAGGTGGTCGCGCAGCCAGGGCACCGCGGAGAACTGGGTGCGATGGGTCTCCTCGTGCAGGCACACCCACAGGCGGAAGTCGTGGGGCTGGACGTCGAGTTCGCGCTCGACGTGGACGATGTTCGGGGCGACCAGCAGCAGCCGTCCGCCGCCGTTCTCGCCGGCGGGCAGGTCGCGGGTGGCGGGCGCGAACGTCTCGTACTGGCCGAGGACGCGGGAGGCCAGGAACGACAGCAGCATGCCGAGTTCGACGCCGGTCACCTTGCCGCCGACGGCGCCGAAGACGGCGCTGCTGGTGCTGGTACCGCGGCGGTCCTGCATCTTCTCCAGCAGGGGTTTGAGCAGTTCCCGGAATCCGGCGACGTTGGCGCGCACCCAGCCGGGGCGGTCGACGACGAGGACCGGGGTGTCGTGTTCGATGTCGGTGCCCATACGAGTGAAGCCCCGGACGTGCTCCTCCGAGGCTTTCGCGTGCCGGCGCAGCTCCGCGACGACGGCCCGGGCCTCGTCGCGGCTCACCTCGGGGCCCGGCCGCACGAGCCGGGTCGCGGTCGCCACCGCGAGATTCCAGTCGACCATCTCGGCTCCACCGATGCTCGTCATGCGTCAACGGTACGTGAGCACCGGCCGCGGGGGCAGGGCTGCGCGGCGGGGGCGGGGCGCGCGGGCTTCCGCGGCCCCGGTCGTACGGCTGCGGGCGGCCGGTGCCGGGTGCGCCGGGCGTCGGGCCGCACGGGCGCTCCGGGCGGCCCGTACGGGGTGCGCGGGGTGTGCGGTGGGCGCCGCCGGCCCGGCCGTGGGCAGCGGGGCCGTCCCGGTCAGCGGCAGCCGCAGCCCGCGAGGGTGGTGGCGGCCCTGTCGAGGGCCTTCTGGGCGGCTGTCGGGTCGGTCGTCCCCGACGACAGGAAGGCGAAGGCGAGGAGCCGGCCGTCCTGGTCGACGACGGTTCCGGCGAGGGTGTTCACGCCGGTGAGGGTGCCGGTCTTGGCGCGTACGACACCGGCGGCGCCGTCGCCGTAACGGCTGGTCAGGGTGCCGGTGAAACCGGCCACGGGGAGGCCGGTGAGGACGGGGCGGAGTTCGGGCCGTGAGGGGTCGCCGGCGAGGGCGAGCAGGTCGGTGAGCAGGTCGGCGGTGAGCCGGTCGGTGCGGTCGAGGCCGCTGCCGTCGTGGAAGACGGCGCCATCGAGGCGAAGGCCGAGCTTCTTCAGCTGGGCGGCGACGGCGCGTCCGCCGCCGGTGAAGTCGGCGCGTTCGCCGGTGGCGACGGCGGTGTGGCGGGCCAGGGTCTCGGCGATGTCGTTGTCGCTGTTGGTGAGCATGCGTTCGACGACGGCGGACAGCGGCGGTGAGGAGACGGTGGCGAGGGTCTGGGCGCGGCCGGTGGCCTTGGAGGGGCCGGGCGGGCTGGTCTTGATGCCGTGTGCGGCGAGGAAGCCGGCGAACTTGGCGGTGGCGTCGGCCGCCGGGTCCGCGACGCGGGGCGCCGGGCCGCTGGCGGAGCCGTCGGTGCGGCCCTCGTCGGCGGTGAGGGCGGTGACGAGGGCGATGTTGGGGTTGACCCCGATGGGGTGAATCCGCGGTCCGGTGAAGAGCGTCGTGTCGTACGACAGGGTGACCTGGCGGATGCCGCGTTTGTGCAGGGCGGCGGCGGTGTCCGCGGCGAGGTCGCGCAGATCTGCGGCGCCCGTGGTGTCCTGGCGTGCGGTGAGGGTGGGGTCGCCGCCGCCGACGAGGACGAGTTCGCCGGTGTCGGCCTCCAGGGCGGCGCGGGTGGTGAAGCGGTGGTCGGCGCCGAGCGCGGACAGCGCGGCGACAGCGGTGGCGATCTTGGTGGTGGAGGCGGGGACGAGCGCCTGCCCGGCGCCGGCGCCGTACAGGCGGGTTCCGGTGGCGACGTCGACGACGGAGGCGGTGTGCCGGGCGCCGAGGGCGGGGTCCTCCAGCAGAGGTCCGAGGAGGCGGGCGAGGGCCTTGGCGCTGGGCAGGTCGGGGGCCTTGGGGCCGGCCTGGACGGCGGTGGTGGCGCCGCCGAGTCCGGTGAGGACGGGGGGCGCGCTGGGTGCGGGCCGGGGGCTCGCGGTCGTTTTTCCGGGGGTACGGCCGTGATCTGCGCCACCCGTGCGCTGCTGGGCGGCGGCCCACTGCCGCTCGGCCGTACGCTGACCCGTGGCGTCCCAGGGACCCGCGGCGGACACCACTCCGGCGGCCAGTGCCAGCCCGGCGGTGGCGGCACCCGCGGTGTACTGCCAGGTCTTGCTGGTGTCCGGCCGCGTCACCCGCCTGAGCTGCGGTTTCACGGCCTGCGCGAGCCGTGCGACCCGCGGCCGGGCCACCGTCGCGACGCGGGCGAGACGCGGCCGTACGGCGGCGGCGATCCGCGCCACGTGCGGTCCCGCGACCCGCCAAGGCCTCAGTTCTGGCACGACCACCAGCCCCTTTCGCGATCACACACCTGCGTGAGGGACACTTAATCACCCGAAGTATGTGCTGATCATGGAGGAGCCACCGGTGGAGTTCGACGTCACGATCGAGATCCCGAAGGGTTCGCGGAACAAGTACGAGGTGGACCACGAGACCGGCCGGATCCGCCTGGACCGTCGACTCTTCACCTCGACCGCCTACCCGACCGACTACGGCTTCGTCGAGAACACCCTCGGCGAGGACGGCGACCCGCTCGACGCGCTGGTCATCCTGGACGAGCCCACCTTCCCGGGCTGCCTGATCCGCTGCCGCGCGATCGGCATGTTCCGCATGACCGACGAGGCGGGCGGCGACGACAAGCTGCTGTGCGTGCCGGCGACGGACCCGCGTGTCGAGCACCTGCGCGACATCCACCACGTCTCCGAGTTCGACCGCCTGGAGATCCAGCACTTCTTCGAGGTGTACAAGGACCTGGAGCCCGGCAAGTCCGTCGAGGGCGCCAACTGGGTGGGCCGTGTCGACGCCGAGGCCGAGATCGAGCGGTCGTACAAGCGTTTCAAGGAGCAGGGCGGCCACTGAGGTCTCCTGCGTCCCGTCCGCCCCTGGGCGGAGCGAGCGGGCCGTACGCGTGCGCGTGCGGCCCGTCCGCATGTCCGGGGGCAGGTGGGTAACGAGGTCTGTGCGCATACTGAGGCAGGGCGCAGGCGTCGTAGAGGGAGTGCTGCGGAAGTGACGGAGGCGGAGGACCGCAAGCCGCAGTCCGACGAGGTGCGGAGCAGCTACGACCCGGAGATCACGTCGGAGTTCGCCGTCCCCGAAGGGCTCGCCGTGCCGAAGACGGCCGGGGACGCGGAGACCACGTCGGAGTTCGCCGTCCCCGAAGGGCTCGCCGTGCCGAAGACGGCCGGAGAGCCCGAGACCACCTCCGAGTTCGCCGTCCCGGAGGGGCTGCACGTGCCGCAGCCGCCCGCGGGCGAGGCGGAGGGGTCGGCGTTCAGCCCGCCGAGCACCTACAGCGTCCAGAGCCCGCCTCCCGCGTTCACGCCCGCCTCCGGGCTGCCCGCCGTCAGCCTCACCAAGGACGTGCCCTGGCAGGACCGGATGCGCACGATGCTGCGCATGCCGGTCGCCGAACGTCCGGCGCCCGAGCCGGTGCAGCGGGGCGAGGAGGGCGGCCCCGCCGTGCCACGCGTGCTCGACCTGACGCTGCGTATCGGCGAGCTGCTGCTCGCGGGCGGCGAGGGCGCCGAGGACGTGGAGGCGGCGATGTTCGCCGTGTGCCGCGCCTACGGGCTGGACCGCTGCGAACCCAACGTCACCTTCACCCTGCTGGCGATCTCCTACCAGCCGTCGCTGGTGGAGGACCCGGTCACGGCGTCCCGGACGGTACGGCGGCGCGGCACCGACTACACGCGGCTGGCGGCCGTGTTCCGGCTCGTGGACGATCTCAGTGACCCCGAGACGCATGTGTCGCTGGAGGAGGCCTACCGGCGGCTCGCGGAGATCCGCCGCAACCGCCACCCGTATCCGGGCTGGGTGCTGACCGCGGCCAGCGGACTGCTCGCCGCCGCGGCGTCCGTGCTGGTCGGCGGTGATGTCACCGTGTTCTTCGCGGCGGCGCTCGGCGCGATGCTCGGCGACCGGCTGGCGTGGCTGTGCGCGGGGCGCGGGCTGCCGGAGTTCTACCAGTTCATGGCGGCGGCGATGCCGCCCGCCGCGATCGGGGTCGCGCTGACGCTGGCGCACGTCGACGTGAAGGCGTCCGCGGTGATCACCGGTGGGCTGTTCGCGCTGCTGCCGGGGCGGGCGCTGGTCGCGGGCGTGCAGGACGGGCTGACCGGCTTCTACATCACGGCGTCGGCGCGTCTGCTGGAGGTGCTGTACTTCTTCGTCGGCATCGTCATCGGCGTGCTCGTGGTGCTCTATCTGGGGGTGCAGCTGGGGGCGCACCTCAACCCCGACGCGGCGCTGGGCATCACGGAGCGCCCGCTGTGGCAGATCGGCGCGTCGATGCTGCTGTCGCTGACGTTCGCGGTGCTGCTCCAGCAGGAACGCTCCACCGTGCTGGCCGTGACGCTGAACGGCGGTGTCGCCTGGTCGGTGTACGGGGCGATGCGCTACGCCGCTGATCTGTCGCCGGTCGCCTCCACGGCCGCGGCGGCGGGGCTGGTGGGGCTGTTCGGGCAGCTGCTGTCGCGCTACCGGTTCGCGTCCGCGCTGCCGTACACGACCGCGGCGATCGGGCCGCTGCTGCCGGGCTCGCCGACGTATTTCGGGCTGCTGGCCATCACGCAGAACGAGCTGGACAAGGGGCTCGTGTCGCTCACCAAGGCCGCGGCGCTGGCCATGGCCATCGCGATCGGCGTGCACCTCGGGTCGGAGATCTCCCGGCTGTTCCTGCGGGTCGGCTCGGCGGAGAAACGCCGGGCGGCGAAGCGGACGCGGGGGTTCTAGAAGCTGTGGCGCAGGCCCGCCGGACGGGCAGGTCCGGCGGGCCGGGGGCTGTCAGGCGCGTGAGAGGTCACGGCCGTGCCGTCACGGGCGCGGCGTCACCGCCCGCCCTGGTCGTACGGGTACTGGCCCCCGTAGGGCTGGGGCTGCTGCGGCTGCGGCTGCGGGTAGTACGGCTGCTGGTGGCCGTGGTTCGTGTCGGCGTACTGGTCGTGGCCGTTGCCGTACCCGCCCTCGTAACCGTTGCCGTGGCCGTTGTCGTACCCGCCCTCGTAACCGTTGCCGTAGCCGTTCCGGTCGTAGCCGCCCTGGTTCTGGCCGTACCCCTGCCGGGGCTGCTGCGGCTGCGGGTACTGCTGCTGGGGCTGACGGGGCTGCTGCGGCCGGCCGTAGGCCTGGGGCTGCTGCGGGGCGTCGTCGATGCGGCGCAGCTGGGTCGTCGCGTCGTCCATGACCGGCGGGTGCGCCGTCGCGGCCTGCGGGTCCTGGTCCTGGAGCTGCTGCGGGGCGCGCTTCTTCTTGGCGCGCTCGCGCAGGTACTCGATGGCGATCGGCACGACGGAGATCAGGACGACCAGTACGAGGATCGCCTCGATGTTGGTCTTGATGACCGTGATCTGGCCGAGCCAGTAGCCGGCGAGGGTGACACCCGTGCCCCAGGCCGCGCCGCCGATGATGTTGTACGTCAGGAAGGTGCGGTACTTCATCCGGCCGGCGCCCGCGACGATCGGGCCGAAGGTGCGCACGATGGGCACGAAGCGGGCGAGGACGATCGCCTTGGGCCCGTACCTCTCCATGAACTCGTGCGCCTTCTCCAGGTTCTCCTGTTTGAAAAGCTTGGAGTTCGGTCTGTTGAACAACCTCGGCCCGAAGAACTTGCCGATCGTGTACC
Organism: Streptomyces sp. XM83C; assembly: GCF_023072675.1. Taxonomy (GTDB): domain Bacteria; phylum Actinomycetota; class Actinomycetes; order Streptomycetales; family Streptomycetaceae; genus Streptomyces; species Streptomyces thermocoprophilus. Next base: position 6,511 of record NZ_JALLGL010000011.1, read on the forward strand.
CCACCTGGTCGCCGATGACGGCCGCCAGCACGATCAGCGTGCACACCAGCCACAGCGGCTGGCTGATGTAGTTCCCCTCGGCCACGAACAGGCCCGCGGTGAACAGCAGGGAGTCGCCGGGCAGGAAGGCGAAGAGTCCGGACTCGGCGAAGACGATCAGCAGAATGCCGGGCAGGCTGAAAGTCCTGATCAGATAGTCCGGGCTGAGCCACTCGGGGCCGAGCGCAAGCGTGGTCACGGGATCGTGGCTCCTGCGGGTGGGAGACGGGCGGGACTGGCTGCCCAAACGTATCAACGTGGCGGTGCCGCCCCAGGTTCCATGGGTGCCCTCAGGATGCACCGTGGCCGCGTTGGGGCAAAGCTGTGATCCATGAGCCTTGACGACTTCGGTGGCGGCCAGGGGCCGCAGCCCGACGTGCTCGTGGTCACCACGAACGACGTGCCGGGCTACCGCGTCCAGCAGGTGCTCGGTGAGGTGTTCGGACTGACGGTGCGTTCACGGCACCTGGGCAGCCAGATCGGCGCCGGGCTGAAGTCGATGATCGGTGGTGAGCTGAAGGGGCTCACCAAGACACTCGTGCAGACCCGCAACCAGGCGATGGAGCGTCTGGTCGAGCAGGCACGCGCGCGCGGCGCCAACGGCGTGCTGATGTTCCGTTTCGATGTCACCGAGGCGGCGGACGTCGGCACCGAGGTGTGCGCCTACGGCACCGCCGTGGTCCTGGTCCGGGAGTAGGCCCATGGCTCTGCACCGAGGTCCGGGCGCGCCCGACGAGCGCCCTGTCGCGATCAACCCGTTCTACGGGGAGGCGAACCCGGCGGTCGGCATGACCGAGGCGCCGCCCAAGCACCGGCTGCCCGACTCGCCCATGCCGCCGTCGACCGCGCACCAGCTGGTGCGGGACGAGCTGATGCTGGACGGGAACGCGCGGCTGAACCTCGCCACGTTCGTCACCACCTGGATGGAACCCCAGGCCGGTGTCCTCATGGCCGAGTGCCGCGACAAGAACATGATCGACAAGGACGAGTACCCGCGCACGGCCGAGCTGGAGCGGCGCTGTGTGGCGATGCTCGCCGACCTGTGGAACGCACCCGACCCGAGCGCGGCCGTCGGCTGCTCCACGACCGGGTCGAGCGAGGCCTGCATGCTCGCCGGGATGGCGCTGAAGCGGCGCTGGGCGCGACGGAACGCCGACCGGTACCCGGGGGCGCGGCCCAATCTCGTGATGGGGATCAACGTCCAGGTCTGCTGGGAGAAGTTCTGCAACTTCTGGGAGGTGGAGGCGCGGCTGGTGCCGATGGAGGGCGAACGGTTCCATCTCGACCCGCAGGCGGCGGCCGAGCTGTGCGACGAGAACACCATCGGCGTCGTCGGTGTCCTCGGCTCCACCTTCGACGGCTCGTACGAGCCGATCGCCGAGCTGTGCGCGGCGCTGGACGCGCTCCAGGAGCGCACCGGCATGGACGTCCCGGTGCATGTCGACGGGGCGTCCGGCGCGATGATCGCGCCCTTCCTCGACGAGGACGTGGTGTGGGACTTCCGGCTGCCGCGTGTGGCGTCGATCAACACGTCCGGGCACAAGTACGGGCTGGTGTATCCGGGGGTCGGCTGGGCGCTGTGGCGGGACGCGGAGGCGCTGCCGGAGGAGCTGGTGTTCCGCGTGAACTATCTGGGCGGCGACATGCCGACGTTCGCGCTGAACTTCTCCCGGCCGGGGGCACAGGTCGTCGCGCAGTACTACACGTTCCTGCGGCTGGGCCGCGCCGGTTACCGGGCGGTTCAGCAGTCCACGCGGGACGTGGCCCGTTCGCTCGCGGAGCGGGTGGCGGCGCTGGGTGACTTCCGGCTGCTGACGCGGGGCGACGAGCTGCCGGTGTTCGCGTTCACCACGGCGGACGACGTGACGGCGTACGACGTCTTCGATGTCTCCCGGCGGCTGCGGGAGCAGGGCTGGCTGGTGCCGGCGTACACCTTCCCGGCGAACCGTGAGGATCTGTCGGTGCTGCGGGTGGTGTGCCGCAACGGGTTCTCCGCCGATCTGGCCGACCTGTTCGTGGAGGACCTGACGCGGCTGCTGCCCGAACTGCGGCGGCAGCCGCATCCGCAGACCCAGGACCGGGCGGCGGCGACGGGGTTCCACCACTGAGGACGCCGGGGACCATCGGGGGCAGCCGAGAACCACCGGGGACCGCAGGGGACCGCCGGGGACCACCGAGAACCGCAGGGGGCCGCCGAAGACCGCCGCGAACCGCAGGGGACCACCGAGAACCACCGGGGACCACCGGGGACCGTCGAGGGGCCGGCGCGAAGACGGTACGGCTGTGGGGCGGGCCTCAGAGGTCGTCGCCGGGGTAGTGCTCCCCGGTCGCGTAAGGGTTCTCCCGGCCGTCGGGGAGGACGGCGACGAAGGGCGCGCCCTCACCGGCGAAGGTGTAGGCGCCGCCCTCGACACGGTCGATGAGGCCGCGGGTCCAGGCGGCCTGGCTGTCGGCCGTGTGGAGCCACATGTTCATGACCTCGCCGAGGTGGCCGAGCTTCTCGGTGCCGCCCTCGGGGATGTAGTGGTCGGTGACGGACTCGCGCCAGACGGCGAGCCGGCGCAGCCGTTCCCGCAGCAGCCCGACCACCTCGGCGCGTTCCAGGTCGACCATGAAGCCGATCGCCGCCGACAGCACGTCCACGCCGCGGTCGGGCACGACGAGCGCCTCGCGCAGGAGGCGCAGATACTCCTCGCCCCCAGCGTCGGTGACCTCGTACTCGACGCGGGGTGGTCCGCCGGCCGTGGAGGGGGCCATCTCGTGCGCGCGCAGCAGGCCCTGCCGGGCCATCTGTTTCAGCGCGTGGTAGATCGATCCGGGCTTGGCGTGGGACCACTCGTGCGCGCCCCAGTACTCCAGGTCGTTGCGCACCTGGTAGCCATGGGCGCGCCCGTGCTGGCGGACGGCCCCCAGCACCAGGAGTCGGATCACAGACATGGGGCACAGCGTAAGCGGGGCCGTTTTTCGGACGTTTCCGGGGTTGGCCGGTCCCGCCTCGCATGCGCCGGGCCCAGGACTCTTTCAGGCTCTTCCGGGCTCTTCCGTGCTCTTTCGGACTCTTGCGGGCAGGCCGCCCTCAGAAGGGGAACGCGCTGCGCCCGTGCTGCACGGAGATCCACTTCAGGGTAGTGAAGGCGTCCAGGGTGGACTCGCCGCCCAGACGGCCGATGCCGGAGTTCTTCTCGCCGCCGAACGGCACCAGCGGCTCGTCGTGGATGGTGCCGTCGTTCACATGGAACATGCCGGTGTCGATGCGCTTGGCGAAGGCGACGCCGCGTTCGACGTCGGCGGTGTGGACGGCGCCGCTGAGGCCGTACGGGCTGTCGTTGACGATGCGGACGGCCTCCTCCTCGCCGTCGAAGGTGATGAGGAGGGCGACGGGGCCGAAGATCTCCTTGTGCAGCAGGGAGGAGCCGGCCGGGACGTCGGTGAGGACGCTGGGGCCGACCAGATTGTCGCTGGTCTCCCCGCGGACCAGGACGGTGGCGCCCTCCGCCTCGGCCTGTTCGACGGTGGCCGTGATCTCGTTGGCCTGGAGGGCGTTGATGACCGGGCCGATCAGGGTCTGCGGGTCGCGCGGGTCGCCGGTCTTGAGCGTACGGACCTTGGCGACGAACTTGGCGGTGAACTCCGGGGCGACGGAGCGGTCCACCAGGACGCGGTTGGCGGCCATGCAGACCTGGCCCTGGTCGGCGTACCGGCTGAACACGGCCGCGTCGACGGCGTAGTCGAGGTCGGCGTCGTCGAGGACGACAAGCGCGCTGTTGCCGCCCAGTTCCAGGACGGTGCGCTTGAGCTGGGCGCCGCACACGGTGGCGATGTGCCGGCCGATCTTGTCGGAGCCGGTGAAGGAGATGACCCTGGGCACGGGGTGCTCCAGGAACGCGTCACCGATCTCCGCGATGTCGGTGAGGACGACGTTGAGCAGACCGGGCGGCAGCCCCGCGTCCTCGAACAGCTTGGCGATCAGGGTGCCGCCGGCGATCGGGGTGTCCTGGTGCGGCTTGAGCACGACGGCGTTGCCGAGGGCGAGGGCGGCGGCGACCGGCTTGAGCGACAGCAGGAACGGGAAGTTGAACGGGCTGATCACACCGACCACGCCGACGGGGACGCGGTAGAGGCGGTTCTCCTTGCCTGCGACCGGGGACGGCAGGATGCGGCCCTCGGCACGCAGAGTGAGCTGGGCGGCGTCCCGCAGGAACTCCTTGGCCAGACCGATCTCGAAGGCGGCCTTGAGTCTTGTCCCGCCCAGCTCGGCGGTGATCACCTCGGTGATGTCCGCCTCGCGTTCCTCCACGAGCCGCAGCACCCGCTCGAACACGGCCCGCTGGCTGTAGGGGTTGGTCGCGGCCCAGGCCCGCTGGGCGCGGGCGGCGGCACGATAGGCCTGGTCGATCTCGTCGACCGTGGCTATCGGGATCGACGCCAGTTTGGCGCCGTCGTACGGATTGAAGTCGATGATGTCCCAGGAGCCGGTACCCGGACGCCATTCACCGTCGATGTACTGCTGAGCCAGGTCGGTGAAGCAGGACGACGACATGCGATCCCTCAAATCCGGTGGCGTCTCCGATCAGCCTGATCACTCGTCATCGTAACGGCGATTTACGCGAGTTGAAGGGGCTTCAGAAACCCATGGTGAACACATGGGGAACGCTCACAGCCACCCTTGGTTCCCACGCGGCGCGGGCACAATCGGCAGCCGGTGCGGTGATCGGTGACCGACTGACTGCCGGCGATCGCCTGCCGGTGCTCGACCATCGGCCATCGGCCATCGGTCATCGGTGACCGACTGCCGGTGATCGGCTGTCGGCTGTCGGCTGTCGGCGATCAGCTACGACAGCTGGAGCAGTCCGCGCAGCAGGTCGCGGCTCTCGGCCGGACCGGGGCTGTCCTGCTGGAGTTCCTTCAGGGCCTGCTCGTACTGCAGTACGTCCTCATGCTTGTCGAGGTAGAGGGCGCTGGTGAGCTGTTCGAGGAACACCACGTCCGACAGGTCGGACTCGGGGAAGCTGAGGATGGTGAAGGCTCCGGACTCGCCGGAGTGGCCGCCGAAGCTGAACGGCATGACCTGGAGGCGCACATTGGGCCGCTCGGACATGTCGATCAGATGCTGCAACTGCTCGCGCATCACGTCCCGGTCGCCGTAGGGGCGGCGCAGGGCGGCCTCGTCGAGCACGATGTGGAACTCGGGCGCGTTCTCCGCGACGAGATACTTCTGCCGCTCAAGGCGCAGCGCGACGCGCTTCTCCACGTCCTCCTCGCTCGCGCCCTTCATGCCGCGCCGGACGACAGCGCGGGCGTACGCCTCGGTCTGTAGCAGCCCGTGCACGAACTGCACCTCGTAGACACGGATGAGGGACGCGGCGCCCTCCAGGCCCACATAGGTGGGGAACCAGTTGGGCAGTACGTCGGAGTAGCTGTGCCACCAGCCGGCGACGTTGGCCTCGCGGGCCAGGGCGACGAGGGCGTTGCGCTCCTGCTCGTCCGTGATGCCGTACAGCGTCAGCAAGTCCTCCACATCCCTCGTCTTGAAGCTCACCCGGCCCAGCTCCATCCGGCTGATCTTCGACTCGGAGGCACGGATGGAGTAGCCCGCCGCCTCGCGGGTGATCCCGCGCGCCTCGCGCAGTCGCCTGAGTTGCGAGCCGAGCAGCATGCGTCGCACCACCGATCCGGGCTCTCCCGCGCTCACGTTCGCCTGCCTCCCCAACCGTCTTCAGGGCCCGAAGTCTGCCACTAAAACACTTCGAGCTGTACTCGCGCGATTACAGAGACGGAAAGAAGTCGAAGGGTCCGTTTCCGCATCGGTCCCGGTCCGGACGGCGGCAGGGTCGTGAACGGGTCAACGGATGGCGGGAGTTGCGCGAGAAGGTGGCGGAAAATATGGACAAGAAGCGGTACGGGAGGGTCCAATTCGGCCACGTGCACGTGCATCTGCCCTTGCATCTGTTGTGCGCATCCGAAACCATGGTCCCGCGCCACCGCCGCATCGCACCGACCGCGAATCTCCGGGAGTGCCTCGCATGGGGACGAATGGATCGACCATGCTCGAGCCGTTACGGCAGGGCCTTCCGCCGCTGGATCCCGCGGCCGTGTCCGACGCCGCCTCCTGCGCCCTCCCCGCCCGCTACGAAGCGGTGCGCGAGGCCCGGCAGTTCACCCGCAGCACTCTCGACCAGTGGGATCTCGGCGAACGTCTCGACGACATCGGTCTCGTCGTGTCGGAACTGGTCACGAATGCCCTGCGGCACGCCCTGCCGTCCGACCATGCGCGCATATCCGAGCAGCCCGCGGTACGGCTCCACTTGATGCGGTGGGCGGAAAGACTGGTGTGTGCGGTACGCGACCCCAGCAAGGAGTCGCCCGTGGCCCGGGAGACCGACGACTTCTCGGCGGAGTCGGGCCGCGGGCTTTTTCTTGTCGACTCCTTCAGCGACAGCTGGGGCTGGCACCCGCTCGCCGGCACACTCAGCGGCAAGGTCGTATGGGCCCTGTTCCGGCTGCGGCCCTGCGGCGACTGACGATCCGCGGCTCCTATCGGCGCTGCGGATCTACGCGCGTCGCCGCGGTTGTTCCGCCCACGGGGTTCCGTCTCGCCGAGCAGTACGGCCGTCGCGTCGCCGGGCGGCCGTCGCGTCGTCGGGCGGTACGGCCGTCGCGTCGCCGGCCGGTGCGAGGTGTGCGGCCCGCTGTGCCGGGTCGCCCCGCCGTGACTGTGCCGGGTCAGCCCGCTATGAGGTGGTCGAACTCGCCGTCCTTGACGCCGAGCAGCATCGCCTCGATCTCCGCCCGGGTGTAGACGAGCGCCGGGCCGTCGGGGAACCGCGAGTTCCGCACGGCCACGTCGCCGCCCGGCAATCGGGCGAACTCCACGCAGGAACCCTGCGAGTTGCTGTGCCTGCTCTTCTGCCAGGCCACACCGTGCAGCCGCGTGGCGGCGATGCCGTTGTACACGCCGGACGCGTCGTGTGCGTCGTACACGTCGTGATCCACAGGTCGCTCCCCAGTGGTGCACCGGCTGATGAGGCCGAAGATGCAACGGTTAATGAATGGGTCAACTGAGCCGGATCATAGCTGTGTTCACGTGCAGATGCATGGGCAGATGCACGTGCACACGGGGTGTTCCTCCGGTTACAGCTTTGACGGACGCTTTACCGAAATCCGTCCAGCGTCTGCCCCCAGGAGCGCATGACATGCCTGCGTCCTCCAGCCCCCGCCGCGATCCCGCGCACCGTCCGGCGCACCGGATCGTCCGGATCGAATCCCTCGTGTACTAGGAAGAGACGCTCGGGGCACCGTTCCTGTTCCAAGGTGGGGGTGATCGTCCTCGCGATCTGCCCGGAGCGGCGTCCTGGCCGAAAGGGCCGGGGCCCGTGTGACGGGAGACAGACACAGAACCGGTTGGTAACTTGCTGCGGACCATCGGCCGTCGCGGCGGCCGTACGGCTACAGCTTGGGGGCTCCAGTGATCTCGGTGAACTTCCCGCGCCCGTCCCGCCGTTCTCCCGGGGACCGGCCCCGACGACCGGTACGGGGTGCGACGGCGGTCGCCGCGCTGGCGGGCGCGCTGCTGCTGACCGCGTGCGGTGGCGGCGGCTCCGACGACCGGTCCGACGACAACGCCTCCGCCTCGCCGTCCCCGTCGGCCACGGCGAGCGCCGACACAGGCGGGGGCACGGGCGGCGGCGAGGCCTCCGGCAAGCCGGCCGACGGGATGGAGGGCAGCTGGCTCGCCACGACCGGCGGGAAGGCGGTGGTGCTGGTGATCACCGGCACCGACGCCGGGGTGTTCACGACCGGCGGCAGCGTGTGCAACGGCACCGCCGAGAACGCGTCCGGCACCCGGACCATCCGCCTCAAGTGCAACGACGGCAACACGGACCGCGCTTCGGGCACCGTCGACTCGCTCTCCGGGAAGACGCTGAAGGTCACCTGGACGGGCAAGGCCGGCACGGAGACGTTCACCCGCGCGGAGGGCGGCGAACTGCCGACCGGGCTGCCCACGGCGGGCATCGGGGGCTGACAGCCGGGCCGCTGGTGGGGCGGCCAGAGGCGACCGGTCGGGGGCGTCCGCTCGGCCGGACCCGCCTCGAAGTCCGCGCGCGGGGCGGGCGCGCCACGCCCCTGCACCAGGCCCGGCAACCTGACCTCGGGTCCGCGCGCGGGGCGGGCGGGATTGCGCGATGATCCTCGTGCACAGCAACGACCTCAGAGGAACCCTCATGCGCGTCCTGCCGATCAGTGTGACCGCCGTAGCCGCCGCTCTCCTCCTCACCGCCTGCGGAAGCGGCGACGACGGCCCGTCCGGTACGGGCGGCTCCGGTGCCGACGGCGGCGCCAAGAGCGGGGACGTCGTGGCCTGCCGGATCGGCGACATCGGCGCCGAGGTCGGCCCGGTCAGCGAGGCTCCGGCCGCCGGTGACACCGGCACGGTGACCGTCACCCTCACGGGGCGCGGCGACGAGTGCACCCTGGACGGCTTCCCGCAGGTCAAGCTGAACGCGGGCGGCACGGACACCGAGGTCCCCGCCGACGAGGCGGCGCAGAGCCAGAAGCTGACGCTGGCCGAGGGCACGGAGGCGTCCTTCACGGTCACCTATGTGCGCGGCGGGACCGGGGCGGGCCTTCCCGTCGACAAGCTGACCGTGGGCCTGCCGGGATCCGACGCGGCAAGCAGCTTCCCCTGGGCGTACGGCCCCGTGGCCGCCGACGCGAAGGGCGCACCCGAGGCGACGGTGAGTGCCTTCCAGCAGGGCGGGGACTGACGGTCCGGTGTTCGGTGCCGGGGTCGGGCGCCGGAGGTGCCGGGGCAGGCGCCCCAAAGCGGGAGCGGGCGGCGTTCGCGCCGGAGGCTGCCGGTGCGCGCGGCCGTCCCTGAGCGCCGTATCGGACAGGTCGTCGACCGACAGGCTCCTCCGCCTCCAGGTCAGGGCAGTCTGCGGCGGGACGCCACCTGGGCGCGGTCGGCGGCCTGGGCGCCCTCGGCCCAGCCCGCGGCGTCGGTCACACCGCGCAGGCGGGTCGAGACGGTCTCCGGGAACATGCGGTCGGCCGCGGCGGTGACGGCCACCTCACGGGAGGCGAGTACCGGCAGCAGCTCCGCACCGGCCTCGCTCTCGGCGACGGCTTCCTCGGCGGCGGACACCAGCCGTATGCCGATGCGGTGCGCGTAGGCGGCGAGGAACGACTGCCGGAAGGTCTTGGTCCGTTTGCGTCCGCCGCGGCGCTGCGCGGCCTCCGCCTTGGACAGCGCCGACTGCGCCTGCACCAGCAGCGAGGTGTACAGCAGCTCGACGGCCTCCAGGTCCGCCTCGTAGCCGACGACCGTGGAGAAGGCGAGCGGTTCGTTCCACACCGCGCGGCAGTGGTTGGCGCGGGCCACCGCGTCCAGCAGCACCGCTTTGGCCTGCTCGTACGGAGGTTCGACGCCGATGCGGCAGGCGCCGGGCGCGTCCGGGTCGGCGTCGCGCGCGGCGAGCAGCGCCTCGTCCACGCTGTGCCGGGCCATCAGCTCCTGCGCCTTGGCGGTGAGCGCCTCGGCCTCCTCCGGGTATCCCGTGGCCTCGGCCTTGGCGAGCAGCGCGCGGATGCGGGTGAGCATGCGGGAGTCGGCCGCGGTGTCCCGGCGGGGGGACGCGTGGCGGCGTGGTTCCTCCAGCGACTCCAGGGTGGGGAGTCGCAGCAGCAGCCGGTACAGCTCCAGGACGGTGGTGGCGTGCGTGAAGCGGTCCGTGCGCGGCGGCTCCTGCGAGGGCAGCGCCTCCAACTGCGCCGCCCAGCGCCGGCCGCGCGGGCGGTCGTCGGGCGCCTGGGCCCGGATCAGCGCCGATGCGAGGCGCACATGGGCGTCGGCCAGCTCGCGCCGCACGATGCGCTCCACGTCGGCGGGCTGCCAGCCGCGCCGCCAGGCAGCCGCGACGAACTCCCGGCCGCGCCGCGCGACTTCCGCGTCCGCCGAGGGGTCGGCGGCGAGGAGGGATGCGCCGGTGTCGAGGCCGGTGTCCCCGGCGTCGTACAGGCCGGCCGCGAAGGCTCGGTCGACGGTGTCCGTCGGGCTGTCGGTGGTGCTCACCCGTCGATCGTGACACGAGGGTCCGACAGCGGTGCTCCACGCCCGCCGGACCACCCGGGCACATGTCAACTTCGGGTTGACGCCCTCCTCTTGTCAACCTACGGTTGACAGATGTCGACCCACCCGAACATCACCTCCTCCGTACGTCTCGACGACCTCATCACGGCCATCAAGAAGGTCCACGACGAGCCCCTCGACCAGTTGCAGGACGCCGTGATCACCGCGGACCACCTCGGCGATGTGGCCGACCACCTCATCGGCCACTTCGTCGACCAGGCGCGCCGCTCCGGCGCCTCCTGGACCGACATCGGCCGCAGCATGGGGGTCACCCGGCAGGCCGCCCAGAAGCGGTTCGTGCCCAAGGAGTCGGCCGACCTGGACCCCGGCCAGGGCTTCAGCCGGTACACCGTCCGCGCGCGGAACGTGGTGATGGCCGCCCACAACGAGGCCATCGCCGCCCGCAACCCCGAGGGCCGCCCCGAGCATCTGGTCCTGGGCCTGCTGGCCGAGCCGGAGGCGCCGGCCGCCAAGGCGATCACCGCGCAGGGCGTCCTCCTCGACTCCGTGCGGCAGGCCGCCGGCGCCGCCCTGCCCCCGCCCGCCGAGAACGTGCCGGACCTGATCCCGTACGGCTCCGACGCCAAGAAGGTCCTCGAACTCACCTTCCGCGAGGCCCTGCGCCTCGGCCACAACCACATCGGCACCGAGCACCTGCTGCTCGCGCTGCTGGAGTTCGAGAACGGCGAGGGCGTCCTGTCCGGCCTCGGCATCGCCAAGGCGCCGATGGAGGCATGGCTGCTCACCACGCTCGACAAGATCAAGGCCACCTCGGACGACGGACAGGTCTGACGCCAGGCCGAGGAGCGGGCGCCCCCGGCCGGCGCACCGCCCCTGAGTCCGCGGCCCCCCGCCCCGACGGGCGGGCCCGCGCCGGAACCGGCGTGGAGGGCCGTTGTCAGACCCTCCTGCCACACTCGCACCATGACCGACCGCTGGGCACTCGCTCCGGCCGAGGACGGTGGCGTGGAGATCGCCCCCCTCGGCCCGGACGGGCTGCCCGCGGGACCGGTGCGCCGGGAGGACGACCTGGCGCGGGCGGTGCGGGACCGGCCGCATGTCGCCCGCTGGGTGTGGCGCTCGACGGCCGAGGTGTATCCGCGCCTGCTCGCCACGGGGGTGCGAGTGGAGCGGTGCTACGACATCGAGGACGCCGAGACGCTCCTCCTGGGCCACGAGGGGCGGTACGGGGAGCCCCGCTCGGCGGCGGCCTCGCTGGCCCGGCTGCGCGGCACCCCCGTACCGCCCGATCCACCCCAGCGCGCGGCCGAACCGGGCGCCCAGTCCTCCCTCTTCGACCCGCAGGGCATGAGCGACCGTCTGCCGCTCGCCGACCTGCTCGAGGTGTACGCCGAGCAGCAGCGGCGGCACGACCGGGCCGAGCACCCGGACCGGATGCGGCTGCTGACGGCCGCCGAGTCGGCGGGGACGCTGGTGGCCTCCGAGCTGAACCACACGGGCCTGCCCTGGCGGGCCGACATCCACCGCCAGGTGCTGCACGACCTGCTCGGCGAGCGCTACCCGGGCGGCGGTGAGCCGCGCCGCCTCGCCGAACTGGCCGAGGAGGTCTCGGCCGCATTCGGCCACCGGGTCCGCCCCGACCTGCCCGCCGATGTGGTCAAGGCGTTCGCCCGGGCCGGGATCAAGGTCAGATCGACGCGCCGCTGGGAGATCCAGTCGATCGACCACCCGGCCGTCGCACCCCTGCTGGAGTACAAGAAGCTGTACCGCATCTGGGTGGCGCACGGCTGGTCCTGGCTCAAGGACTGGGTGCGCGACGGACGGTTCCGCCCCGAGTTCCTCGCGGGCGGCACGGTCACCGGCCGCTGGGTCACCAACGGCGGCGGCGCCCTCCAGATCCCGAAGGTGATACGCCGCGCGGTCGTCGCCGACCCCGGCTGGCGGCTCGTCGTCGCCGACGCCGACCAGATGGAGCCGCGCGTCCTCGCCGCGATCTCCCGCGACCCCGGCCTGATGGAGGTCGCCGGCCGGGAGACCGATCTCTATCAGTCCGTGTCCGACCGCGCCTTCTCCGGCGACCGCGCCCAGGCCAAACTCGCCGTCCTCGGCGCCGTCTACGGTCAGACCTCCGGCGACGGCCTGAAGAACCTCGCCGCGCTCAGACGCCGCTTCCCGAAGGCCGTCGCCTACGTCGACGAGGCCGCGCGCGCCGGAGAGGAAGGGCGGCTGGTGCGCACCTGGCTGGGCCGGACCTGCCCTCCGCCCGCCCGGACGCGGGAGGACACCGAGGAGGAGGCGGGCATACCCGACCCCTCCGGCAGCGGGGAGGACGACGGCGACACCGCCTGGGTGCCCGGGTACGCGTCCACCGACGCCCGCGCCCGCGGCCGATTCGCCCGTAACTTCGTCGTGCAGGGCAGCGCCGCCGACTGGGCGCTGCTGATGCTCGCCGGGCTGCGGCAGCGCACCGCCCGGATGGCCGCCGAGCTGGTCTTCTTCCAGCACGACGAGGTGATCGTGCACTGCCCGGCCGAGGAGGCGGACACCGTGGTGGCGGCGATCCGGGAGGCGGCGGAGCTGGCGGGACGGCTGACGTTCGGCGAGACGCCGGTGCGGTTCCCGTTCACGACGGCGGTCGTGGAGTGCTACGCCGACGCCAAGTGACCCGGCGTCAAGGCTCGTGGCGGCCATGACGCCGGTACGGGATCAGCCGACGGGAGCGCCGTCGAGCAGGGCCCGCAACTCGTCGGCGACGCCCTTCTCGTCCGTGCCGTCCAGCGCGGCGAGAGCGGAGCGCCACGCGGTGCGCGCCTCCGCCGTACGCCCCTGTTCGTGCAGCAGCAGGCCCTGCTCGTGCCGGGTGAGAGCGCCGGTGTAGCAGTCGGCGCGGGCGGCGGCCCGCTCCAGCAGGTCGGTGCACTCGCGGCCGGCCCGCTCGGTGCGGCCGAGCAGGCGCAGGGCGCGGACCAGGCCGAGCCGGGTCTGTGACTCCCCGTGCCAGTCGCCGTGAGCGCCGAGGATGCGCAGGCTCTCCTCGAAGTGCGGCAGGGCGGCGGCCGGTTCACCGAGGGACAGGTGCGCGTGGCCGATGTTGCAGTGCGCGGTGTGCTGCACGATCACATCGCCGACGGCGTCCCCGAGGGCGAGGGAGCGCCGGTGCTGCTCGATCGCGGCGCGCGGGTCGGTGTGCTCGTACAGGTTGCCGAGGTGGCTGCGGGTGACGGCCTCGCCGTGGAGGTCGCCCAGCTTTCGCGCGTGGGCGAGGCTCTGGAGCAGCGCCTCCCCCGACTCGGCGTACCGGCCGAGGCCTTCGAGGAGCAGGCCGCGGTTGTTGAGGCAGCGCTGCACGTGGGAGACGTGGCCGAGGCGGCGCCAGATGCGCAGGGCGCGGTCGTTGAGGGCCAGGGCCTCACCGAGCCGGCCGGTGAGGAAGCGCACGCCCGCGACATCGACGAGAGCGTGCGCCTCGGCCGGCGGGTCGTTCAGCCGGCGTGCCGCGCAGAGCGCGGCCCGGCCGAGCACCTCCATCTCGGCGACCCGGCCGCCCCGCCGCAGGCAGGGGAAGAGGAGGCGCAGGAGGGTGGCGACCGGGGCGTCTGTGGCGTTGCCGGGCGCGTCCGTGGCCCGCTCCACGAGCGCCACGATGTTCTCCGACTCGGCGTCGGCCCAGGCGAACGCCGCCGCCGCATCGTCGAACGGCGGTACGGCCGCCACGCGTGCGGCGTGCCCCGTCGGTTGGGCGGCGGTCGGCTCACGCCGGTCCTCCACATCACGCCGCCGCTCGACGACCGCCTCCAGCACACGCTCGGCGACGGCGGCGTACCAGTCGAGCGCGGAGAGGGAGGCGGGGGCGACGGGCGCGGCGGGCGCGGAGGAGAGGGCGCAGCCCCTCGTGGACTCGGTGGCGGTGGCTGGGGTGCCGCCCGAAACGGGCTCGGGACCAGCGGCGGAAGCGCCACCCGAAACGGGCTCGAAACCGGAGGCGGGGGTGCCACCCGAAACGGCCTCGGGACCGGCGGCAGGGGTGCCGTCGGGGCCGGTGTCGGTGGTGCGTCCGCCTCTCCCGAGAGGGTCGGGGGCCGGAACGCGGGGATCACCGCCGAGGGCGTCGGGACCCGTGGCGTGGCTCGTCGCCGTGTCGTCACCGCCGGTGGCGGCCAGTTCGCGGGCGCAGTCGCGTACGAGGTCGTGGGGGGCGTAGCGGCCGTACGCCGTCTCCTCCAGGAGCGCGACATCGACGAGCCGGTCGAGTGCGGCCTCGGCCCGGCGCTCGTCGGCGCCGATCAGGTGCGCCACCAGGGTCGCGCCGTACGAGGGCAGGTCGAGCGCGCCGATGTGGCGCAGGGCGACGGCCGCGTCCCGGTCGGCCTCCCGCTGCCCGCGGGCCAGCGCGTCATGGGCGACGGCCAGGGAGCGGCGGACGCTCAGGTCGTCGTACTCCAGATGCGGCAACCTGCTCTCCGTCGCCGCCAGTTGGTCGGCGAGCACCTCGGGGGTGAGCGCGCGGCGCGCGGCCAGCCGGGCGCCGAGCACGCGGAGCGCGAGCGGCAGCCGACCGGACAGGTCGACGAGCGGATGGTCGGCGTCCAGTCCGTCCCGCCCGGACACGGCCCGCAGCAGGGCGGCGCTGTCCTGCGCGGAGAGCGGAGCGAGCGGTACGCGACGGGCGCCGTCGAGGGCGGTCAGCGGCGAACGGCTGGTGATGACGACCGCGCAGCCCGGCCCGGCCGGGAGCAGCGGGCGTACCTGCGCGGCGCTCGCCGCGTCGTCCAGTACGAGCAGGGTGCGGGTGGGTGCGAGCAGGGACCGGAGCAACGCCGCTGCCGCGTCCGGGTGTTCGGGGATGCGGCGCGGGTCGGCGCCGACGTCCCGCAGCAGCGAGGCGAGCGCCTGGCCCGGGGCGACGGGGGCCATGCCGGGGGTGGCGCCGTGCAGGTGAACGTAGAGCTGACCGTCGGGGAAACGTTCCTTCAGCTGATGGGCGAGGTACAGGGCGACGGCGCTCTTGCCGACGCCCGCGGTGCCGGTCACGACGGTGACGGCACCGGTGCCGCCGGTCAGCGCGGAGCGCAGCTCGGCCAGGACGGCACGGCGGCCGGTGAAGTGGGCGGGGGCGGGAGGCAGTTGCGCAGGCCGGGGAAGCCAGCCGCCCTTCATGACCGCGAGCGGCCGGCCGACGCCCGGTGTGCCGGGGAGGCCGCCGGTGTCGCCGGGCCGGGCGGTGCTGCCGGGGCTGTTCTCACCGCCCTCGACACCCCGACCGCCGCCCTCACCGGCGGACCGTTGCTCTCCGGACTCCCCCGGCCCCCGCAGCACCTCGAGGTGGGCCACCCGCACCGCGGGCCCCGGTTCGACGCCCAGTTCGTCCAGCAGGCGGGCGCGCAGATCGCGGTGGACGGCGAGGGCCTCGGCGCTGCGTCCGGTGCGGTGCAGGGCGAGCATCAGCTGGCGGTGGCAGGCCTCCCGCAGCGGATGCTCGGCGGCGAGTGCGGCCAGCTCGGGCACGAGGGCGTCCAGCCGGTCCCCGCCTCGGGCCAGCTCGGCGTCGTAACGGAGTTCGAGCAGCAGCAGCCGTATCTCCTCCAGCCGCTCGACGAGGGAGTGGCTGACGAGGCCGTACGGCAGCCCGCTCCCCGGGGCGCCGCGCCACAGCGCGAGGCCCTCGGTGCTCTCTTGCAGGACCCGGTCCCAGGCGCGCTCGGCGTGGGCGCTGCGTGCGGCGGCGAGGTGGCGTTCGAAGGCACGGATGTCCAGTTCACCGGGGTCGACGCGCAGCAGATAGCCGGGCGGCACCGTGCGCAGCCGGTCGGGATCGTCGAGGAGGCGGCGCAGCCGGGTGACGTGGTTGTGCAGGGAGGCCCGGGCGGTGGCGGGCGGGAAGGAGCCCCACAGAGCCTCTTTGAGCGCGTCGACGGAGACGACCCGCCCGGCCTCCAGCAGCAGGGCGGCGAGCAGCGCGCGCAGTTTGGGACTGCCGACGGGGCGGGCGACGGGAGTGCCGGTGCCTTTGGTGACGGGCGTGCCCGTGCCGGTGCCTTTGGTGACGGGCGTGCCCGTGCCGGTGCCTTTGGTGACGGGCGTGCCCGTGCCGGTCGGGGAATTGGTGCCGGGATCGGCATGGATGCCGTCGCCGTGGGCAGAACCCTGCAACGGCGCCGGTGTCCCGCCCGGCTCCGGCGGTACGAAGAGGACGGGCGGCCCCAGAAGGCCGAAGCGCAGCGCGTATCGCTTCACGCCGCCACTGCCTTCCCGCGCTTTTGCGCGCCGGATCGCGCCGCCCGGCGGTCCCCCGCCGTTCCGGCGGACGTCTGCCACCCAGAACTGTTGGCCATATGTTAGCCGTCTGTTGGCGCGCCCTGATGTGATCATTACACCGGGTTCGGCCCCGACGGTGCGCGCGTCGATCGCGTTGCTCGGGGGAGTGTCGCCGCCGTGGCCGTATCCGGGTGACGTGTCAGGGGCTCCGGTCGATGAGGTGAACGACCGGAGCCCCTGTCCCGTGTCGGGCGCGTCTGTCGAAGCCGACGCTTCAGAGCACCGGCGGACGCCCCAGGCGCGTGAGCCGCCACACCGTGCGCCAGCGCATGGGCCGGCGCTCACCGGCCGGTTCGCGCACCCCCTCCATGAACCCGCCGAACCAGGCGCGCAGCCCGCCGAGCGACCGGACGCGCAGCAGCGTGACGGCGATCCAGATGCCCAGGTGGACGGGGATCAGCGGCAGCGGCAGCCGGCGCCGGACCAGCCAGACGCGGTTGCGGGCGTTGACCCGGTAGTAGATGGCGTGCCGGGCGGGCGAGGTCTTGGGGTGCTGCAACAGCAGCTCGGGCGCGTAGAGGATCTTCCAGCCGGCGTCGGCGGCCCGCCAGGCGAGGTCGGTCTCCTCGTGGGCGAAGAAGAACTCGCCGGGCCAGTCACCGATCTCGTCGAGCATCGCCATGCGGAAGGCGTGCCCGCCACCGAGGAACCCGGTGACATAGCCGCCCTCCATGGGGTCGGAGTTGCCGGGGCGCGGCACGTGCCGCCGCTGGGTCTCGCCGTTCTCGTCGGCGATACGGAAACCGACGATGCCGAGGCGCGGGTCGGCGGCGAAGTGATCCCGTACGCGGCGCAGCACATCGGCGTCGACGAGCAGACCGTCGTCGTCCAGCTCGACGACGATGTCGGTGTCGCCGTACTCCCGCAGCCGCGCCAGGGCGACGTTGCGGCCACCGGGGCACCCCAGGTTCTCCTCGGTCTCCAGGACGGTGACCTCGCCGGGCAGGGACAGACGCTCGGCGAATCCGGGCAGCTCGCAGCCGTTGCCGACGATCACGATGCGGGCGGGCGGCACGTCCTGCTTGGCGACGGACTCCAGCAGGGCGTCGACCTCCGCGGGCCGGTTGCCCATGGTCACCACGGCGACCGCGATCCTCGGCTCCTGCACGTCCCTCACCAACCCATCCGGCACCGGCGACGCGTCCCTGCCGCGCGCCGCCCGTCGTTCACCAAGATGTTGCCTCAAGCACCCCGCCCGCCTTGACGCCGGTCCGCCCACAACCGCCGCCCCGGGCGGACCCTCCCCCGCCTCACACAAGAAAACCCCAGATCAGAAGCTTCTGACCTGGGGTCCCAGTGGAGCCGCTTTCGGGATTCGAACCCGAGACCTACGCATTACGAGTGCGTTGCTCTGGCCATCTGAGCTAAAGCGGCGCGCTGTCCACACCTATGGTGCGATCAGCAACGTCGGTAAGTCTACACAGTTTCCGGGGGTGCTTCGTACCGCCCCCCGGCCCGGGCCCGGTGGGGCCGGTGCGGGGGACGGGGGACGGGCCGAAGCCGATGCGTGCGGGGGCCGGGTGCCGGGTCCTCGCGCAGTTATGAGCAGCGCTTTCCGTCGGCCGGGGGTGTGCCGTGCAGCAGGTAGGCATTGATCGCGGAGTCGATGCAGGCGCTGCCGCGGCCGTAGGCGGTGTGGCCGTCGCCGTCGTAGGTGAGCAGGTGGCCGGAGGAGAGCTGGCCGGCCAGGGACTGCGCCCAGCGGTACGGCGTGGCCGGGTCGCGGGTGGTGCCGACGACCAGGATCGGCGCGGCGCCCTTCGCCTCGATGCGGTGCGGTGCGCCCGTGGCCCGCACCGGCCAGTACGCGCAGTTCAGGGAGGCCCACGCCAGGCCCTCACCGAAGACGGGGGACGCCTTTTCGAACGCGGGGAGCGACTCCGTCACCTCACCGGGGCCGTCGAAGGCGGGCGGGAGGTCGACGCAGTTCACGGCGGCGTTGGCGGACATCAGGTTGCTGTAGCGGCCCTCGGAGTCCCGCTCGTAGTAGCTGTCGGACAGCGCCAGCAGGCCCGAGCCGTCGTTCTGCTTCATCGCCGACGTCAGCGCCGATCGCAGCTGCGGCCACGCCCCTTCGTCGTACATCGCGGCGATCACACCGGTCGTGGCGAGGGCTTCGCCGAGCTTGCGGCCGTCGGCGTCCCCGGCCGGGATCGGCCTGGCGTCGAGCCGGTCGAAGAACGCGCGCAGCTTGCGGCCCGCGTCGTCGGGCTTCGTGCCGAGCGGGCAGTCGGCGTGCCGCACGCAGTCCTGTGCGAACGACCGGAACGCCGTCTCGAACCCGGCCGTCTGGTCCAGGTTGATCCGCCGCGCGTCCAGCGACGGGTCCATGGCGCCGTCCAGCACCAGCCGGCCCACCCGCTCCGGGAACAGTCCCGCGTACGTCGCCCCGAGGAAGGTGCCGTACGACGCCCCGACGTATGTCAGTTTCCGGTCGCCCAGCGCCGCCCGCACGATGTCCATGTCCCGTGCCGCCTCCACGGTGGAGACGTGCCGCAGCAGCTGCGGGGAGTCCGCGCCGCAGCCCTCCGCGAACTTCTTCTGCGCGCCGGCCAGCAGATCCTCCTCCCGCGCGTCGTCGGGCGTGATGTCCGTCTGCGTGTACGCGTCCATCTCGGGCCCGTTCAGGCAGTCCACCGGCTCGCTGCGGGCGACGCCACGCGGGTCGACCGCCACCATGTCGTACTGGGCGCGGACCTCCGCGGGGTAGCCGAGCGCCGCGTACTGCTGGAGGTAGCCGATCGCCGAGCCGCCCGGGCCGCCGGGGTTGACCAGCAGGGAGCCGAGCCGCTTTCCGGGGCCGGTGGCCTTCTTGCGGGCCACGGCGAGCCGTACGTCCCCCGCGGACGGCTTCGCGTAGTCGAGCGGCGCCTTCAGCGTGGCGCACTCGAAACCGGGCACACCGCAGCTGCGCCAGGCCGGCCGCTGCCCGTAGTACGCCGCCAGCGCGCTCGGCGTCGCCGCGGGCAGCGCGTCGAGTGTCGTCGCCGCGCGGGCCGCCGTGGACGCGGTGGAGCCGTCGGCGTCATCGGCCGAGCAGGCGGAGACGAGGAGGGCGGCGGCCAGGAGTGCCGCCGCGGCACGCGCGCCGCGGCACGCGGCGCCGCCCGGGCCGGACGGGAAGACGGTGCGGGTTGTGCGGTCGGGACGCCTTGAGTGCATTCCGTGAGCGTAACCCTGCGCGACGTGACCGTGGCGCTGCGTGTGCGATGCGCTTCGTTCGGGGGATGCCGTCAACGCGGGTGGGGGCGTCACCCTGGACGGTGCCCCGCAGGGCAGGGGCGGGGTCGGCCCGCGCCCCCGCCCCGGAGGGCAGGGCCGAGGGTCAGCCCGCTCCCCCGCCCCGCAGGGCAGGGCCCGGGGTCAGCCCGCTCTCAGCGCCATCGTCATCGCCTCCACCGCCAGCAGCGGCGCCACATTGCGGTCGAGGGCCTCCCGGCACGCGGCGATCGCCTCGATACGGCGCAGAGTCGCCTCGGGTCTGCTGGAGCGGGCGATGCGCTCCAGCGCGTCCTCGGCGTCCGCGTTGGCGATGGCGACCCGGGAGCCGAGCTGGAGGGCGAGCACGTCCCGGTAGAAGGAGGTGAGGTCGGTCAGCGCCAGGTCGAGGCTGTCGCGCTGGGTGCGCGTACGCCGCCGCTTCTGCTTGTCCTCCAGGTCCTTCATCACTCCCGCGGTGCCCCGGGGCAGCCTGCCGCCCTGCGCCGCGCCGAGCGCCGCCTTCAGCTCCTCGGTCTCCTTGGCGTCCAGCTCCTCCGCCAGCGCCTTGGCGTCCTCCGCCGCCGCGTCCACCAGCTCCTGGGCGGCCTTGAGGCAGCCGCCCACGTCGTCGAGGCGCAGCGGCAGTTTGAGCACGGCGGCGCGGCGCTGCCGGGCTGCGGGGTCGGTGGCGAGCCGGCGCGCACGGTCGACGTGGCCCTGGGTGGCGCGGGCGGCCGCGGCAGCCGCATCGGGCTCGACACCGTCACGCCGTACGAGCATGTCGGCGACGGCCTCGACGGACGGTGTGCTCAGGTTGAGGTGACGGCAGCGGGAGCGGATCGTCGGCAGGACGTCCTCGATCGAGGGCGCGCACAGCAGCCACACCGTGCGCGGGGCGGGCTCCTCGACCGCTTTGAGAACGGCGTTGGCGGACTTCTCGTTCAGCCGCTCGGCGTCCTCGACGAGGATGATCTGCCAGCGGCCGTTGGCCGGGGACGTGAAGGACTTGCGGACCGTGTCCCGCATGTCCTCGGCGAGGATCTGCGTGCCGACCGCGGCGACGGTGGTGACGTCGGCGTGCGTGCCGATCAGCGCCGTATGGCAGCCGTCGCAGAAGCCGCAGCCGGGGGCACCCCCGAGCGCGCGGTCGGGGCTCACGCACTGAAGGGCCGCGGCGAAGGCCCGCGCCGCCTGGACATGGCCCGCGCCGGGAGGGCCGGTGAACAGCCAGGCGTGCGTCATCTTCGACGCCTCGGGCGGCGGGGCGTCCGTCTCGGCGGCCGTGACCAGCGCGTCGGCGTCCCGGGCGGCGGCGGCGAGCTGCTCGCTCACCCGCTCCTGCCCGACCAGGTCGTCCCACACGGTCATGGGTCACGCCGTCCTTCCAGCTCCGACACCTTGCGATACGGATCAGACATCAGGGTCACGATCACGGATCCCTGATCCCGGATCCCGGTCTGCGCGTCCCGGTCTGCGCGTCCCGGTCCGTGGATCCCCCGGAAAATGCACGACGCCTGCGTCCCCTGCCGGGCATCACAGCCCGCCCGCGCCGTGGATCACACATCGCGTCTTGCGGGATCCATTGTGGAGGGTGGCACTGACAACGCGGGGTGACCGGCCGTGGACGGCCACCCCGCACCGGCTTCCGGGCTGGGCCGAGGCCCGCTGCCGAGGCTCAGCGTCTGCGCCCCCGACGCCGGTCGTCGTCGTGGTCGTCCTCGTCCCGGTACGGGCCGAGCAACTCGTCCGCCAGCGTCGGCAGGTCGTCCAGCGGTGTCTCCTCGGCCCAGTCGGACCGCTGCCGCCTGCGGGGCGCCTCGTCGGGGTCGATCCGCGGCATCTCCCGCGTACCGCCGTCGTCGGGGCCACTGCCCGGTGCCGTGCCGTGCGGCTCGTCC
Organism: Streptomyces sp. XM83C; assembly: GCF_023072675.1. GTDB lineage: Bacteria > Actinomycetota > Actinomycetes > Streptomycetales > Streptomycetaceae > Streptomyces > Streptomyces thermocoprophilus. The sequence goes on from NZ_JALLGL010000011.1 coordinate 28,054, forward strand.
CGGAAGAAGCCCTGCGGGACGCGGTCGGCGGGGTCCTCCTCCCGCACGGGCGGCAGTACGGCGGTCTCGTCGGCGGCGCCCTGCGGCACCGGCGGCAGCACCGCCGTCTCGTCGGCCGCCCCGGGCGGCACCGGCCGCAGTACGGCGGTCTCGTCGTCGGCCCCGGCCTCACCCGACGGCGCCGGTGGCTGCGGCAGCTCGGCCGTCGTCTCGGCATCCGAGGGACCCGCGGGAGACGCGGGAGACGCGGGAGACGCGGGCGCGGATGCCGCCGAGGCCCGGGCGGCCCCCGCCGATCCACCCGTCGTGGCGGGCGCACCGCCGCCCCTGCGGGCGAGGTCCTCGGGGGTGACCACCGGCGTCGGCACCGTCGCCGCGTCGGGCGTCACCACCGGAGGCTGCGGCCTGGGGCCTGCCAGGGCCGCCGCCGCGGCCTGCTCTGCGGCCCGCCGGGCCTCCTCGGCACGGATCAGCGCTTCCTCCGCCGTGCGCTGCTTCTCCAGGCGGCGCGCCTCGGCCTCGGCACGCAGCCGGGCCTCCTCCTCTTCCTGCCGGCGGCGCCGCTCCTCCTCGGCCTTGCGGCGGGCCTCCTCCTCGGCGCGGGCCTTCTCCTCGGCGAGCAGCCGCTGCCGCTCCTCCTCCGCACGGCGGCGGGCCTCCTCGGCGCGCTGCCGGGCCTCCTCGGCCTGCCGTTCCGCCTCGCGGCGCTGCGCCTCCTCCAGCTCGCGCCGCTTGCGCTCTTCCTCCTCGGCGCGCAGCCGGGCCAGCTGTTCCTGGCGCTCGCGCTCCAGGCGCTCCTCCTCGGCCTTGCGGGCCGCTTCCTCCTCCGCCTTGCGGCGGGCCTCCTCCTCGGCCTTGCGACGTGCCTCCTCGCGGGCCTGGATCTCGGCCTCGGACAGCGGCAGCACCTGGTCGAGCCGGGCGCGGATGACGGTGGTGACGGCCTCGGGCTCCTGGCCCGCGTCGACGACCAGGTAGCGCCCGGGGTCGGAGGCCGCGAGCGTGAGGAACCCGGAACGCACGCGCGCGTGGAACTCCGCCGGCTCCGACTCCAGCCGGTCCGGCGCCTCGGTGAACCGCTCGCGCGCCTGCTCGGGCGCCACGTCAAGCAGCACGGTCAGGTCGGGTACGAGCCCGTCGGTCGCCCAGCGGTTGATCCGGGCGATCTCCGTCGGCGACAGGTCACGGCCGGCGCCCTGGTAGGCGACGGAGGAGTCGATGTACCGGTCGGAGATCACGACGGCACCGCGCGCGAGGGCGGGCCGTACGACGGTGTCGACGTGCTCGGCGCGGTCGGCGGCGTACAGCAGCGCCTCCGCGCGGTGCGACAGGCCCGCCGACGACACGTCCAGCAGGATCGACCGCAGCCGCTTGCCGACCGGGGTGGCGCCCGGTTCGCGGGTGAGGACGACCTCGTGTCCCTTGCCGCGGATCCACTCCGCGAGCGCCTCGGCCTGGGTGGACTTGCCGGCGCCGTCGCCGCCCTCCAGAGCGATGAAGAAGCCGGTGCCCGCGGGCGCCTGTACGGGGTCGTCGCCGCCGAGCAGCGCGTCACGCAGGTCGTGCCGCAGGGGCACGCCGGACCGGTCGTCGACCTTGGCCAGCACCAGCGCGGCGACGGGCAGCAGCAGCGCGCCGACGAGCATCAGCGTGAACGCGGCACCACCGTGCGCGAAGACGAACTTGCCGCTCTCCAGCCGGTGCGGCCCGATGAGCGCGGCGACGAGCGGCGCGATGACCGTGCCGAGCGCGACGAGGACCCGTACGACGGCGTGCAGGTGCTCGGTGACGCGGGCCCGGCGGTGGTCCTCGGTCTCCTGGTCGAGCAGGGTGTGCCCGGTGTTGGCGGCCACGCCCGCGCCGACACCGGCCAGCGCATAGATCAGCAGCACGCTGGTGACGTCGGGGACGAGGCCGGCGGCGAGCAGGGCGACGCCGGTGAGGGCGGTCGCGAGGGCCAGCATGCGGCGGCGGGACAGCGCGGGGACGATCGAGGGCGCCGTGCGGATACCGACGACGACCCCGCCGGTGACGGCGAGCACCAGCAGGCCGTACAGCACCGGGCCGCCGCCGAGGTCCACGGCGTGCAGCACGGCCACGCCGACGGTCGCGGCGACCGCGCCTGCCACGGCGGCGCAGGCGAGCACCAGCAGCGGGATCGCGCCGGTGCGGCCCCGGTCGACGCCGGCGGCGGTCTTCGGGCGGCGCAGCCCCTCCAGCGGGGAGCGGGCGCGCGGGGTGCGGGTGCCGGGCAGCTCCAGGAAGGTCAGCACGGACAGGGACGCGGCGAACAGTCCCGCCGCCACGTACGAGCCGAGGGCGGCCTGGTGCTGGTCGAACCAGTCGATGCCGGTGCCGAGCAGGTTGTTCAGCAGTCCGGCGGCGACGAGCGCGGCGGCGGCGAGCGGTACGGCGACGAAACCGGTGCGCAGGGTGAGGCGGCGCAGGGTGCCGATGTGGTCGGGCAGCGGTCGCACCGACGCGCCCTCGGGCGGCGGGGCGGGCAGCAGCGCGGGGGCCGCGCTCTCCCGGCACACCGTCCAGAAGCGCTCGGCCACGGCGGTCAGGAAGACGGTGACGAGCAGGACGGCGACGGCGCTGTCCGGCGTCCAGTCGATCCACAGGGGCGCGACGATGAGCAGCGCGGCGCGCAGGCCGTCGGCGCCGACCATGGTCCAGCGGCGGTCGAGCGGGCCGTCCTGGGAGGTCAGCGCGGTGAGCGGGCCGAGGAGGACCGCTCCGAACAGGAGGGTGGCCAGGATGCGCACCGCGAAGACGATCGCCACTGCGAACGCCAGGCCGCGGTAGCCGCCGCCGAAGGAGCCCTGGAGGAAGGCCGCCTGGAGGGAGAGGACGACCAGCACAAGCAGCGCGAGGGTGTCGCCCACTCCGCTCACCAGCTGGGCGCTCCACAGCCGCCTGAGCTGCGGATGGCGCAGCAGAGCGCGGACGGCGCGCTCGCGGGAGTCGGCCACGAGGGCGTCGTCCGGTGCCGGGTGGGGGGCCGTTGGCTGCTCGGCTCGGGTCATGCAATCAGCCTATCGGGAGGTACCGACACCCCGAGCGGTGCGCCCGAACACCCACGCGCCCGGGCGGGGGTCGTGCAGCGGGCCGTTCGTTTCGCGAATGGGCCGGGGTGCGGTCGGGGTGACGAGCGGAGCGTCACCACCAGCGGGGACAGCTGCTGTCCGGCCCCCGGCGGGGGCTCGGACAGGGGCTGCGAAAGGTTCGCACCGGTACCGTGGAGCGGGCGCCGGGCAGGGGCCGGCCGACCTCCGCGGCGAGACCGACCCGCAGCGGCGACCGGCCCGAAGCGAGACCGACCCCCAGCGAGACCGACCCCCAGCAAGTCCGGCCCGAAGCGAGACCGACCCCCAGCGAGACCGACCCGCAGCAAGTCCGGCCCGGAGCGAGGCCGACCCCCGGCGAGTCCGGCCCCGCCGAGCCGCGGCCGGTCCGCGCTGCGGCGCGCTCGGCCGGTGGCGCGGTCGGCCTGTGGCGCGGTCGGCCTGTGGCGCGGTCGGCCCTGCTCAGTCCTCGGCGGTCTGCGAGGCCGCCGTGGCCTTCTTCGCAGCCGTCTTCTTCGCGGCCGTCTTGGCGGTGGTCTTCTTCGCCGCCGTGGTCGTCTTCTTCGTCGCGGTCTTCTTCGCCGTGGTCGTCTTCTTGGCGGCGGTCTTCTTCGCCGCCGCCTTCTTCGCGGTCTTCTTCGCCGGGCCCTTCGCCCGCTTCTCGGCGAGCAGCTCGAAGCCGCGCTCGGGGGTGATCGTCTCGACGCTGTCGCCGGAGCGCAGGGTCGCGTTGGTCTCCCCGTCGGTGACGTACGGCCCGAAGCGGCCGTCCTTGACGACGACCGGCTTGCCGCTGACCGGGTCCTCGCCGAGCTCCTTCAGCGGCGGCTTGGCCGCGGCGCGACCGCGCTGCTTGGGCTGGGCGTAGATGGCCAGGGCCTCTTCGAGGGTGATCGTGAAGATCTGGTCCTCGGACTGCAACGACCGCGAGTCGGTGCCCTTCTTCAGATACGGCCCGTAGCGGCCGTTCTGCGCGGTGATCTCCTGGCCCTCGGGGTCGGTGCCGACGACGCGCGGCAGCGACATCAGCTTGAGGGCGTCCTCCAGAGTGACCGTGTCCAGGGACATCGACTTGAACAGTGAGGCCGTCCGCGGCTTCACGGCGTTCTTGCCGGTCTTCGGGGTGCCCTCGGGCAGCACCTCGGTGACGTAGGGGCCGTAGCGGCCGGCCTTGGCGACGATCGGGTGGTGCGGCGGCTCGGGGTCGGTGCCGAGCAGGCGCTCCCCGCTGCCGTTGGCCAGCAGTTCCTCGGCCAGCTCGACGGTCAGCTCGTCCGGCGCCAGGTCGGCGGGGACGTCGGCGCGCTGGTGCTCCTCGGTGTCCTTCTCGCCGCGCTCGACGTACGGGCCGAAGCGGCCGACGCGGAGCACGATGCCGTTGCCGACGGGGAACGAGGACACCTCGCGGGCGTCGATCGCGCCGAGGTCGGTCACCAGTTCCTTGAGGCCGCCGAGGTGGTCGCCGTCGCCGTTGCCGGCGTCCGCGGCGGTGCCGTGGCCGCCTTCGCCGAAGTAGAACCGCTTCAGCCACGGCACGGCCTGGGCCTCGCCGCGGGCGATGCGGTCGAGGTCGTCCTCCATCTTGGCGGTGAAGTCGTAGTCGACGAGCCGCCCGAAGTGCTTCTCCAGGAGGTTGACCACGGCGAAGGACAGGAAGGACGGCACGAGGGCCGTGCCCTTCTTGAACACATAGCCGCGGTCGAGGATCGTGCCGATGATCGACGCGTACGTCGACGGGCGGCCGATCTCGCGCTCTTCGAGCTCCTTGACGAGGCTGGCCTCGGTGTAGCGGGCCGGGGGCTTGGTGGCGTGCCCGTCGACCGTGATCTCCTCGGCGGAGAGCCGGTCGCCCTCGCCGACCTGCGGCAGGCGGCGCTCGCGGTCGTCCAGCTCGGCGTTCGGGTCGTCGGCGCCCTCGACGTAGGCCTTGAGGAAGCCGTGGAAGGTGATCGTCTTGCCGGAGGCGCTGAACTCGACGTCCCGGCCGTCGGCGGCCGTACCGCCGATCTTGACGGTGACGGAGTTGCCGGTGGCGTCCTTCATCTGGGAGGCGACGGTCCGCTTCCAGATCAGCTCGTACAGCTTGAACTGGTCGCCGGTCAGGCCGGTCTCCGCGGGCGTGCGGAAGCGGTCGCCGGAGGGACGGATCGCCTCGTGCGCCTCCTGCGCGTTCTTCACCTTGGCGGCGTAGGTGCGCGGGGCGTCCGGCAGGTACTCGGCGCCGTACAGCTGCGTGACCTGGGCGCGGGCGGCGGCCACGGCCGTGTCGCTCAGCGTCGTGGAGTCCGTACGCATGTACGTGATGTAGCCGTTCTCGTACAGCTTCTGCGCGATCTGCATGGTGGCCTTCGCGCCGAAGCCGAGCTTGCGGCTGGCCTCCTGCTGCAACGTCGTCGTACGGAACGGGGCGTACGGCGAGCGGCGGTACGGCTTGGACTCGACGGACCGGACCGAGAACTGCGTGTTCTCCAGGGCGGCGGCGAGGGCGCGGGCGTTCGCCTCGTCGAGGTGGAGGGTGTTCGCGCTCTTGAGTTGTCCCTGGGAGTCGAAGTCGCGGCCCTGCGCGATCCGCCGGCCGTCGACGGTCTGCAGGCGGGCGACCAGCGACGACGGGTCGGACGGGTCTCCTGCGCGGCCGGTCGCGAAGGTGCCCGTGAGGTCCCAGTACTCAGCTGAACGAAACGCGATGCGCTCACGTTCCCGCTCGACGACGAGTCGTGTCGCGACGGACTGGACGCGGCCCGCCGACAGCTTCGGCATGACCTTCTTCCACAGGACCGGCGACACCTCGTAGCCGTAGAGGCGGTCGAGGATGCGGCGGGTCTCCTGGGCGTCGACGAGGCGCTGGTTGAGCTGGCGCGGGTTGGCGACGGCGGCCTGGATCGCCGACTTGGTGATCTCGTGGAACACCATCCGCTTGACGGGGACCTTGGGCTTGAGCACCTCCTGAAGGTGCCAGGCGATGGCCTCGCCCTCGCGGTCCTCGTCAGTGGCGAGATACAGCTCGTCGGAGTCCTTCAGCAGGTCCTTGAGCTTCTTGACCTGCGCTTTCTTGTCCGCGTTCACCACGTAGATCGGCTGGAAGTCGTGTTCGACGTCCACGCCGAGCCGCCGGACCTCGCCGGTGTACTTCTCCGGCACCTCGGCGGCGCCGTTGGGGAGGTCGCGGATGTGCCCGACGCTCGCCTCGACAACGTATCCGGGGCCGAGATAGCCCTTGATCGTCTTCGCCTTGGCAGGCGACTCGACGATGACGAGTCGGCGGCCGCCCTTCGCGGTCTCGCTGGTCGGGGACAACTTCGCTCTTCTCTCCGGTCGACGCTGGGGCCTCCCCAGGCCTTGGTCCCGGGGTCGGACGGTGGTGACGCTGCGGAGTGTGACGGTACATCCCGCCCCCGTGTCAAACGGGAAAAGCCCGCAACGGCCACTCGAACGGTAACCCGACTACCACCATTCCTGCCGCCCGGACCGCCCCGCGAACCGGGCGCGCCGGTCCGGAGCGTGATCTCTCACTTGCCGCCGGGCAGGGCCAACCGCGCCGCAGCCGACCATGGTCACAGGCGCGTCGCGCACCACACGGCGACGGCGAGCGCCGCCGCCGCGACGACAGCGGGGAGGGCCGCCGATGCGATCCGGTTCACACCGAGGGCCACCGGCTCGCCGCGCCGTACCCGGAGCGCCGTCCAGGTGAGCAGAACCGTCCCGAACAGGCCGAACACCAGGCCCGTGAAGATCGCCGGTCCGCTGTCCATGGCTCCTCCGCGCCCCTCTTCCGCCTTCCCGAGTGCCCCGTCGCGGGGAGCGCGGCACGCGCGGGAGACGCGCGGGCGAACCGGCGGTGAACGACAGGCCGGCGTTCGTCCCGCCATGCAGGCGGTGATCGTCCGCGGGCCGGAGGAGAGCGCCCGCGGACAGATCGGACACCGTCTCGAAGAAAACGGGCAGAGGAGCGAGAAGAAATACGTCGCCCCGGACATCGAACACGGCGCGAAATCGTCGGATCACGCCATGTGCCCGTCCTGGCCGTGCCGCCAGGCGAGACACCGGGAGCCCAGGGACCCCCCAGGGGGCCCAAGGACCCCAAGGACCCCAAGGACCCCAGGGAGCCCAGGGGGCCCAGGGAGCCCAGGGACCCCAGGGGGGTCGGCTGGCCCCTGGGGCCCCGTGTACCTCAGGAGTCCGGCCTCCGTCTACGCCGGATCGAGGAAGCCCTGCTCCACCAGGAGCCGGATCTGTGCCGGTGTGCGGTCGCGCAGGACGACCGGGTCCTCGCCCATCAGCTGGGCGATCGCGTCCAGGATGCGGCCGGCGCTGAGGGTGCCGTCGCAGACACCGGCGAACCCCGCGCCGACGGTGTCGACCTTGGTGGCGCGACGCATGCCGCGGTGCTGGCGCAGCACGACGTGCTCGGGGTCCTCGGCGCCCGGCAGCCCGACCTGCTCCTGCACGACCTCGGGCGCCAGCTTGAAGTGGGCTTCGAGCAGGGCCGCGTCGTCGTGCGAGCGGAGGTAGTCCAGGCGGTCGAAGTGGGCGCGGATGGTGTCGCCGAGCGGCTGCTCGACGGGGTGCGGCCACTCCTCGACGGTCACCGTCGGCTCGGCGGCCCCGGTCCGGCGCAGCGTGATCCAGCCAAAGCCGACCGCCTTGACCTTGCGGGCTTCGAACTCCTCCAGCCAGGCGTCGTACCGCGCCTGGTACTCCGCCGGGTCCATGCGGTGGTCACCGGCGTCCCTGAGCCACAGCTCGGCGTACTGCGTGATGTCCTGCACCTCGCGCTGGACGATCCACGCGTCGCACCCGCGCGGCACCCATGACCTGAGTCTGTCCTGCCAGTCCTCCCCTTCCACGTGCTGCCAGTTGGCGAGGAACTGCGCGAACCCGCCCTCGTTCAGCCGTTCCCCCGCTCCTTGAACGAGCGAGCGGCACAGATCGTCCCCGCCCATGCCGCCGTCCCGGTACGTCAGCCGGGCGCCGGGCGAGATCACGAACGGCGGGTTGGACACGATCAGGTCGAACGTCTCCCCGTCCCGGACCGGTTCGAACAGCGAGCCCTGCCGCAGATCCGCGGCCGGCGCGCCGGACAGGGCGAGGGTGAGGGCGGTGATGTGCAGGGCGCGCGGGTTGAGGTCGGTGGCGGTGACGCGGGTGGCGTGCAGCGCGGCGTGCAGCGCCTGGATGCCGGAGCCGGTGCCGAGGTCCAGGGCGGAGGGGACGGGCGTGCGGACGGTGATGCCGGCCAGGGTGGTGGAGGCGCCGCCGACACCGAGGACGACGCCCTCGTCACGGTTGCCGATGCCGCCCGCCCCGCCGACGGCGCAGCCGAGGTCGGAGACGATGAACCAGTCCTCGCCGCCGGGTCCGCCGTACGGCCGTACGTCCACGGTGGCGGCGACCTCGTCGCCCCCGGTGCGCCTCAGCCAGCCCGCTTCCAGGCAGGCGTCGGCGGGCAGCACGTCCGCCACGCGCGCGTACGGCACCGGCTGCTGAAGCAGGAACAGCCGTACGAGCGTCTCCAGGGGGGTGTCCCCGCGGGTCGCCCGCAGCGCGGGTACGGTCTCGCTGCGGGCGAGCGCGGCGTACGCGGGGGCGCCGAGCAGGTCGAGCAGGCCGTCGGCGGTGAAGGACGCCGCGAGCAGGGCGTCCCGCAGCCGGGCGGCGGTGTCGGGGTCGGCGGTGGGCAGGGGGAACGAGGTGGTCTCACTCACGCACCCCATTGTGTCCCGCGCGGGACGGCTCAGCCCGTGGTGGCCGACGGCGACGAGACGGCCTTCTTGCAGCCGGGCTGCTTGGCCACGGCCTGCTTGACGTCGCCCTCCTCCAGCTTCTGCAGGGCGGTCACGGCGCTCTTGTACTGCACCGACACGTCCTTCATCCGTTCGGAGACGGCGTCCAGTCCGGCGGCGAACTTCGACTGGTTCTTGGTGTCGAGCGCGTCGACCTGCTTCTTCAGGTCGGCGTAGGAGGCGGACAGGACGGTGAGCTTGTTGACGGCGTCCTGCTGCTTCGTCTTGCCGTCCTCGACGCCGGGGGGCGCGCCGGCGTTGTTGATGGTGGTCGCGCGTGCCTTGAAGCCGTCGGACAGGTCCTGGAAGGCCTGGGAGTCGGTCTTCTGGAGCTCTGCGGGCGGTCCGTCCTTGGCGGCTTTGGCCAGCGCGTCGAACGCGGCCTCGATCTTCGCCTGCTGCGCGGGCACGCTCGTGCAGACCTTCGCGGCCCAGGCGTCGAGCTCCTTGTTGTCCTTCTCGCCGCTGCTGCATGCCGTCAACGCCATTGCGAGTACCGCACCGCCGGACAGCGCGGCCGCGAGCTTCTTGTTCACCGGATCGGTCCCTTCCATGGCTCTCGGCCCCGGAACATACACGCCGACCCGACAACACCCCTAGAACAAATGACCGCTTTGATAGGTCTTGCTCCGCTTTACCCCTTGTGAGAGAAGGCTCACGGCGAGACGCGACGCACACGAAGTCCCCCGCGCCCGGCGCCCGCGCTCCCGACCCACCCGCCGCACACGCCCGGCACAGCGCACGCGGCGGGCGCACGACAGGCGTACGGCGCCTCAAACAGCGCCGTACGCCCGCCGGTTGCTCCGGACGCTCCCCTCTCCGGCTACGAAACCACCGCAGGATCGGCTGACTTGGACGACCGCTCGGCCTCGCTGTCGTCGCCGACGGCGATCCCGCGCCGCTTGGAGACATACACCGCGCCGACGATCACCAGAAACGCGATCGCCGCGACCAGGATCCTGACGCCGATGCTCTTGTCGTCGCCGTAGGAGAACTTGATGACGGCGGGGGCGATCAGCAGCGACACCAGGTTCATCACCTTCAGCAGCGGGTTGATCGCGGGCCCCGCGGTGTCCTTGAACGGGTCGCCGACCGTGTCGCCGATGACGGTCGCCGCGTGCGCCTCACTGCCCTTGCCGCCGTGGTGTCCGTCCTCGACGAGCTTCTTGGCGTTGTCCCAGGCACCGCCGGAGTTGGCGAGGAACACCGCCATCAGCGTGCCCGCGCCGATCGCGCCCGCCAGATACGCGCCGAGCGCCCCGACCCCGAGCGTGAACCCGATGAAGATCGGCGCCATCACGGCGAGGAGACCGGGTGTGGCCAGCTCCCGCAGGGCGTCCTTGGTGCAGATGTCGACGACCTTGCCGTACTCCGGTTTCTCCGAGTAGTCCATGATCCCGGGCTTCTCCCGGAACTGCCGGCGCACCTCGAACACCACCGACCCCGCCGACCTGGACACGGCGTTGATCGCGAGCCCGGAGAAGAGGAACACGACGGCGGCGCCCGCGATGAGACCCACCAGGTTGTTCGGCTGGGAGATGTCCATCATCAGCGTCATCGGCGCGCCGTCGCCGGAGAGTTTCTCGCCGACGTCCCGCGCACCGGTGGTGATGGCGTCGCGGTACGACCCGAACAGCGCGGCCGCTGCGAGGACCGCGGTCGCGATGGCGATGCCCTTGGTGATGGCCTTCGTGGTGTTGCCGACGGCGTCCAGGTCGGTGAGCACCTGGGCGCCCGCGCCCTCCACGTCGCCGGACATCTCCGCGATGCCCTGCGCGTTGTCGGAGACCGGACCGAAGGTGTCCATGGCGACGATGACACCGACCGTGGTGAGCAGGCCGGTGCCGGCGAGCGCCACCGCGAACAGCGCCAGCATGATCGACGTACCGCCGAGCAGGAACGCCCCGTACACACCGAGCCCGATCAGCAGCGCCGTGTAGACCGCCGATTCGAGGCCGACGGAGATACCGGCGAGGACGACGGTGGCGGGGCCGGTCAGGGACGTCTTGCCGATGTCCTTCACGGGGCGCCGCCCTGTCTCCGTGAAGTATCCGGTGAGCTGCTGGATCACCGCGGCCAGCAGGATGCCGATGGCGACCGCGACCAGCGCGAGAATGCGCGGGTCGCCGCTCTTGGCGAGGATCGCCTCGTCGGTGACCCCGTCGAGGTCGGAGTACTTCGACGGCAGATAGGTGAAGACGGCGACGGCCACCAGCGCCAGCGAGATCACCGCGGAGATGAAGAAGCCGCGGTTGATCGCCGTCATGCCGCTGCGGTCGGCGCGGCGCGGCGCGACCGCGAAGATGCCGATCATCGCGGTGAGCACACCGATCGCGGGCACCAGCAGCGGGAACGCCAGCCCGGAGTCGCCGAAGGCCGCCTTGCCGAGGATCAGCGCGGCGACCAGGGTCACCGCGTACGACTCGAACAGGTCGGCGGCCATCCCGGCGCAGTCGCCGACGTTGTCGCCCACATTGTCGGCGATGGTCGCGGCATTGCGCGGATCGTCCTCCGGAATGCCCTGCTCGACCTTGCCGACCAGGTCGGCGCCGACGTCGGCGGCCTTGGTGAAGATGCCGCCGCCCACCCGCATGAACATCGCGATGAGCGCCGCGCCCAGACCGAAGCCCTCCAGCACCTTCGGCGCGTCGGCCGCGTACACCAGCACCACGCAGGAGGCGCCGAGCAGGCCGAGCCCCACCGTGAACATGCCGACGACGCCACCGGTACGGAAAGCGATCTTCATGGCTTTGTGCGAGACGCTGGTGAGATCTTTTTCCGGCTCGCCTTCCGCGGGAGTCGCTTCCCGTGCCGCGGCGGCGACGCGCACATTACTGCGTACGGCCAGCCACATGCCGATATAGCCGGTGGCCGCCGAGAACGCCGCACCGATCAAGAAGAACACGGATCGCCCGGCACGCTGATTCCAGTCGTCCGCGGGCAGCAGCATGAGCAGGAAGAACACGACGACGGCGAATACGCCGAGCGTGCGCAGTTGCCGGGCCAGATAGGCGTTGGCGCCTTCCTGGACGGCTGCCGCGATCTTCTTCATGCTGTCGGTGCCCTCGCCGGCCGCCAGCACCTGGCGCACCAGTACGCCCGCGACCACGAGCGCGGCCAGTGCGACAACGCCGATGACGGTCACGAGGACCCGGTTGTCATCGGTGAGTACTGCGGCTGCGAGGGCCGTGAAGTGGCCCGACTGATCTGTGGTGGAAAGCCCCGCCATTCGTCCTCCTTGACGCTTGGGCTGAGCTCAAGATGTGCACGGGATTGTAGGTACCCCGCGCTGATCAAAACAGGGCGCGGTAAACAGAATTGGTCTCCGCGTACAAGTAATGCCCTGAAAGCATTGAGCGCGGCTGTTTGCTGTCGAATGGACGCCGTTGATCGTGAAGGAATTCACGAAATGCGTGGTGACCATTACGGCTTGTTCCCGGGTGACTCGCCATGCACCACTGTAGGGGCGGGTACTGACATCCGCACACGCCGAAGGGCCCCACGAGGGGGCCCTTCGGGTGGTGGTCGTGCGGTGCGGCGGTCAGTCGAGGGCGGCCGGCGGGGGGGTGGTCGGCCAGGTCATACGGATCAGGCCTCCCCGCTCGCCGGTGGTGACCTCGACGTCGTCGACGAGGCCGCTGATGACCGCGAGGCCCATCTCGTCCTCCTCGGCGTCCGTCTCGGCACCGTCGGCGGCCTGGCCGCCCGGCACCTGGTGCGGTGCCTCGTCACCGACCTCGATGGAGAACTGTTTCTCCTCCTCGATCAGCGCCACTTTCACGGGCTCGGTCACCCCGCTGAGCTGGTGCAGCCCGACAGCGCGGGAGCAGGCCTCACCGACGGCGAGCCGGACCTCGTCGAGGACGGCCTCGTCCACCCCGGCCCTGCGCGCCACCGCTGCCGCCACCAGACGGGCGGTCCGGACGTGCTCGGGAAGCGCGCTGAAGCGGAGTTCAACGGTGGCCATGCATCCCCCTCGGTACTTCGGGCGTGCGATGTCGGGGGGCCGGGCCGTGTCGAGCCCGGCCCCCCTGCGGGTCAACCAGCCGTCCCGGGCCGGGCCCGGGCGCGGTCGTCAGTCGGTGGCCGCCACCGCTTCGTCGACCGAGGTGTGGATCGGGAACACCTTGGTCAGACCGGTGATGCGGAAGATCTTCAGAATGCGCTCCTGGTTGCAGACCAGGCGCAGGGAGCCCTCGTGGGCACGCACACGCTTCAGACCGCCGACCAGCACGCCGAGCCCGGTGGAGTCGAGGAAGTCCACGCCCTCCATGTCGACGACGAGGTGGAAATTCCCGTCGTTCACCAGCTCGACCAGCTGCTCGCGCAGCTTGGGCGCGGTATATACGTCGATTTCGCCACCGACCTCGACGACCGTACGATCGCCGACGGTACGGGTCGACAGGGACAGGTCCACGGATCCTCCAGCACCTTGCTATCGAGCGGTCGTCCCTCGGGACACCTCGGCTTGAAGCCCCCAGGACGGTTCGCCAGCCGCGATGGCATTCAATCACTTACCGGCAGGCGTGCACGACGCCTTGACTCCATTGTCCGTCACGCCAGTGACACACTCGGTGCCGATGGCCAAGAATCACCGATCCGATCGACCCTCGTCGGAACCCGTGTCCGGGCCCGCTCCGGGCGCGGTCCTGGACCGGCTCGCATCCGGGCCGAACCGGGCGTCGCGCATCACTCATACGGAGCACTTGCCCCCGCGGGCGGGTCGGCATGCCGTCTGGCCGGACCGGATCCGCGCCGAGGTCGTCGCGGCCGTGCAGGCGTGCGGGATCGAGCACCCGTGGGCCCACCAGGCGGAGGCCGCCGAGCACGCCCTGGACGGCGACTCCGTGGTCGTCGCCACGGGCACCGCCTCCGGCAAGTCCCTGGCGTACCTCGTGCCGGTCCTCTCCGCGCTGCTGGACGGCGCCGAGGCCCCCAACGGGCGCGGCGCCACCGCGCTCTATCTGGCGCCCACCAAGGCCCTGGCGGCGGACCAGTGCCGGTCGGTGAAGGAGCTCGCGGGCAGCCTGGGCAGCGCGGTGCGGCCGGCCGTGTACGACGGCGATACTCCGTTCGAGGAACGGGAATGGATCCGCCAGTACGCGAACTACGTGCTGACCAACCCGGACATGCTGCACCGCGGCATCCTCCCCTCCCACCCCCGCTGGTCCTCCTTCCTGAAGACGCTGAGGTACGTCGTCATCGACGAGTGCCACACCTACCGCGGAGTCTTCGGCTCGCACGTCGCCCAGGTGCTGCGCCGGCTGCGCCGCCTGTGCGCCCGCTACGGCTCGTCCCCCGTCTTCCTGCTGGCCTCGGCCACCGCCGCCGAACCGGCGGTCGCCGCGCGCCGACTCACCGGTCTGCCGGTCGTCGAGGTGGCCGACGACGCCTCTCCTCGCGGCGAACTGGTGTTCGCGCTGTGGGAACCGCCGCTCACCGAGCTGCACGGCGAGAAAGGTGCACCCGTCCGGCGCACCGCCACCGCCGAGACGGCCGATCTCCTCACCGACCTCGCCGTGCAGGGCGTCCGCACGGTCGCCTTCGTCCGCTCCCGGCGCGGCGCCGAGCTGATCTCCGTGATCGCCCAGGAAAGGCTCGCCGAGGTGGACCGCTCACTGGCCCGGCGTGTCGCGGCGTACCGCGGCGGCTACCTCCCCGAGGAGCGGCGCGCCCTGGAGCAGGCCCTGCACTCCGGGGAGCTGCTCGGGCTCGCCGCGACGACCGCCCTGGAGCTGGGCATCGACGTCTCCGGTCTGGACGCCGTCCTGATCGCCGGATACCCGGGCACGCGCGCGTCGCTGTGGCAGCAGGCCGGCCGCGCGGGCCGCGCAGGACAGGGCGCCCTGGCGGTCCTGATCGCCCGCGACGACCCGCTGGACACGTATCTCGTCCATCATCCGGAGGCCCTGTTCGACCGTCCGGTGGAATCGACGGTCCTCGACCCCGACAATCCGTATGTCCTCGCCCCGCATCTGTGCGCCGCCGCCGCGGAGCTGCCCCTGACCGAGGACGACCTCGCCCTGTTCGGCCCCGCCGGCGCGGAGCTGCTGCCCCAGCTGGAGGCCGCGAAGCTGCTGCGCCGCCGGACGAAGGCCTGGCACTGGACACGCCGGGAGCGGGCCGCCGACCTCACCGACATCCGCGGCGAGGGCGGCCGGCCGGTGCAGATCGTCGAGTCCGGCACCGGCCGTCTGCTCGGCACGGTCGACGCGGGCGCCGCGCACACCACCGTCCACGAGGGCGCCGTCCACCTGCATCAGGGCCGCACCTATCTCGTGCGGTCGCTGGACCTGGAGGACTCCGTCGCCCTCGTCGAGGCGGCGGCCCCGCCGTACTCGACGGTCGCCCGCGACACCACCTCCGTCTCCGTGCTGGAGACGGACGTCGAAGTGCCCTGGGGCGAGGGCCGGTTGTGCTACGGCTCCGTCGAAGTCACCAACCAGGTGGTCTCCTTTCTCCGCCGACGGCTGATCACCGGCGAGGTGCTGGGCGAGACGAAACTCGATCTGCCTCCGCGCACGCTGCGCACGCGCGCGGTGTGGTGGACGGTCACCGAGGACCAGCTGGACGAGGCCCGGATCACCCCGGAGATCCTCGGCGGCGCCCTGCACGCCGCCGAGCACGCCTCCATCGGCATGCTGCCCCTCTTCGCGACCTGCGACCGCTGGGACATCGGCGGCGTGTCGGTCCCGCTCCACCCCGACACGCTCCTGCCGACCGTCTTCGTGTACGACGGCCACCCCGGCGGCGCGGGTTTCGCCGAGCGCGCCTTCCACACCGCCCGCGACCGCGCACTCGGCGTGCGGCGGCCCCGCCGGGCAGGCCTTACGGAAGTCTGACGCCCACCGCGAGACCCTTCTGCGCCACGCCCCCGAGTGTTCGAATGGATACGTGAACACCCCGCAACCCGCCGAGGAAGGACGGCCCGTCGGCCGCCGCGTCCTCCTCGGCACCCTCGGCCTGGGCGCCCTCGGCGTGGTCACCGCGCCCGTCCTCCAACGCGGCCTCGAGGCCTTCCTCGGCGCCGCCTCCGGCAAGGACCCCACGGGACTGACCGGCCTGCTGCCCAACGGCGGCGGATTCCGCTACTACTCCGTCACCGCCTCCGTCCCGCACCGCGGACCCGCCGACTACCGCCTCACCGTCGACGGCCTCGTGGACCGCCCCCGCACCTACACCCTCGCCGACCTGCGGGCCCAGCCGCAGACCCGGCTGGTCAGGGACGTCCAGTGCGTCACAGGCTGGCGTGTGCCCGGCACACCCTTCGAAGGCGTGACGCTGTCCAGGCTGCTGGAGGCCGCCGGAGTGCGCCCCGAGGGCCGCGCCGTCCGCTTCACCTGCTTCGACGGCGCCTACACCGAGAGCCTCACCCTCGACCAGGCCCGCCGCCCCGACGTCCTCGTCGCGCTGCGCATGCAGGACAAGGACCTCGGCCACAGCCACGGCGGCCCCGTCCGCCTCTACGTCGCCCCCATGTACTTCTACAAGTCCGCCAAGTGGCTCTCCGGCATCACCGTCACCGACGAGGTCGAACCCGGCTACTGGGAGCGACGCGGCTACGACGTCGACGCCTGGGTCGGCCGCTCGAACGGACGTGACGATGACCCCACGAGCTGAGGCCGCGCCGGCACGGTCGGCCGGGAGTGGGCGGAACGCGAACACCCGCTGTGGCGGCCGTAGCCACAGCGGGTGTGCACGATCGACCGGGAACGCCGGACGCTCCGGCGCCGGG
>NZ_JALLGL010000120.1 GCF_023072675.1 Streptomyces sp. XM83C
GTGCGGACCGGTCGAGGGGGCCCGCCCGCCCCGGCGGGTCCGCACACGAAGGCGGACCGTCCGACGGCCTGAGCCCACTGTGCGGGGGCTCAGGCCGTCGCCGTACGCGGCGAAGGGGCCCGGCACCGGCGACACCGGTGCCGGGCCCCTGTCGTGCCGGCCTGACTTCCGGACCCTCAACCGGAGAAGCCGACGTGCGCGAGCCGCACCGGGCCGCGCAGTCTGATCCGCACGTCGTGCACACCCCCCGCGGACAGCGCAGCCGTGACGGTGCCCCAGTCGTACGGCCCGCCGTCCCGGTCGGCGGTGAGGACCACCGGCACCGGGCCGCCGTCCAGCGACACCTCGACCGTGCCCTCGCCCGCCACCTCGGCCCGCACCTCGGTCACGCCGGAGCCGAAGTCGCAGGCCCGGTAGACCAGTTCGGCGGTCGCACCGGCCGCGGGCGTCACCGCGTCGCCGGCCGTCCTCGTCCGGTCGACGATCTCCGCGCCGCTCTGCTCGTCGAAGCAGGCCGCGTCCAGACCCTCCTCCCGCACCGGCCGCGGCGCTCCCGGCTCACCGTCCAGGCCGACGGTCGCCCGCAGCCGTACGTCCTCGCTGGAGGCGCCCGCCAGCAGCTCGTACGGCCCCGGCTCCAGCCGCCACCGGCCCCGCGTCACGTCCCAGAACCGCAGCGCCGCGAGCGGTACCTCGAACTCCGCCCGCTCCGTCGCGCCCGGCGCCAGCGTCACCCGCCGGAACGCCAGCAGCTCGCGGCGCGGACGCGGCACCGACGGGTCCACGGCCCGCCCGTACAGCTGCGCCACCTCGTCGGCGACGACCCGGCCGCTGTTCGTCACCGAGAACGACACCCGCAGCGTGTCACCGTCCTGCCGCACCTCCAGGTCCGTGTAGTCGAAACTCGTGTACGACAGGCCGTGGCCGAACGGGAACAGCGGCCGGCCCTCGAAGTACAGATACGTCTGCCGGGAGCCGATCACGTCGTAGTCCACAAGGTCGGGCAGGTCCGCGTCGTCGGCGTACCAGGTCTGCGGCAGCCGCCCGGCGGGGGAGACGTCGCCGGCGAGCACCCGGGCGAGCGCGGTGCCGGCCGCCTGCCCGCCGTGCGCCGTCCACAGCACCGCCGGCAGACGGGCCGCGTCGACCGCGTACGGGTAGGCCGACACCAGCGCGAGCACCGTCCGCTCGTTCACCGCGCGTGCCGCGCGCAGCAGCCGCTCCTGGTGGGCGGGCAGCCGCAGCGTCGTACGGTCCTCCGTCTCACGGCCGTTGATGTGCGGGTCGTTGCCCGCGACCACCACGACCACGTCGGCGCGTGCGGCGGCCCGGGCCACCGCGTCCTCGCCGCGCTCGGTCACCACGACGGTGAAGATCTCCGCCTCGTCCTCCTCAAAGGCGGCAACCTTCACACCGTCGGCGGCGACACACACGGGACGCCCCGTCCCCAGATGCCGCAGGAGGTGGCCGCCGTCATGGGGTTCCAGCCGGAACGTCTCCTGCACGACCCAGCCGCCCGGCTGGTCGGCGGAGGCCCGTACGAAGCCGTCCCCGGCGACCGACAGATACCGTCCGTCGGGCGCGCGCAGCGTCAGCACGCCCTCCCCCCAGTCGACCAGGGCGAGTTCGCTGCCCCGCGGGTCGGCGGTCAGCGGCGGCAGATCGGTGCGGCCCGCGAGCAGCGCCGGGTCGAGGGCGCCCTCCGCACCGCGCACCGTCTCGGGGGCGTCCGGAGCGTCCGGCACCCGCAGGAACGCGCCGCCCGAGGTGCGCAGCCGGATACGGTCGACGCCCTCCGCGAACTCCACGCGGTCGGCGCCGAACCGCTCGTACAGGCCCTCCAGCGGGGTGGAGCGGTGCAGCAGCGTGCCGCTGTACCAGTCGAGCTTGCACTCGTCGGCGAGCAGCCCGACCAACGCGATCCGGGTGTCCGGGGCGAGCGGCAGCACCCCGTCGTTGCGCAGCAGCACGATCGCCTGCTCGGCGGCCTTTCGGGCGAGCGCCCGGTGCTCCGGGGTGTCGTAGGCGCCCGGCTCGTCCCAGCCGTCGAACTCGCCCAGCCGGAACCGCACCGACAGCTGCCGGCGCACCGCGGTGTCGATGTCGGCCTCCGTCAGCAGCCCTTTGTCGTACGCGGCCCGCACCCGGCCGGTGATCTGCGCGGAGTCCTCGCCGTGGTCGGTGAAGCTGTCGATGCCCGCCCTCAGCGCGGCGGCGGTGGCCTCCTCGTGGGTGTCGAAGTAGTGCTCGGAGTCGACCAGGTTGGACGGCGCGCCCGCGTCGGAGCAGACCAGCAGATCCTCGTCCGTCCAGGTGCGCAGATGCCCGGCCAGGTAGGGGGAGACGTGGTTGGGGCGGCCGTTGACCAGGTTGTAGGCGGGCATCACCCCGGCGACCGCGCCGGCGGCGACGGTGTCGTGGAAGGCCCGCAGGTCGTACTCGTGCAGCACCCGCGGGCGCACCGAGCTGGACGTGGTGTCGCGGCGGGTCTCGTTGTTGTGCGCCAGCCAGTGCTTGAGGACGGGCGCGGTGCGCCAGTACACGGGGTGGTCGCCGCGCAGGCCGTGCGTGTACGCGGTGGCGATCGCCGAGGTCAGCTTCGGGTCCTCGCTGTAGCCCTCCTCGTTGCGGCCCCACAGCGGGTGGCGCAGCAGGTTCACCGTCGGTGACCACACGTTCAGGCCGACCCGCCCGTCACGGGCGCGCATGTGGCGGACCTCGTGGGAGACGGCGTCGGCGACGCGCCGCACCAGCTCCGGGTTCCAGGTGGCGCCGAGACCCACCGCCTGCGGGAAGACCGTCGCCGGGCCCATCCACGCCACGCCGTGCAGGGCCTCCTGGCCGGTGCGGAACGCGGCGATGCCCAGGCGTTCCACGGCGGGCACGAACTGGTGGAGGAAGGAGATCTTCTCGTCGAGCGTCAGACGCCCCAGAAGGTCGTCGATGCGCTTCCCGAACGGCAGGCTCGGATCGCGAAACGGCAGTGCGGGCGCGGTGGGTGCGGTCACGTGGTGATCCCCTTTCGAAGCGCTTCGATGCTCAGGTGGGCGACGGTCAAGTGTCAAGAGACCTCGTGGCAACTCGTCCGTTTCCGGGTCGCAAAACCTCAGACGAATGTCGACGGCGGGCCTTGTGCACCCCTTCCCGTTCACTTAACCTCACTGCGACATCGAAGCGCTTCGACGCAGGAGTCGCGCCGCCGGAGACCCCTCCCCGTCTCCGGCGCACGTCGAAGTCCCGCTTCAGCTCAGCCGGTTCCACAGGTTCCAGTGAAGACACCGCAGCCGACGGCCACCGCCGGGTGTCCTGGTGCGCCATGAAGGGTTGACGCAATGACGCCGAACGCCGCTTCCCCCTCCGCCCCGAGCCGGAGAAGCTTCCTCGCCTCCTCGGCGGTCGCCGCCGCAGCGGTGGCCGGAGGGATGCCGCTGCTCGCCGCCTGCGGCGGTTCGGACACGAAGTCCCGGGAGGGCACCACGTCCGGCAAGGACGCCAAGAAGCTGCTCCCGGCGTACGTCGCCAACAACGTCGTGACCCCCGACATCCCCGCGAAGAACGGCTCCGCCGTCGGCTTCACCGCCCGGCTGGACCTCGCCGGACTGAAGACGTCCGTGCCGGCGAAGCTCGGCAAGGGCGGCAAGGTCACCATCATGTCCCCCTTCTGGGGCTCCCCGCCGAAGAGCGACAACGCCTACTACCGGGCGATGAACGACCTCATAGGCGTCGACGTCCGCTGGCAGAACCAGGACGGCAACACCTACGAGCAGAAGCTCGGCGCCGTCCTCGCCTCCAGCGACGTCCCCGACGTGGTGGTCGTGCCCGGCTGGAACATGAACGGCAAGATCCCCAACGCCGTCATCAGCAAGTTCGCCGACCTCGGCCCCTATCTGTCGGGCGACGCCGTCAAGCAGTACCCGAACCTCGCCGCGATACCCACCGATGCCTGGCAGCGGTCCATCTTCGGCGGCGCCCTGCGCGGCCTGCCGATGCCGGCGTCGTACGTACCGAACATCGTGCCCCTCTACCGCAAGGACATCTTCGACAAGGAGGGGTACGAAGTCCCGCGCTCCACCGACGAGTTCATGGCGCTCGCCAAGGAGATCACCAACGCCAGGGCCAAGCGCTGGGCCTGCCTCGACATGAAGTGGATCGCCTTCCCCGCCTTCGGTGTCCTCTCCGGCGCGGAGAAGCCCCTCGGCTGGAACCTCGTCGACGGCAAGCTGATCAACCGCATCGAGACCCCCGAGTACCTCGAAGCCCTCGAATGGGCTCGCAAGCTGTTCGCCGCCGGAGTCGTCCACCCCGACGCCGAGTTCGGCAAGAACGCCCCCGACCCCGGGCCCAAGTTCGCCAAGGGCGAGTTCCTCATCTACGCCAACGACCTCTCCCAGTGGTGGAGCCGCACCACCGAACAGGCCGTGCAGAACCCCCAGTTCAAGGTCTGGGGCATGGACCTGTTCGCCCACGACGGCGGCGACCCCACCCTGTGGGCCACCCAGCCCGCCAACATCTTCGCCTTCGTCAACAAGAAGGCCTCCGAAGCGGTCGTCCGCGACGTCCTCGCCGTCGCCAACGTCACCGCGGCGCCGTACGGCACCAAGGAGTACATGATGACCAACTACGGCGTGGAGGGCACCCACTACACCGTCAAGGACGGCGTCCCCACCAAGACCGACCAGGGCAACAACGAGGTCATGAACGCCTATGTGATGGTCGCCGGCCCCGCCGCGACCATCGCCCACCCCGACTTCCCCGAAGTCGCCAGGGGCCAGGTCGAATGGCAGCAGCGCATGGGCGCCTTCACCAGGAAGTCCTCCTTCTACGGCATGCAGATCACCGAGCCGTCCCGCTACACCAACCTCGGCAACGACCTGGAGCAGATGGAGGACGACGTCGTCCGCGGACGCAAGAAGATCAGCGACATGCAGCAGTGGATCTCCGACTGGAAGAGCAAGGGCGGCGACAGACTGCGCGACTGGTACAAGAAGGTCCTCGACGACAACGGTTCCGCGGCGAGCTGACCCCGCACCGAGGCAAGGAGAACGGCCGTGTCGAACAGCACGGTGCCTCGGAGCAGGGCCGAGGCGGACACCGGCAGCCCGTCCCCGGCGGCGCCCGCCACCACCACCGGGCCCGCGACGAAGAAGACGCGGACCCGGCAGAGCCTGCGCGTACGCTTCCGGCGCGACCGCCTGCTGCTGTTGATGACCCTGCCGGCCCTCGTGCTGGTCCTGGTCTTCAACTATGTGCCGATCCTCGGCAACGTCGTCGCCTTCCAGGACTACGACCCCTACATCAGCGACAACGGCGTCGTCTCCATCCTCGAGAGCCCCTTCGTCGGGCTGGAGAACTTCCGGCGGATCTTCGAGGACTCCGCGTTCTGGAACGCGGTCGAGAACACACTCGTCCTCTTCTTCCTCCAGCTCGTGCTGTACTTCCCCGTCCCCATCCTGCTCGCGCTGCTCATCAACAGCGTCGTCAGGCCCCGGGTGCGGGCCGTCGCCCAGGCCGTGCTCTACCTGCCGCACTTCTTCTCCTGGGTGCTGGTCATCGCCGTCTTCCAGCAGCTGCTCGGCGGCGCCGGCCTGCTCTCCCAGCTGCTGCGCGAGCACGGCCACGACGGCCTCGACATCATGACCGACCCGCACACCTTCACCTTCCTCGTCACCGCGCAGACGGTGTGGAAGGACGCCGGCTGGGGGATCATCGTCTTCCTCGCCGCGCTGTCCTCGGTCAGCCCCGACCTGTACGAGGCCGCCGCCATGGACGGCGCCGGCCGCTGGCGGCGCATCTGGCACGTCACCCTGCCCGCGCTGCGGCCCGTCATCGCGCTGCTGCTCGTGCTGCGCGTCGGCGACGCCCTCACCGTCGGCTTCGAGCAGATCCTGCTCCAGCGCGACGCCGTCGGACCCGGCGCCGCCGAGGTCCTCGACACCTTCGTGTGGTGGAACGGCGTCCGCAACCAGGACTTCGGCTACGCGGCAGCGGCCGGCCTCGTCAAAGGCGTCGTCAGCATCGGGCTGGTCCTCGCCGCGAACAAGGTGGCCCATCTCATGGGCGAGCAGGGGGTGTACAAGAAGTGACCGCCGTCCTCGACAGGCCCGTGTCCGACACCGCGCGCAAACCCCGCTGGTGGCAGGCCCCGCCCCGGCCCGTGTGGGAGGAACCGCCCAGCCGCGCCGGACTCGCCGGGAAGAGCATCGCCCTCGGCTTCGCCTGCCTGGCGATCCTCTTCCCGCTGTGGATCGTCGTCGTCACCAGCCTGTCCTCGCGCAGGACCATCGACGAGGCCGGCGGCCTGGTCATGGTCCCGAAGGACATCACCTTCGTCGCCTACCGCGAACTCCTCAGCGGCGGCCAGGTCACCCGCGCCGCCGTCATCAGCGTCGCCATCACCCTCGTCGGCACCCTGTTCTCGATGACCGTGTCCGTGCTGTGCGCCTACGGCCTGTCCCGCACCGGCACGCTCGGCCACCGCTGGATCCTCATGACGCTGATGGCCACCATGTTCTTCAGCGCCGGCCTCATCCCGACCTATCTGCTCGTGCAGACCCTCGGCCTCACCGACACCTACCTCGCGCTGATCCTGCCGAGCGCCGTCAGCGTCTTCAACATCCTCGTACTGCGCGGCTTCTTCATGGGCATCTCGCCCGAACTCATCGACAGCGCCCGCATCGACGGCGCCGGAGAGCTGCGCATCCTCTGGCAGATCGTCATGCCGCTGTCCCGCGCGGTCCTCGCCGTCATCACCCTGTTCTACGCCGTCGGCTACTGGAGCGCCTGGTTCAACGCCTCCCTGTACCTCAACGACCAGGACATGATGCCGCTGCAGAACGTCATGATCCAGCTCGTGCAGAAGCAGGAGGCCCCGGTCGGCATGGGCCAGGCCATCAAGACCGGCGAACTGTCCGGCCTGGCCGTGCAGATGGCCGTCATGGTGATGGCCCTGCTGCCCGTCGCCGTGCTCTCCCCGTTCGTGCAGAAGCACTTCCGCAAGGGCATGCTGACCGGCGCGGTGAAGGGATGACACGCACCATGAGACCCGACCGTGCCACCACCCGGGCGGGACACCCCACCCTGGCCACCGCCACCCGGGGCCGCATCCTCTTCGGCGGCGACTACAACCCCGAGCAGTGGCCCGAGGAGACCTGGCAGGACGACGTACGGCTGATGAAGGACGCCGGCGTCACCTCCGTCACCGTCGGCGTCTTCTCCTGGGCCCGGCTCGAACCCCGCCCCGGCGAGCGGGACTTCGGCTGGCTCGACCGGCTGATGGACCTGATGCACCGGCACGGCATCGGCGTCGTCCTCGCCACCCCGACCTCCGCCCCACCGCCCTGGATGGGCCGGCTGCACCCCGACACGCTGCCCCGCGACGCGGACGGCCGTATCGAGTGGTGGGGCGGACGCCAGCACTTCTCCCACTCCAGCGC
Source organism: Streptomyces sp. XM83C (assembly GCF_023072675.1). GTDB lineage: Bacteria > Actinomycetota > Actinomycetes > Streptomycetales > Streptomycetaceae > Streptomyces > Streptomyces thermocoprophilus. The sequence goes on from NZ_JALLGL010000120.1 coordinate 7,434, forward strand.
CACCTACCGGCGCTACGCCGCCGCCATCACCGAGGACCTCGCCGCCCGCTACGCCGGGCACCCGGCGCTGACGATGTGGCACATCAACAACGAGTACTGCACCAGCGACCACGGCGACGAGGCCGCCGCCGCGTTCCGCCGCTGGCTGCGCGAACGCTACGGCACCCTCGACGCCCTCAACACCGCATGGGGCACAGCCTTCTGGAGCCAGGGCTACGACAACTGGGACGGCGTCATCCCGCCCCGCCGCGCCCACTACCTGAACAACCCCGCGCAGGTGCTCGACTTCCGCCGCTTCACCTCCGACATGCTGCTGGAATGCTTCACCGCCGAACGCGACATCGTCGCCCGGCACACCCCCCACCTGCCGGTCACCACCAACTTCATGCCGCTGTACTTCGGCGTGGACGGCTGGCGCTGGGCCGAGGAGGAGGACGTCGTCTCCGTCGACCTCTACCCCGATCCGGCCGACCCGCACGGAGCACGCCACGGCGCCCTCGTCCAGGACCTCACCCGCTCCCAGGCCGGCGGCCCCTGGATGCTCATGGAACAGGCCGCGAGCGCCGTCAACTGGCGGCCCGTGAACCACCCCAAGCCGCGCGGCCTCAACCGGCTGTGGACACTCCAGGCCGTCGCCCGCGGCGCCGACGCCGTCTGCTTCTTCCAGTGGCGGCAGTCCCGGCAGGGTGCCGAGAAGTTCCACTCCGGCATGGTCGGCCACGCCGGCGAACACGGCCGTACCTTCCAGGAGGTCAAGCGGATCGGCGCCGACCTGGCCAGGCTCGCCCCGCACACCTCCGGCACCGACGTCCCCGCCGACATCGCCGTCCTCCACGACTGGCACGCCTGGTGGGCCTTCGAACAGGACGGCCGCCCCTCCGCCCGCATCGACCACGCCGCCGTCCTGCACGCCTGGCACGGCGCCCTCTGGGACGCCCACCTCACCGCCGACTTCGCCCACCCCGAACACGACCTCGGCCGCTACCGCATGGTCGTCGTCCCGCAGCTGTACGCCCTCACCGACGCCGCCGTCGACAACCTGGTCGGACACGTCCGCCGGGGCGGCACCCTCGTGTGCGGCTTCCTCACCGGCACCGCCGACCAGGACGACCGTATCCGCCCCGGCGGCATGGACCCCCGGCTGCGGGAACTGCTCGGCGTGCGCATCCTGCACGAGTGGTGGCCGCTCGCCGACGGCGAGACCGTCACCTGCGCCGACGGGCTCACCGGCACCCTGTGGTCGGAGGAGCTGGAGGCCGACGACGACGCCGTCGTCGAGACCGTCTACCGGGGCGGCGAACTCGACGGTCTGCCCGCCGTGCTGCGCACCGGCCGCGCCTGGTACGTCTCCACCCTCCCCGAGCCCGGCCATCTGCGCCGCCTGCTGGAGCGCATCGCCGCCGACGCCGGTGTCCGCCCGCCGCTCGACGGCCTGCCCTCCGGCGTGGAGGCCGTACGCCGCGGAGAGCTGCTCTTCCTGCTCAACCACGGCCGCGCACCCGTCACCGTGGCCGTGCCGGGCACCCACCGCGATCTGCTCACCGGCACGCAGATCACCGACGAGGTGACCCTCGGCCGCCATGGAGCGGCGGTGCTCGGCCGATGACACAAGCGCAGCGCCCCGTGCCGGGCTCTCGGCGTTTCACCCAGGGCCCCGCGCCGGACCCACGGCATCCGACGGCGGACCCGCCACGCCCCGTGCCCGACCCGTGGTCCCCGCTCACCGCCCCGCAGTCCCCGGTGCACGGCACCTGGGAGCCCGCCCCCGCCGAACGTTGGGAGGACTCCTTCCTCACCGGCAACGGCCGCCACGGCGCCCTTGTGTCCGGTGACCCGAACGACGACCGGGTCATCGTCACCCATCACACCCTGGTCCGCCCCAACGGCGGCGAACACGCCCGCCCGCCCGAGCTGGCCGACCGGCTCCCCGCCCTCCAGGACCGGCTCCTCGCCGGGGACCCGACCGCCGCCGAGGAGTTCACCGACGGCCGCCCCCTGCAATGGGTGCAGCCCTTCCACCCCGCCTTCCGTGTCCGCATGCGCCGCCCCGGCAGCCCCGGCGACGACTACCGCCGCTCCGTCGACTTCACCACCGGTGTCACCCGCGCCGAATGCGCCGGCTGGACCAGCCGCGTCTTCGTCTCCCGCGCCGACGACGTCGTGGTGCAGTACGTCACCGGGCCCGGCCCAAGCCTCCGCGTCGACCTCGACCACCGGCTGCCCGGCGTCCCGGAGGAACTCGCCGTCGGACAGGGCTGCCTGCTCACCCCCGAGGGCGCCGCTCTCCATCTGCGCGCCCGCCACCCCGGCAGCAGCGACCGCGCCTTCACCGGCGTCACCCTCGTCGCCGTCACCGGCGGCACCACCTCCCTCGCCCCGCCCGCCGCCACCGTCGAGGACGCCGACGCCGTGCTGCTGCTGACCCGGGTCCGCCGGCACACCGGCGAGCTGGACGTCACCGCCGAGACCCGCGCCCTGCGCGCCCTGCTGACCACACCCGAGCGGTCGTTCGACGACCTCCTCGACCGCCATCTCACCCGGCACCGCACCGCCTACACCCGCGTCACCCTCGACCTGAAGGCCGACCCCGCCGAGCGCTCCCTGCCGGGCTCCGCCCTGCTCGCCCGCCCCCGCAGCACGGCCCTGCTGGAACGCCTCTTCGCCGCCGGCCGCTACCACCTGCTGTCCTCCTCCGGCCTCAACCCGCCCCGCCTCACCGGCCTGTGGACGGGGGAGTGGGACACCGCCTGGTCCGGCGCCTTCACCACCGACGCCAACCTCAACCTGCAGACCGCGTCCGCCGCGTCCGCCGCCCTCCCCGAGGTCACCGAGGCCCTCGCCGCGCTCGTCCACCGCCAGCTCGACGACTGGCGCGACAACGCCCGCGCGGTCTTCGGCACCCGCGGCGTCGTCGCCCCCGCCCACACCGACGGCGACAGCGGACACACATACCACTTCAGCCGCGAACACCCCCTGCACCTGTGGACCGCCGGCGCCGACTGGCTGCTCAAACCCCTCGTCGACCACGACGAGACGTACGGCACCGAGGACCCCCGCACGACCGCCGCCCTGGAACAGGTCGCCCTGTTCTGGGAGGACTTCCTCACCCGCACCGACGACGACGGCCGGCTCGTCGTCGTACCCTCCTACTCACCCGAGAACCGGCCTGCGGGCGGCAGTTGGGGCGCGATCAACGCGGCCATGGACCTCTCCGCCGCCCGCCACGCCCTCACCACCGCCGCCGCCCGCCACCCCGACCGCGCCGCCCACTGGCGCGCCCTCGCCGACCGGCTGCCCCCGCACCGCGTCAACGACGACGGCGCCCTCGCCGAATGGGCCCGCCCCGGCCTGGACGACACGTACGACCACCGCCACCTGAGCCATCTGTACGGCGTGTGGCCCCTCGACGAGATCAACCCCTATGACACCCCCGATCTCGCCGAGGCCGCCCACCGCGCCCTCGAACTGCGCGGCCACGAGAACGACTCCGCGCACGGCCATCTCCACCAGGCCCTCGTCGCGGCCCGGCTGCGCGACTCCCGCCATGTCGCCCACGCCCTGCACAGCGTCCTCGACGGCGACTTCTTCCACGCCTCCCTGATGAGCGCCCACTACCCCCACCGCCATGTCTACAACGCGGACGCCGCGCACACCCTGCCCGCGGTGATCGTCGAGATGCTGGTGCAGTCCACACCGGACCGGCTGGTGCTGCTGCCCGCGCTCCCCGACACCCTGCCCACCGGTGAACTGCGGGGCATCCGCACCCGGTTCGGGGCCGCACTCGACCTCGCGTGGAGCCCGGACGGCGTCACCGTACATCTGCGCCCCCACCGCACCCGCCGCGTCGAACTGAGAACTTCCTCCGGCGCCCGTCCGCTCGACCTCGTCGCCGGCGAAGACCGCGTCCTCACCCTGAGGACCTGGTGACGGTTTTCCGCGGCGGCGACGCACGGCGACGGTACGGCGCCGGTGCACGGTCCGGCCCGGCGCGTTCGTCCGTCAGGGCGTCGGAGCCGGGCCCGTGCTCGCCCGGACCGTCAGCTCCGGCGCGATCAGCACCACATCGTCCGTGCCGCGCCCGTCCAGCTTGGCGACCAGCTGCTCCACCGCGTGCCGGCCCATCTCCTGCGCGGGCACCGCCACCGACGTCAGCCGCACCGACGCCTGTACGGCGACCTGGTCCGGGCAGATCGCCAGCACCGACACATCCTCGGGGACGGCGCGGCCCTGCTGGCGCAGCAGCGCGAGCAGCGGCTCGACCGCCGACTCGTTCTGCACCACGAACCCCGTCGTGCCGGGCCGCTCGTCGAAGATCCGGGCCAGTGTCACGGCCATCGCGTCGTACCCGCCCTCACAGGGCCGGTGCAGCACCCGCAGCCCCAGCTCCCGCGCCCGCGTGCGCAGCCCGCCCAGGGTGCGCTCGGCGAACCCGGTGTGCCGCTCGTACACCGCCGGAGCCTCGCCGATCACGGCGATGTCGCGGTGGCCGAGCCCCGCCAGATGCTCCAGGCAGAGCGCGCCCGTGGCACCCCAGTCCAGGTCCACGCAGGTCAGGCCGCTGGTGTCGGCGGGCAGACCGATCAGCACGGACGGCTGCCCGGAGCGGCGCAGCAGCGGCAGCCGCTCGTCGTCCAGTTCGACGTCCATGAGGATCATCGCGTCGGCGAGTCCGCTGCCGGTGACGCGGCGCACTGCGTCGGGGCCCTCCTCGCCGGTGAGCAGCAGGATGTCGTACCCGTGGGTGCGCGCGGTCGTCGCGACGGCGACGGCGATCTCCATCATCACCGGCACATACATGTCGGTGCGCAGCGGGATCATCAGGGCGATGATGTTGGACCTGCTGCTGGCGAGGGCGCGGGCTCCGGCGTTCGGGTGGTAGCCCAGCTCCCGGATGCTCTGCTCGACGCGCTGCCGGGTGGTCGCGGAGATCGACCGCTTGCCGCTGAGGACATAACTCACCGTGCTCGCCGACACTCCGGCGTGCTGGGCGACCTCGGCGAGGGTGACCATCCGGTTCTCCATGCTCTTTGAAGCGCTTCGACAGCGCGTATGACCGACGGGACGGGCGAGGGTGGTCCGACAGTAGCTCCGAGCGTGGTCGGGTGTCCATACTGCGTCGAAGCGCTTCGACGCACCGTTTTTCGCGCCGCGTCGATCCGGCCCCCGCCCGCCACAGTAGGTCACCCCGGATCGCTGGACACAATGCCGTATTCCGTCCACATCGGCCGAACGGCCGCGCACGGACTGGTGGGTCCGCCCTGGATCGGGTACATACGATCGAGTAGCACCCGTCGGTAGCCATACGGTCCCAAGATCCCGATTCGCGGCGAGGTGACCCTCATGTCCGTAAGCCCCGAAGCCCCTTCCGGACGACCCGTCGTCACCGAACGTGAGGCCCGCCAGGTGGCGGAAGCCGCACGGGAGCAGACCTGGCGCAAGCCCAGCTTCGCCAAGGAACTCTTCCTCGGGCGGTTCCGCCTCGACCTCATCCACCCCCACCCGCTCCCGGCCGACGAAGCCGTCCAGCGCGGCGAGGAGTTCCTCGACAAACTCCGCGACTTCGTCGAGACCAAGGTCGACGGCGCCCTCATCGAACGCGAGGCCCGCATCCCCGACGAGATCGTCGACGGGCTCAAGGAACTCGGCGCCTTCGGCATGAAGATCGACACCAAGTACGGCGGCCTCGGCCTCACCCAGGTCTACTACAACAAGGCACTCGCCCTGGTCGGCTCCGCGTCCCCCGCCATCGGCGTGCTGCTCTCCGCCCATCAGTCGATCGGCGTGCCCCAGCCGCTGAAACTCTTCGGCACCCAGGAGCAGAAGGAACGCTTCCTGCCCCGCTGCGCCCGCACCGACATCAGCGCCTTCCTGCTCACCGAACCCGACGTCGGCTCCGACCCGGCCCGCCTCGCCACCACCGCCGTGCCCGACGGTGACGACTACGTCCTCGACGGGGTCAAACTGTGGACCACCAACGGCGTCGTCGCCGACCTGCTCGTCGTCATGGCCCGCGTCCCGAAGAGCGAGGGCCACCGCGGCGGCATCACCGCCTTCGTCGTCGAGACCGACTCGCCCGGCATCACCGTCGAGAACCGCAACGCCTTCATGGGCCTGCGCGGCATCGAGAACGGCGTCACCCGCTTCCATCGGGTCCGCGTCCCCGCCTCCCACCGCATCGGCGAGGAGGGCCAGGGCCTGAAGATCGCCCTCACCACCCTCAACACCGGGCGCCTCTCCCTGCCCGCCTCCTGCGTCGCCGCCGGAAAGTGGTGCCTGAAGATCGCCCGCGAATGGTCCGCCGCCCGCGAGCAGTGGGGCAAGCCCATCGCCCATCACGAGGCCGTCGGCAAGAAGATCTCCTTCATCGCCGCCACCACCTTCGCCCTGGAGGCCGTCAGCGACCTCGCCTCCCAGATGGCCGACGAGAACCGCAACGACATCCGCATCGAAGGCGCCCTCGCCAAGCTGTACGCCTCCGAGATGGCCTGGCGCATGGCCGACGAACTCGTCCAGATCCGTGGCGGACGCGGCTTCGAGACCGCCGAGTCGCTGCGCGCCCGCGGCGAACGCGGCGTCGCCGCCGAACAGCTCCTGCGCGACCTGCGCATCAACCGCATCTTCGAGGGCTCCACCGAGATCATGCATCTGCTGATCGCACGGGAGGCCGTCGACGCCCATCTGTCCGTCGCCGGAGACCTCATCGACCCCGACAAGTCCCTGTCCGACAAGGCCAAAGCGGGCGTCGGCGCCGGCGTCTTCTACGCCAAGTGGCTGCCCAAGCTGGTCGCCGGACCCGGACAACTGCCCACCTCCTACAGCGAGTTCAAGCACGAGGTGGACCTCTCCCCGCATCTGCGGCACGTCGAGCGCACCGCCCGCAGACTCGCCCGCTCCACCTTCTACGCCATGTCCCGCTGGCAGGGCCGCATGGAGACCAAGCAGGCCTTCCTCGGCCGGATCGTCGACATCGGCGCCGAACTGTTCGCGATGAGCGCCGCCTGCGTCCGCGCCGAGATGCTGCGCTCCCGCGGCGACCACGGCCGCGAGGCCTACCAGCTCGCCGACGCCTTCTGCCGCCAGGCCCGGCTGAGGATCGACGAACTGTTCGAGCGGCTGTGGACCAACACCGACGACCACGACCGCAAGGTGGTCAAGGGCGTCATGAGCGGTACGTACACCTGGCTGGAGGACGGCATCGTGGACCCCTCGGACGACGGCCCGTGGATCGCCGACACCACGCCCGGGCCCAGCACCAAGGAGAACGTGCACCGGCCGATCAGGTGAGCCGCCGGGCCCGGCCCGGCTCCGGCTCGCTCGTGCGTCCCCCGCGCCGGGCGGGGGCGCCGCGGGAGCGCCGCCCCCCGCCCGGCGCGGAGCGCGACGCGCGCCCCCGCTCCACGCCGGGGCGCGCGCGGCTCACCCGAACGGGGCCCTCCGCTCCGCCGAGCGGGCGCGCGACCGCCCCCCGGCGGCGCCACACGACCCCACGACAGGGGGCACCCTGTCCGCCGTACCCCCGTGTACGGCCACAATGGAGCAATGACCGACAGTCCCGCACCCCTCGCCGACCCCCACCTCGTCTACGACCCGGTCACGGGCGAAGGCCCCAAGGACGTGGTGATCCTCGGCTCCACGGGGTCGATCGGCACCCAGGCCATCGACCTCGTGCTGCGCAACCCGGACCGCTTCCGGGTCACCGCCCTCTCCGCCAACGGCGGCCGGATCGCCCTCCTCGCCGAGCAGGCCCGCCGGCTCAGGGTGCGGACCGTCGCCGTCGCCCGCGAGGACGCCGTACCGGCCCTGCGCGAAGCCCTCGCCGCCGAGTACGGCCCCGGCGAACCGCTCCCCGAGATCCTCGCCGGCCCCGACGCGGCCGGCCGGCTCGCCGCCTCCGACTGCCACACCGTCCTCAACGGCATCACCGGCTCCATCGGACTCGCGCCGACCCTCGCCGCCCTGGAAGCGGGCCGCACCCTCGCCCTCGCCAACAAGGAATCGCTCATCGTCGGTGGCCCCCTGGTCAAGGCGCTCGCCAAGCCCGGGCAGATCATCCCCGTCGACTCCGAGCACGCCGCCCTCTTCCAGGCCCTCGCCTCCGGCAGCCGCGCCGACGTCCGCAAACTCGTCGTCACCGCCTCCGGCGGCCCCTTCCGCGGCCGTACCCGCGAGGAACTGGCCGACGTCACCGTCGAGGACGCCCTCGCCCACCCCACCTGGGCCATGGGCCCCGTCATCACGGTCAACTCCGCGACCCTCGTCAACAAGGGCCTGGAGGTCATCGAAGCCCACCTGCTCTACGACATTCCCTTCGACCGCATTGAGGTCGTCGTGCATCCCCAGTCGTATGTTCACTCGATGGTGGAATTCACGGACGGATCGACGATCGCGCAGGCGACACCCCCCGACATGCGCGGGCCCATCGCCATCGGCCTGGGCTGGCCCGAGCGCGTCCCCGACGCGGCCCCCGCGTTCGACTGGAGCAAGGCCTCCACCTGGGAGTTCTTCCCCCTCGACAACGAGGCCTTCCCCTCCGTGAACCTCGCCCGGCACGTCGGACAGCTCGCGGGCACCGCCCCGGCGGTGTTCAATGCCGCCAACGAGGAATGCGTGGACGCGTTCCTGAACGGCGCCCTGCCCTTCAACGGGATCATGGAGACCGTCACCCGTGTCGTCGAGGAACACGGCACGCCGCGTACGGGAACCTCACTGACCGTGTCGGACGTCCTCGAAGCGGAGACCTGGGCGCGTGCCCGGGCCCGGGAACTGACGGCGAAGACGGCGGAGGCCCGTGCATGACGACCCTGATGATGATCCTCGGCATAGTCGTCTTCGTGGTCGGCCTGCTCGTCTCGATCGCCTGGCACGAGCTGGGGCATCTCTCCACCGCCAAGCTCTTCGGCATCCGCGTGCCGCAGTACATGGTCGGCTTCGGCCCGACGATCTTCTCCCGCAAGAAGGGCGAGACCGAGTACGGCATCAAGGCCATCCCGCTCGGCGGCTACATCCGCATGATCGGCATGTTCCCGCCCGGCGACGACGGCCGTATCCAGGCCCGCTCCACCTCGCCGTGGCGCGGCATGATCGAGGACGCCCGCTCCGCCGCCTTCGAGGAACTCCAGCCCGGCGACGAGAACCGCCTGTTCTACACGCGCAAGCCGTGGAAACGGGTCATCGTCATGTTCGCCGGCCCCTTCATGAACCTCGTCCTGGCCGTCGGGCTGTTCCTCACCGTCCTCATGGGCTTCGGCATCCAGCAGCAGACCACCACCGTCAGCGCCGTCTCGCCCTGCGTCGTCGCGCAGAGCGAGAACCGCGACACCTGCAAGAAGTCCGATCCGGCCTCCCCGGCCGCCGCAGCCGGAATGAAACCCGGCGACAAGATCGTCGCCTTCGACGGTCACCGCACCGACGACTGGAACACCCTCTCCGACCTCATCCGCGACAGCGCCGGCAAGGAGGTGACGATCGTCGTCGAACGAGCGGGCCAGGAGAAGGAACTCCACGCCAGGATCGCCACCAACATGCTGGTGAAGAAGGACGCCGGCGGCTCCTACGTCCAGGGCGAGTACGTCAAGGCAGGCTTCCTCGGCTTCAGCGCCGCCACCGGCGTCGTCAAGCAGGACTTCGGCGAGTCCGTCACCTGGATGACCGACCGCGTCGGCGACGCCGTCGACTCCCTCGTCGCCCTGCCCGCCCGCATCCCCGCCCTGTGGGACGCCGCCTTCAACGGGGCGCCCCGCGAACCGGACTCCCCGATGGGCGTGGTCGGCGCCGCCCGCGTCGGCGGCGAGATCTTCACCCTCGACATCCCCGCCAGCCAGCAGCTCGCCATGGCGGTCTTCCTCGTCGCCGGGTTCAACCTCTCCCTGTTCCTGTTCAACATGCTGCCGCTGCTCCCGCTCGACGGCGGCCACATCGCGGGCGCCCTGTGGGAGTCCCTGCGCCGCAACGTGGCGCGCGTGCTGCGCCGCCCCGACCCGGGCCCCTTCGACGTGGCGAAGCTGATGCCCGTGGCCTACGTGGTCGCAGGGATCTTCATCTGCTTCACCGTCCTCGTACTGATCGCGGACGTCGTCAACCCGGTCAGAATTTCCTAGCCGTACGGCGCCCACCCGGGCCCGGGCACCTTCGGGTGCCCGGGGCTCCGTCCCATCGAGTGGGTTTGACGGTGGGATGTGCCCCGCCGAACGCCCGTGCCGTAATCTCGAAGGCCGGAGCCCGCCGCTGACGGGACGGGACCGGACCTTGATCCACGACTTGGGGTTGCACAGCAGATGACTGCGATTTCTCTCGGCATGCCGTCCGTTCCGATCAAGCTCGCCGAGCGCCGGAAGAGCCGGCAGATCCAGGTCGGTTCCGTGGCGGTCGGCGGAGACGCCCCCGTCTCGGTGCAGTCGATGACGACGACCCGTACGTCGGACATCGGGGCGACGTTGCAGCAGATCGCGGAGCTGACCGCGTCCGGCTGCCAGATCGTGCGGGTGGCCTGCCCCACGCAGGACGACGCGGACG
>NZ_JALLGL010000121.1 GCF_023072675.1 Streptomyces sp. XM83C
GTGGCCGGCGGGACACGGGGCGGGCGGGCGGTGACGGCCGGCCGGGGACGGTGACGGTCGGGTGATGGCGAGCCGGGGACGGTGACGGTCGGGGGGCATCGACGGCAGGGGAACGCCGAAGGCCCGGCTCCCTGAGGGGAACCGGGCCGTCGGGCGATCCGTGCGCCGGGGCGGATCAGGCCTCCGTGGCCTCCGCCGCCGCCGCGACCTTGCGGGTGCGGCGCGTCTTCGGCTTGGCCTCGGTGGCCTCCGCCGTGCCGTCGGCCGTCTCCGCCGCCTCGGCCGTGGCGGCCGTCTTGCGGGTGCGGCGTGTCTTCGGCTTCGCCTCCGCCGGCTCCTGCGTGGCCTGCGCCGGGATACCGGCAGTGGCCGGCTCGGCAGAGGTGGTCTTGCGGGTGCGGCGGGTCTTCGGCTTGGCCTCGGTCGCTTCGGCGGTGTCCACGGCTGCCTCGGCTGCCTCGGTGGTCGCCGCGGTCTTGCGGGTGCGGCGGGTCTTCGGCTTCGTCTCGGCGGTGTCGGCCGCTGCCTCGGCTGCCGGGGCCGTCTCGGCGGTCGCCGCAGCGGTCTTGCGGGTGCGGCGGGTCTTCGGCTCGGCCTCGGTCGCTTCGGCGGTGTCCACGGTCGCTTCGGCTGCCTCGGTGGTCGCCGCGGTCTTGCGGGTGCGGCGGGTCTTCGGCTTGGCCTCGGTCGCTTCGGCGGTGTCCACGGTCGCTTCGGCTGCCTCGGTGGCTGCCGCGGTCTTGCGGATGCGGCGGGTCTTCGGCTTGGCCTCGGTCGCCTCGGCGGTGTCCACGGCCGTCTCCGCCGCCTCGGCCGTGGCGGCCGTCTTGCGGGTGCGGCGCGTCTTCGGCTTCGCCTCCGCCTCGGCGGCCTCCGCGGTGCCCTCGGCCGTGGCCACGGCCGCCTCGGCGGCGGGCGTCTCCGTCGCAGCCGTCGCCTTGCGCGTACGGCGGCGCGGCGCGGCGGCGGGAGCCTCGGCCGGGGCCTCGGCCTGCGCGGCGGCGGTCTCGGCCTGCGTGGCCTCGGCGGCCTCCGCCGACTTGCGGGTGCGGCGGCGGCGCGGCCTGGCCGGGGCCTCCTGCGTCGCGTCGGCGTCCAGGGCGGAGCCCTCGGAGACGACGACCGCGTCGGCCACGGGCTCCGCCTCGACGACGGCAGCGGTGGTCCCGGTCCGCGCCGGGCCGGCCTCCGCCACCGGCGTCACGGCCGCCTCGGCGGCCTGCGGTGCGGTGACGGACGCCCCGCCGCGGGTACGGCGACGGCGGCGCAGCGTGCGCGGGGCCGCGTCGGACTCGGCAGCGGGCGTCTGCTCGGCCGTCGGCGTCTCGCCGGCCGGCGCCGCGTCGACCGGGGCCCCGCCGCGGGTACGGCGGCGACGGCGCGGCGTACGGGTGCGCTCGCGCTCCTCGCGGCGCGGCTCGGGACGGCCACCGCGGCCACGACCGCCGCGCGCCCCGCGTCCGCCGGGCTCGCCCAGGTCCTCCAGCTCCTCGGCGTCCAGGCCGGCCCGCGTGCGCTCCGAGCGCGGCAGGGTGCCCTTGGTGCCCTCGGGGATGCCGAGGTCGGTGAAGAGGTGCGGGGAGCTGGAGTACGTCTCGACCGGCTCGTGGAAGTCCAGCTCCAGCGCCTTGTTGATCAGCTGCCAGCGCGGGATGTCGTCCCAGTCGACGAGGGTGATCGCCGTACCCTTGGCGCCCGCGCGGCCGGTGCGGCCGACACGGTGCAGGTACGTCTTCTCGTCCTCCGGGGACTGGTAGTTGATGACGTGCGTGACGCCCTCGACGTCGATTCCGCGCGCGGCGACGTCGGTGCAGACGAGGACGTCCACCTTGCCGTTGCGGAAGGCGCGCAGCGCCTGCTCGCGGGCGCCCTGGCCGAGGTCGCCGTGGACCGCGCCGGCGGCGAACCCGCGGCGCTGGAGCTGCTCGGCGACATCCGCGGCCGTACGCTTCGTCCGCGCGAAGATCATCGCCAGTCCGCGGCCCTCGGCCTGGAGGATGCGGGCGACCATCTCCGGCTTGTCCATGTTGTGCGCGCGGTAGACGAACTGCTTGATGTTCGCGACCGTCACGCCCTCGTCGTCCGGCGCGGTGGCACGGATGTGCGTGGGCTTGTTCATGTAGCGGCGGGCGAGACCGATGACCGCGCCCGGCATGGTCGCCGAGAACAGCATGGTCTGCCGCTTGGCCGGCAGCAGATCGATGATCTTCTCGACGTCGGGCAGGAAGCCCAGGTCGAGCATCTCGTCGGCCTCGTCGAGGACGAGGGACTTGATGTGCTTCAGGTTCAGCTTCTTCTGGCCCGCGAGGTCCAGGAGCCGGCCCGGGGTGCCGACGACCACGTCGACGCCCTTCTTCAGGGCCTCGACCTGGGGCTCGTAGGCCCGGCCGCCGTAGATCGCGACCACGCGCACATTGCGGACCTTGCCCGCGGTGAGGAGGTCGTTGGTGACCTGCGTGCACAGTTCGCGGGTGGGGACGACGACCAGCGCCTGCGGCGCGTCGGTGAGGTCGTCGGCGGTGGCGCGGCCCGCCTCCACGTCGGCGGGGACCGTCACGCGCTCCAGGAGCGGAAGACCGAAACCGAGGGTCTTGCCGGTGCCGGTCTTGGCCTGGCCGATGACGTCCGTGCCGGAGAGGGCGACGGGGAGGGTCATCTCCTGGATGGGGAAGGGATTCGTGATGCCGACGGCTTCGAGGGCCTCGGCGGTCTCGGGCAGGATCCCGAGATCTCGGAACGTCGTAGTCAGGGTGCTTCAGCCTCTTCTGTGTGCGCGGTGCGAGGCGAGCGCGGGGGTCTTGGACGGACCGTGCCGGGGACGTCGGCTGCCTTACGGGCGAACCACGGGGGCAAGCCGTATGACACGGGACCTCTTCCGACGCTCTAGCGCTCGTACCGCTGAGGGTGTCCCCCCTCCGGGGGCCGTACGAGCATGTCGTACGGTCGGGGAGGGCTGTCGGGTCGGAGCCGATCGGGCCACCGACCGGGCATCCTCATACGTGCGCCCCGTCGAATACTCGGCAGGCGCATTACCACCATACCCCGGATCGCCGCACATGCGATGGCCGATTCGGTCACGTTGTGGTCGTCACGTCGTCCGGGTGTGTCGTCGCACTGTCGCGGTCACACACCTTGACCAGGGGTTCCCCAGTGCGGCGGGCGGGCTATTGTGCGCTGCATGACGACGTCTGACAAGCCTGACAACGACCCCGACGCGACCCCCGCCGGCGCCACCGGGGTGGCCGCCCAGGACTGGGCCACCGCCTCCGCCGATCCGCACTACCGGGCGGCGGTCGTGGACCTGCTCGGCGCGCTCGCGTACGGCGAGCTGGCGGCGTTCGAGCGGCTCGCCGAGGACGCCAAGCTGGCGCCGACGCTGGAGGACAAGGCCGAGCTGGCGAAGATGGCGTCGGCCGAGTTCCACCACTTCGAGCGGCTGCGGAACCGGCTCACGGAGATCGGCGAGGACCCGACGCCGGCGATGGAGCCGTTCGTGGCCGCGCTGGACGGTTTCCACAAGCAGACGGCGCCCTCGGACTGGCTGGAGGGCCTGGTCAAGGCGTACGTCGGTGACTCGATCGCCAGCGACTTCTACCGTGAGGTCGCCGCCCGCCTGGACTCCGACACCCGTTCGCTGGTGCTGGCCGTGCTCGACGACACCGGTCACGCCGGTTTCGCCGTGGACCGGGTGCGCGCCGCGATCGACGCCGACCCGCGTGTCGGTGGCCGGCTCGCGCTGTGGGCGCGGCGGCTGATGGGTGAGGCCCTGTCGCAGTCGCAGCGCGTGGTCGCCGACCGGGACGCCCTGTCGACGATGCTGGTCGGCGGGGTCGCCGACGGCTTCGACCTGGCCGAGGTCGGCAAGATGTTCTCCCGCATCACCGAGGCCCACACCAAGCGCATGGCGGCCCTCGGGCTCGCCGCCTGACAGCGCCGGAGCGCGCTCCCTCACCCGCCCGGGGCCCGCTCCGCGTCCGGCCCCCGGGCGGGGGTGTCCGGCTCCGGGGCAGGGGCAGGCGGTCGGACGGGCTCGGGCCCGGCGGCTTGCGGGCTCTGCCGGTAGGCGGGTGTGCGTCCCGTCGGGGAGGGTCCGTCCCCGCCGGGACGGTCGTCCGGTCTCGTGGGGCGTGCGGGGTCGTCCCGTGCCGCAGGGGTCGCGGAAGGCGGCTCGGGCGGTGGCGTACCGGAGTCGTCGGATGGGTGCTCGCCGGGTCCGCTCGGGATCACGCCGTCGCCGAGCGGCGGCGGAGTCTTCCCGAGGGGCGCAGCAGCAGGGACAGGGACGCGGCGGAGACGACCGCCGCGCCGGCCAGGCTCAGGAACGGGACGCCGGTGCCGAGTGCGCTGTGGGTGACGAACGCGCCGAAGAGGGCGCCCGCGGCGCCGGTCGTGAACACCAGGGGCCGGGTGGGCAGCCGGTGCGCCAGCCGGTGCAGGGCCGCCCAGGCGAGGAGGAGACCGAGCACAGCGGAGCCGAGCGCTTCCAAGATCATGTCGGGTCCCTCCCACACGGCCGGACGGGACGCCGACGCGGCACCCCGGTCGTAGCCCGTCATACCCCTGACCTGCGGAATGCAATCCTCGGCTGTGGACGACTCGTGCGCCGTCCGTGAAGGAACCACACAGAAGGGCCCGGTGGTGTCGCCCCTGGGTGACACCACCGGGCCCTTCGTCGTCCGTCCGCGTCGGTCCGCGCCCTCACAGGCGCGGGTGCCCGATCACAGCGCGCCGAAGCCCACCTTCCGCGGGGCCGGCTCGCCGAGCTCCACGTACGCCAGGCGGTCGGCCGGGACCAGGACCTTGCGGCCGTGTTCGTCCACGAGGCTCAGCAGTGCCGACTTGCCGGCCAGCGCCTCGGACACCGCCCGCTCGACCTCCTCGGCGGTCTGACCGCTCTCCAGAACGATCTCGCGGGGCGCGTGCTGCACGCCGATCTTGACCTCCACGGCTATGTCCCTCCGACGGTCAGTGAGTGCGCGACCTTCCGCGCCGTACCCAGCACACATTAGCCCGGTGAGGGGACGTGCACGCTCCGCGCCAGCACGCCAGGAGCGAACAGCGGACGGGAACAGAACACCCCGCCCGCCCCGGCGGCGCTCAGTGGGACTGCTGCTGCTCGTTCCCGTGCAGCGGGAAGCCCGCGATGCCGCGCCAGGCCAGCGACGCCAGCAGCTGCACCGCCTGGTCGCGGGGGACACTGCGGTCGCTGTGCAGCCAGGAACGCGCCACCACCTGCGCCAGACCGCCCAGGCCGGACGCCAGCAGCATCGACTCGGCGCGGGAGAGCCCGGTGTCCTCGGCGATGACGTCGCAGATCGCCTCGGCGCACTCGTTGGTGACCTTGTCGACGCGCTCGCGCACCGCGGGCTCGTTCGTCAGATCCGACTCGAACACCAGACGGAACGCGCCGCCGTCGTCCTCCACGTACGCGAAGTAGGCGTCCATGGTCGCGCGGACACGCTGCTTGTTGTCGGTCGTCGACGCGAGCGCGTTGCGCACGGACTGGATCAGAGCCTCGCAGTGCTGGTCCAGCAGAGCGAGGTAGAGGTCGAGCTTGCCCGGGAAGTGCTGGTAGAGCACCGGCTTGCTGACGCCGGCGCGCTCGGCGATGTCGTCCATCGCGGCGGCGTGGTAGCCCTGCGCCACGAAGACTTCCTGGGCGGCGCCCAGCAGCTGGTTCCGGCGGGCACGGCGCGGCAGGCGCGTACCTCGCGGGCGTGCCGCCTCTGTCTGCTCGATGGCTGTCACGCCGCCTCCCAAAGTCGTCCACATGCGGTGTGCGCCGCGCCGCCATCGTACTTTTGGGTAACCCGGCTGCGCGCGGTGCGAGCGCAGAATTTCACGGACCGGACGGTGACGAAAGTCGCGTGAAGTGTTTGAAAACGGGGCCAAGCGGGCAAACGAAAGCCTCTTTCCTGCTCAGCAGTCCTTCACCGGCCCTTCACCGGCGACCGTCGGCACCACCGCGCCGTGGCCGGGCCGGCCGGGCAATCCTGGCAGCGGCGACGGAGATCGCGGGCCGCGGGTGCTAGCGATAGTCGTCCTCGTCGAGCGAGACCACGCGCGCCTGTTCGACCAGGTCCGCCTCGTTCGCCTGCGCCGGGTCCACGCGGTCGAGCGGATCGTCGCGGTCCGGCGCGACGTCCGCCAGCTGCTCCGCGGCGTCGTTCTCCGGAGCCTCGACGTCGACCTCGGGGCGCTCGCGGTCCTCCAGCTCCTCGAAGGTCTCCGGGTCGGTGGGGTCAACGGCCATGGGTGGGCTCCCTTCCTACGAACGTCCCTGAAGCAGGGGTCACACGCGGGTGCCCTTTCAATGAGCGTAGGAGACACCCGATACCGACGCCATGCCGTACGACGGCGTCCCTGGAGGGGCGACGATCCGGCCGCCGGGAGGGTTCCCGGATCCGTGCCGAGTCCCCTGTTCGGGTGCCTTGCGAACCTCCGCGCGCCCACGAGTCGAACCTTCGTGCGCCCTCGGTGCCGCCTCCGCCCACGCGTGTGACGGCGAACACATGAACCAGTGCGTGATCGTCTCGTAACATTGCCGCATGTCTTCGACCGAGCTGCCGTCCGTGCCGCCCACCGATCTCGCGCCGAAGGCGGCACCCGTTCGGGTCGCGGAGGGCGAACGGCTCACCTCGGTCGGACTGCCGGGCCTCACCCTGACCGTACGGTCCAGGCGCCCCGCACGCGAGGGACTCCCGCCCGCGCTGTACGTGCACGGACTCGCCGGTTCCTCCCAGAACTGGTCCTCCCTCATGGCCGAGCTGGACGACGCCGTCGACAGCGAGGCGCTCGACCTGCCCGGCTTCGGCGACTCCCCGCCTCCGGACGACGGCGACTACTCGATCACCGGGCACGCGCGTGCCGTGATCCGCTACCTGGACGCCTCCGGACGCGCCCCCGTGCACCTCTTCGGCAACTCCCTCGGCGGCGCCGTGTGCACGCGCGTGGCCGCGCTCCGGCCCGATCTGGTGCGCACCCTCACCCTCGTCTCGCCCGCCCTGCCGGAGCTGCGCATCCAGCGCACCGCCGTGCCCACAGGGCTGCTCGGCGTGCCCGGTGTGGCAGCCCTGTTCGCCCGGCTCACCAGGCAGTGGACGCCCGAGCAGCGCGTCCGCGGCTCCATGGCGCTCTGTTACGGCGACCCGTCCCGGATCACGCCGGAAGCGTTCAGGTACGCGGTGGAAGAACTCGAGCGGCGGATGCAACTGCCGTATTTCTGGGACGCGATGGTGCGTTCCGCGCGCGGAGTCGTGAACGCCTACACTCTCGGCGGGCAGCACGGTCTGTGGCGACAGGCAGAGCGCGTGCTCGCCCCGACGCTGCTCGTCTACGGCGGCCGGGACAAGCTCGTCGGCTTCCGTATGGCCGGGCGGGCCGCCCGCGCCTTCCGGGACAGCCGGCTGCTGGCCCTGCCGGATGCCGGGCACGTCGCGATGATGGAGTACCCGGAGACGGTCGCCACGGCCTTCCGGGAGCTGCTGGCGGACACCACCGCCTCCGGCGCGGACCGCGTGGAAGGCGTGTCCGGGGCCGCCGAGTCCGTGACCCAGGGGAGCTGAGACACGACGTGGGACGCCACAGCAGGCGTGGGCCCGCTCCGAAGAGCGCGCCGGGAGGCAGTGACGCGGGGGCGGCCCGGACGCCGGCATCCCCGCCGCCCACCGAGCCGACGGCGCCCGGGACCGGTACGCGTCGCGGGGCGCCCGTACCGCCGGCCCGCACCCCCGGAGCGGCCACCGGCGGGGCGCCCGGCCCGTACGGGTACGGCGCACCGGGTCACGCCACCGGCCAGTGGCAGCCACAGCACCACTTCACCGACGGCACGCCGGCGCACGGCGTGCCGCGGGCTTCCGGGGGCTTCCCCGGAGGAGCCCCGGCGCAGGACGCGCCCCGCGCACAGGGGCGGGGCTTTTCTGAGGGGGCGCCGGCGCAGGGTGTGCCGCGGTTCCCCGACGGGACGCCGGCGCAGGGTGTGCCGCGGTTCCCCGAGGGGACGCCGGCGCGCGGTGTGCCTCGGGTTCCCGGTGGGGGTTTCCCCGAGGGGGCGCCCGCGCAGGGTGTGCCCCGGTTCCCCGACGGCACCCCGGCGCACGGTGTGCCCAGGCTGCCCGACGGGACACCCGCGCGCGGGGTCCCGCGTGTGCCGGGCGGGCCGTCGGCGCCCGGTGGCCCCCAGGTGCGCGGCGGGCATCCCGAGCAGTACGAGAACGGCGGCGGCTGGGGCGAGCTGAGGCCGGAGGGCGCAGGCGCCGCCGGTACCCGTCCCGCGCGCGGGCCCGGACTGCCCCGGCAGCGGCAGGCGCCGCCGGAGGCGTTCCATCCGCAGAGCCAGGGCCCGCGCCAGGAGTACCTCGACGCCTTCGAGGCCGACGCCGCCGATGACGTCTTCGCTCCGCCGCGCACCCGGCAGTCCGCCCCCGGCAGGGAGCCGTACGACACCGGTCGGAGCGCCTTCCCCGCCGGTCCCGCGGGCCCCGCCGGCCCTCGCGATCCCGACGCGGACGACGCGCCGCCGACCGGCGAGCCCGCCCCCGCCCGGGGCGGCAAGGGCCGTACCTTCACCGGCATCGCCGCCGCCGCGGTCACCACTGTGCTCGCGGTTGTCGTCGCCGGGCAGGTCTCCGGCGCCCAGGACGAGGCCGCGCGCTCCTCCGCCGCCACCGACCAGGCGCGGGACGCTCGCGACACCGCCTCCCGTGACGACAGCCGGCCCAGCCCGTCCGCGACCCCCGGCCGGCCGGTGACGCTGACGTACGACCAGAAGATGGCCCGTACGTACCCGCTGAGCGCCGACCTGAAGGGTTCCGGCCGCTTCACGACCGTGCCGGGCACGGACAAGGCGCCCGGCAAGGGGCAGAAGTACACCTACCGTGTCGACGTCGAGCAGGGCCTCGGCCTCGACGGCGCGCTGTTCGCGGAGGCCGTGCAGAAGACCCTCAACGACGAACGCAGCTGGGCGCACGGCGGCAAGCTCACCTTCGAGCGCGTCGACTCGGGCGACCCCGACTTCGTCATCACGCTCGCCAGCCCCGGCACGACCGCCGTGTGGTGCGCCAAGTCCGGCCTGGACACCACCGAGGACAACGTCTCCTGCGACTCCGCCTCGACCGAGCGCGTCATGATCAACGCCTACCGGTGGGCTCAGGGTTCCCCGACCTTCGGCGACCGGATCTACGCGTACCGGCAGATGCTGATCAACCATGAGGTCGGTCACCGGCTCGGCCACGGTCATGTCACCTGCGACAGGAACGGCGAGCCGGCGCCCGTCATGCAGCAGCAGACGAAGTTCCTCGACCACGACGGGATCCACTGCCTGCCCAACGCCTGGCCCTACCCCGAGAAGTGACGGCATGACAGCTCCGGGTGCGGTTCCGGAGCCGGGCCCCGGACCTGCCCGGAGCCGTGTGATCTCCGTCTCCCCGGCTCGTACGGGCCGGCCCGGAGCCACTCAGGGGCTTCTCGATGGTTTTGACATGCACGGAAAAGTCGACCATATTGCTGCGCATGTCCCGTCACGTCACCACCCGCGCCGCCATCGAACTGGCGCTCATCGGCGTGACCGCGCTCTGCGTGGCCGACATCCACTGTTGCTGACGCCCGCCCCGCGGCGCGCGTCGCTTTCCTCCTCTCCGTGAGGCTCCACGAGCCCCCGTCCTGAGACGAGTTCGCCGTGACCCCGGTCACGGCCCTTTCCGACGACCATGCGCCGGGGCAGACGTCCGCCCACACAAGTCTCACCATGCGTCCGTCCGTCTCGCGATCCGAGAAACGGATGCTTCCAACCGAGAGGTCGTCCTTCCCATGCGTCATCCGTCCGTCATCGCGCGCCGCGTGGCCGCGGCATCCGTCAGCCTGGTCCTGGCCGCGGGCGCCGCCGCCTGCGGCCCGGAGGACAACGATGCCGAGGGCGGCGGCGCCGACTCCGCGCCGCACAAGGGCGGTACCCTCACCGTCCTCAACTCCTCGCCGCAGCAGGACTTCGACCCCGCCCGTCTCTACACCTCCGGCGGCGGCAACATCCCCTCCCTCGTCTTCCGCACCCTCACCACCCGCAACCGCGAGAACGGCGAAGCCGGCGCCCAGGTCGTGCCGGACCTCGCCACCGACACCGGGCGCCCGAACAAGGACGCCACCGTCTGGACGTACACCCTCAAGGAAGGGCTGAAGTACGAGGACGGCACCCCGATCACCTCGGCCGACATCAAGTACGGCATCGAGCGCTCCTTCGCCCCCGAGCTGTCCGGCGGTGCGCCCTACCTGCGGGACTGGCTCGTCGGCGCCGCCGACTACCAGGGGCCGTACAAGGACAAGAACGGCCTCGACGCGATCGAGACGCCCGACGAGCGGACCATCGTCTTCCATCTGAACAAGCCGGAGGGCGAGTTCCCCTATCTCGCCACGCAGACGCAGTTCGCGCCGGTCCCGAAGAGCAAGGACACCGGCACCAAGTACGAGGAGCACCCGGTCTCCTCCGGCCCGTACAAGGTCGTCTCCAACGAGAACGACGGCGAGCACCTCGTCCTGGAGCGCAACCCGCACTGGTCCGCGTCGACGGACGCCGAACGCAAGGCCTACCCCGACCGGATCGACGTGCGCTCCGGCCTCGACCCCGCCGTCATCAACCAGCGGCTGTCCGCCTCCCAGGGCACCGACGCCGCCGCCGTCACCACCGACACCAACCTCGGCCCGGCCGAACTCGCCAAGGTCACCGGCGACAAGGAACTCGCCGCACGCGTCGGCACCGGCCACTTCGGCTACACCGACTACCTGGCGTTCAACCCGAAGGTGAAGCCGTTCGACGACATCCGCGTACGGCAGGCGATCGCCTACGCCATCGACCGGTCCTCCGTCGTCAACGCGGCCGGCGGCAGCGCCCTCGCCGAGCCCGCCACCACCTTCCTGCCGAACCAGAAGTCCTTCGGCTACACCCCGTACGACCCCTACCCCGCCGGTGAGAGCGGCGACCCGGCCAAGGCGCGGCAGCTGCTGAAGGAGGCCGGACACGGCAACGGGCTCACCATCACCCTGACCCACTCCAACAACAAGGACTTCGAGACCAGCCCCGAGATAGCCACCGCGATCCAGGACGCGCTGAAGAAGGCCGGCATCACCGTCCGGCTGAGGGGGCTGGAGGACAACCAGTACAGCGACACCATCCACGACGTGAAGTCCGAGCCGGGCCTCTTCCTCGCCCACTGGGGTGCCGACTGGCCCTCCGGCGGTCCCTTCCTCGCTCCGATCTTCGACGGCCGGCAGATCGTCAAGGACGGCGCGAACTTCAACAGCGCCCAGCTCAACGACAAGACGGTCAATGCCGAGATTGACGCGATCAACAAGTTGACCGATCTTGACGCGGCCGCGAAGCGCTGGGGCGCGCTGGACCAGAAGATCGGCGAGAAGGCCCTCGTCGTGCCGCTGTTCCACCCGGTCTACAAGCGTCTGTACGGCAAGGACGTGAAGAACATCGTGATCAGCGACTGGACGGGCGTCCTCGACGTGTCGCAGGTCGCGGTCAAGTAGTCGAGGGTCCGGTCAAGCAATCATGAGCGAGACCCTCACGGCCTCCGGCACCGCCGGGACGGACCCCACCGTCCCGGCGGTGCCGGGGGCACGCCGGTTCTGGCGGCGGCTGCGCGAGCAGCGCGCCGCCCTCGTCGCGGCCGTCGTCGTCGCGCTGCTCGTCCTGGTCGCGCTCGCCGCGCCGCTGCTCACCGCCCTGGAGGGCCAGGACCCCACCACCTACCACCCCACCCTGGTCGACTCCGCGCGCGGCGGCGTGCCCGTCGGACCGCTCGGCGGCATCAGCGGCGACCACTGGCTGGGCCTGGAGCCGCAGACCGGCCGGGACCTGTTCGCCCGCCTCGTGTACGGTGCCCGCGTCTCCCTCGGCGTCGCCCTGACCGCGACCCTGCTGCAGACGTCCCTCGGCGTGCTGATGGGCGTCGCCGCGGCGCTCGGCAACCGATGGGTTGATCAAGTGTTGAGCAGATTGACGGACATCATCGTCGCCCTGCCCCTGATGATCATGGCGTTGGCCCTGCTCGCTGTCGTCCCGTCGGGCTTCCCCCGCCCCCTGCTGGTCACGCTCGTCCTCGGGCTCATCGGGTGGGGCAACATCGCGAAGATCTCCCGCGCCCAGACCCTCGCCCTGAAGAACCTCGACCATGTCTCCGCGGCCCGGCTCAGCGGCTGGAACACGTGGCACATCGCCCGGCGCGAACTGCTGCCCGGCCTCGCCGCCCCCGTCCTCACCTACGCGGCCCTGCTCGTCCCCATGAACATCTCCGCCGAGGCTGCCCTGTCGTTCCTCGGCGTCGGCGTGAAACCGCCCACCCCGTCCTGGGGGCAGATGCTCACCGCCGCGAACGTCTGGTACCAGGCGGCCCCGCAGTACCTGCTGCTGCCCGCCGGCGCCCTCTTCGTCACCGTGCTCGCCATGACCGTCCTCGGCGACGGCGTCCGCACCGCCCTCGACCCGCGCGCGGCCTCCCGCCTGCGCGTCGGCACCACACGCGAGGGAGGCTCCGCATGAGCGGCTTCGCCGGGTTCGTCACCCGCCGTCTCCTCGCCACCGTCGTCACCCTGCTCGCCGTCTCGGTGATCGTCTACGTCGTCTTCTACGTCACCCCGGGCGACGTCGCCCAGATCACCTGCGGCCCGCGCTGCTCGCCCGAACAGGTCCGCCAGGTCGCCGGGCAACTCCACCTCGACGACCCCCTGTACGTCCGCTACTGGCACTTCCTCCAGGGCCTCGTCGCCGGCCAGGACTACTCGACCGGCACCTCCGTCGCCCACTGCCCGGCGCCCTGCCTCGGGCTGTCGTACCAGAGCGACCAGCAGGTCACCGACCTGATCCTCACCAAACTGCCCGTCAGTCTCTCCCTGGTGCTCGGCGCCATGGTGCTGTGGCTGATCCTCGGCGTCGGCACCGGTGTGCTCTCCGCGTGGCGGCGCGGCCGGCTCTCCGAGCGCGTCCTGACCGCGATCACCCTCGCCGGAACGGCCACCCCCGTCTTCGTCATCGGCCTCGTCCTGATGATCGTCGTCTGCGGGGAGCTGGAACTGCTGCCGTTCCCGCAGTACGTCGCCTTCACCGACGACCCCGAGCAGTGGGCGTGGAACCTGCTCCTGCCCTGGCTGTCGCTGGCCCTCATCGAGGCCGCCGCCTTCGCCCGGCTGACCCGCGCCGCGATGCTGGAGACGCTTGCCGAGGACCACATCCGCACCTTCCGCGCGTACGGCGTCTCCGAGCGTGCCGTCATCGGACGGCACGCCCTGCGCGGCGCCCTCGCCCCGGTGATCGCCCTCAACGCCAACAACGTCGGCTCCGCCGTCGGCGGCGCGGTCCTCACCGAGACGCTGTTCGGGCTGCCCGGCATCGGCCAGGAACTCGTCCACGCCGTTCGGGTGGTCGACCTGCCCGTCGTCGTCGGCATGGTGCTGGTCATCGGGTTCTTCGTGGTCCTCGCCAACGCCGTCGCGGACGTCCTGTACGCGGTGGCCGACCGACGGGTGGTGCTCGTATGACCGGGAGTGTTCGCGGGACGGGCGGAGTGCCCGGGGCAGAGAGGGTTTCCGGGACGGACGGAGTTCCCGGGCCGGACGCTGTTCCTGGAGCGCGGCGAGTTCCCGGGACGGAGAGAGCCGCCGGGGCGGAGACAGCTGCCGAGGTGGAGACGGCTTCCGACGTGGAGAGTGCTGTTGTGACCGGAGGAGTGCGCCCGCGCCGGGAGGCCGGTGCGGCCGACAGGGATTCAGGGGACCTCGCCAACCCCGGGAGCCTCGTGGAAGTCGCCGGGCTCGGCGTCGAGTTCGGCGACGTGCGGGCCGTGGACGACGTGTCGTTCCGGCTCGCCCCCGGCGCCGCTCTCGCCCTCGTCGGAGAGTCCGGCTCCGGCAAGTCCACCGCCGCCTCCACCCTGCTCGGCCTGCACCGGGGCACCGGGGCGCGGGTGACGGGCACGGTCCGGGTGGCCGGCGTGGACGTACAGCGCGCCTCGGAGGAGGAACTGCGGCGGCTGCGCGGCGCCAAGGCCGCCATGGTCTTCCAGGACCCGCTGTCGTCCCTCGACCCGTACTACGCCGTCGGCGACCAGATCGCCGAGGTGTACCGCGTCCACGCGCGCGTGTCCCGGCGCGCCGCACGCGCGCGTGCCGTGGAGGTGCTGGACCGCGTGGGCATCCCCGACGCGGTACGGCGTTCCCGGTCCCGGCCGCACGAGTTCAGCGGCGGCATGCGCCAGCGGGCCCTGATCGCCATGGCCCTCGCCTGCGGACCCGAACTGCTGATCGCCGACGAGCCGACCACCGCCCTCGACGTGACCGTGCAGGCCCAGATCCTGGACCTGCTGCACACCCTGCGCGCGGAGACCGGCATGGGCCTGCTGCTGGTCACCCACGACGTCGGCGTCGCCGCCGAGAGCGTGGACGACGTGCTCGTCGTGCGCGGCGGGCGCATCGTCGAAGAAGGCCCGGTCACCCGGGTGCTGAGCGCACCGCGCGAACCGTACACGCGGCGGCTGCTGAGCGCCGTCCCGCGCGTGGACGCCGCCCACCCCGCGGCCCCCGCCGGCGGGACGGAGGGCACCGGGAGGCGGGACGTCGTGCTGGAGGCGCGTGGACTGCGCCGCGAGTTCGGGCGCGGGAAACAGGCCGTCACGGCCGTGGACGACGTCTCCGTGACCGTACGGCGCGGTGAGACGCTCGGCATCGTCGGCGAGAGCGGCAGCGGCAAGACCACCCTCGGCCGGATGCTCGTCGGACTGCTGCGACCCACCGCCGGCGAGATCCTCCTCGAAGGACGCGCGCACCGCGGAGTGGACCCGGCCGTCCAGATGGTGTTCCAGGATCCCGTCTCCTCCCTCAACCCCCGCCGCAGCGTGGGCGAGGCCATCGCCGACCCGCTGCGCGCCCGGGGCGAGAAGGACGACAAGGCCGTCCACGTGCGCGTGACGGAACTGCTGGAGCGCGTCGGGCTCG
This sequence comes from Streptomyces sp. XM83C, assembly GCF_023072675.1. Taxonomy (GTDB): domain Bacteria; phylum Actinomycetota; class Actinomycetes; order Streptomycetales; family Streptomycetaceae; genus Streptomyces; species Streptomyces thermocoprophilus. Next base: position 14,986 of record NZ_JALLGL010000121.1, read on the forward strand.
ACGCGGCCCACCACGACCGCTACCCGCACGAGTTCAGCGGCGGCCAGCGCCAGCGCGTCGGCATCGCGCGGGCGCTCGCGGCCGACCCGCGCGTCATCGTCTGCGACGAGCCCGTCTCGGCACTCGACGTCACCACGCAGGCGCAGGTCGTCGCCCTGCTCGGCGAACTGCAACGCGAACTCGGCCTCGCGCTCGTCTTCGTCGCGCACGACCTCGCCGTGGTCCGGCAGGTCAGCGACCGGGTCGCCGTCATGCGGCGCGGACGGATCGTCGAGGAGGGCCCCGCCGACCAGGTGTACGAATCGCCCCGCGACCCGTACACCCGGCAGCTCCTGGCCGCCGTACCGTCGCTCGACCCGCACACCGCCGCCGAACGCCGCGCGGCCCGCCGTGCCCTGACGGCCGCGTGACGGGCGTCGCACAGGCGGCTCCGTCGGGTCCGGTGGGGTCGGCGGCCGGAGCGCCGGGCACAGCGAGGCCGGGTGAGGGGCATTGCGCCGGACGGGGGACGGCCCCGGCTGACGGGCCGCCGTACCGCCGTCCGAGGCGCCCCACGACGGCACACGCGTGTGAAGTGACGTTTCTCGGCCCCGTGATCTCTTAGCGCGACCGAACGCGACCCGCACGGGAAAGTTACGGCCGTTCACCCCTTCTGGTGGCGCGACGGACAACCGTCCGTCGCGCCACCACCATGTCCGCATACGTTCGTCCCGCTGCGAGCCGCCGGACCAACGGCGGCTCCCCATACGGGAGATCGGGGGTGCACTGGTGCGCATCGGACTGCTTACGGAGGGTGGCTATCCGTATGTGAGCGGTGACGCGACGCTGTGGTGCGACCGGCTCGTGCGCGGGCTCGGGCAGCACGAGTTCGACCTCTACGCGCTCAGCCGCAGCGAGCAGCAGGAGGACGAGGGCTGGGTGCCGCTGCCGCCCAACGTCAGCAGGGTGCGGACCGCCCCGCTGTGGTCGGGGGAGTGCGACGCGCCGGCACTCGGCCGCCGCGCACGCCGGCGGTTCACCGAGCACTACGGCGAACTCGCGCGCGCCCTGTGCGCGGGCACCGAGGGCGTACGGGACGCGGACGGCGCGGACGAGGCGCACACCACCGAGGCGGACCGTTTCAGCACCGCGCTGTACGGCCTCGCCGAACTCGCCAGGGACGAGGGCGGACTGGGCGGCGCACTCCGCTCCGAGGGTGCGGTGCACGCCCTGGAACGCGCCTGCCGCGCCCCGGGCGCCCTCCGCGCGGCGCGCGAGGCCCGCGTACCGGATCTGCTCACCGTCGCCACCCACCTCGAACGCGCCCTGCGCCCCCTCTGCCTCGACTGGTACGAGGAGGACGGACTCGGCGCCGTCGACGTGTGCCATGCCGCATCCGGCGGCACCGCGGCCCTCCCCGGGCTGCTCGCCGGCCACTTCTTCGGCGTACCCCTCGTCGTCACCGAGTACGGCGTACGGCTGCGCACCCACTACCTGACCACCGGCGCCGCGACGGCCGCCCCCGCCGTGCGCGCCCTGCTCGCCGCCTTCCAGAGCAGGCTCGCCGCCGAGGTGTACCGCGGCGCCGCCTGCGTCACCCCCGGCAACGCCCACGCCCGCCGCTGGCAGGAACGGTGCGGAGCCGACCGCGCCAAGATCCGCACCGTCTACCCCGGCATGGACGCCGCCCGCTTCGCGGAGGTCGGCGAGTCATCCGACTGCGGCGACCCCGACACGCTGGTGTGGGTGGGCCGCGTGGAACCGGCCAAGGACCTGGTGTCGCTGCTGCACGCCTTCGCCGAGGTCCGCAAGGAGGAGCCCAAGGCGCGTCTGCGGATCGTCGGTGCCGCCTCGGGTGCCGAGGGCGAGGCCTACCTCGGCCACTGCCGTGCCCTCGCCGCCCAGCTGTTCCCCGACGAGGCCGACGGGCTGCACGCCGTCGGCGACAACCCCGTCTCCTTCGAGGAGATCGGCGGCCCCGAACTGCCCACCCTCGCCGACGCCTACGGCAGCGGCGCGGTGACCGTCCTGTCCAGCGTCGTCGAGGGCTTCCCCGTCGGCCTGGTCGAGGCCATGCTGTGCGCCCGCGCGACCGTCTCCACCGACGTCGGCGCCGTGGTCGAGGTCATCGGCGGCACCGGGCTCGTCGTACCGCCGCGCAACCCCCGGGCGCTCGCCGAGGCGTGCGTGACGCTGCTGCGCGACCCCGAGCGCCGCACACGCCTGGGTGCCGCGGCACGCGCGCGTGCGCTGGAACTGTTCACCGTCGAGCAGAACATCGCGGCATTTCACGGCATTTACCTGGAACTGGTCTCCCGCTGCCCGGTCAACCGGGTCGTCGTCGACGACACCGGCGAACCGCTGCCGTTCGGTGTTCCCGCCGAGGCCCACGTACCCGGCCGCTGGGCCGGCCCCGACGCCCCCACGGCACCGCCCGGCGACCCCGCCTGGGCGCCCGGACCACCGGTCCGCGCCGAGCCGGCCCAGGAGGCGGTCCGATGAGCGGCCTCGACGAACTGGACCGCGGCACCACCCCCGCCGCGCCGCGCCCCTCCGAGCCGAGTGAGGAGCCGGTCCGCCGCGCGCCGGGCACCTTCCGGGTGAGGGTGGGGGCGGCGGACCGGCGCCG
>NZ_JALLGL010000122.1 GCF_023072675.1 Streptomyces sp. XM83C
GCCCGTGGGGACGGCGGGGCCGCCCGGGTCGGCGACGGGGGCGGGACTGCCCGTGTGGGCGGCGGGGACCGGATCGCCCGAGCGGGCGGCGGTTGCGGCGGCCGGAGGGCCGGACACGCCGAGCAGAGCGGCGGTGACGACCGCCGCGGCGAGCGGAGCTGTGCGTCTGTGGAACACCAGCGGCTCCTCGTGTGGGGATGCGACACGGCCGGACTTGTTGCGTCCATGCCATACCATGTGATCTGTAACATAGTAATGTGAAATTGCACTGACAACCCCTCAGGGGCGACGAAGCCGACGGGCGCCCGCCCGGCCCGGCCCGGAACGCGCCGATCCGGTGGCGCACCGCCCGGTTTTCCGGTTCGGTGAGGAGGAGGAAAAGAAGGCAAAGAGAAAGCAACAGGAGCAAAGCGGACGGGCGAGGACGGCCCCGGGCCGCCAGGAGGCGCAACGATGGACTTCACCCTCGAAGTGATCCCGCTGCCGGTGAGCGACATCGACCGGGCCCGCGACTTCTACCGCGACAAGGTGGGCTTCCACGTCGACATCGACACCGAGGTCATGCCGGGCATGCGGATCGTGCAGCTGACACCGCCCGGCTCCGGCTGTTCGATCGCGCTGGGCGACAGCATCTGGGAGATGGCCAAGGGCCCCCGCCCGGCCCCCGGTTCGTACCAGGGCCTCCAGCTGTGCGTGGCCGACATCAAGGCCGCCCACGCCGAGCTGAGGGAACGCGGCCTGGACGTCTCCGAGCCGGTGCAGTACGCCCCGGACGACGGCGCCACGTTCATGTACTTCAAGGACCCCGACGGCAACGGCTGGGCGATCCAGGAGTACCGCCGGCGCGCCACGGAACCCCTCCACCAGGTCCTCGCCGACCTGGCCGCCGAGCGCGCCCGGGAGGCCTGAACCCGCCCGGATCGCAGGGGACTTCGGGCCGGCGCGCCTCATGGTGCACCGGTCGCCGAACAGGACCGGACCTGACCTACATCCTCCGTACTGTCGTCCGTGTCCGGCCGGGAACGCACGGCACCGCCCCCGCACCGAGAGCGGAGACAACCATGACCGCGAACGAGACCACGACCACGACCACGTCCCCCGACTCCCCCGCCGTCGCCGGCGAGCGGGCCGAGATCCTGGGGACGTTGGCCAAGCACCGCGGCTTCCTGCGGCACACCACCCGCGACCTCACCGACGAGCAGGCCGCGCGGCGCACGACCGTCAGCGAGCTGTGTCTGGGCGGTCTGATCAAGCATGTCGCGGCGACCGAGAAGAACTGGGTGGACTTCATCGAGCAGGGCCCGTCGGCACTCGGCGACTTCTCGTCGATGACGCAGGAGGACTTCGAGGCCCGCGCGAACGAGTTCCGGATGCTGCCCGGCGAGACGCTGGCGGGGCTCCTCGACGAGTACGAGGAGGTCGCCCGCCGCACCGAAAAGGTCGTCGCCGCCCTGCCCGGCCTGGACGTGTCGTGGCCGCTGCCCGAGGCACCTTGGTTCGAGCCCGGCGCCCGCTGGTCGGCGCGGCGCGTGCTGCTGCACCTGATCGCCGAGACCGCCCAGCACGCGGGCCACGCGGACATCATCCGCGAGTCCCTGGACGGCGCGAAGACGATGGGCTGAGCCCGCCCGGCCCGCGTGCCGTGCTCAGCAGGGCGCCGAGAGACAGGGCCGACGGCGGCGGCAGCGGGGCGTTCGCCCGGTCCGCGCGGAAGGATTGCAGCAGGTAGGCCACGAGCCTCCGGGACGCCGCCGCGTCGTCCGGCAGGGCGGCGACCATGCCGCAGTGCGCCACCAGGGCCATGACCAGGTCGGAGGGGTGGAAGTCGGGCCGCAGCGCACCGGACTCGCGGGCCCGGCGCACCAGGAGTGCGAGGTCCCGTTCGGCGCGCCGCCCGAGGCGCGCGTGTTCGGGGGCGGCCCCGGGGAAGGCCGCGAGGAACGCGGCCGGGAACCCGCGTTCCTCGCGGTGCAGGGCGCAGACCGTCTCGACCAGATGGCGCAGCCCGTCCCAGGGGTCCGCCGCGGCCAGCGCCTCGGCGAGGGCCCGGGAGCAGGTCTCCCGCTGCCGGGCGAACGCTTCCCGTACAAGGGCGTCGCGGGTGGGGAAGTGCCGGTACAGCGTCGCCACACCCACCCCGGCCCGGCGGGCGACGGCGGCCATCGGGGCGTCGAGGCCGCGCTCGGCGAACACCGCTCGGGCAGCGGCCAGGACGCGCTCCCGGTTGCGGCGGGCGTCCGCCCGCACCCGGTCGGGGGACGTCATCCGAGACGATTCCTGCATCACTGTCTCTCGCTTGGGCCGTAAACGGACGATCGCGTCCGCTTCCAGCCTACGGTCGGCCGCGGATTCCGTACGACCCGGTGAGAAAGGCGGCGCCCATGACCGGCGACCGTGAGCACGCCCGCGACCGCACCCCCGCCTCGGAGGGCGATCACGTCCGCACCCATGACCATGACCGTGATGACGACCGTGACCGCACGATGCGGGCCGTGCTGTACGACCGCTACGGCAGCCCCGACGTCCTGTATCTGAGCCGCGTGCCCCGGCCCGAGCCGGGTCCCGGAGAGATCCTGGTGAAGGTCCGGGCGTTCAGTGTCAACGGCGGTGAGACCGCGGCCCGTTCGGGGCGGCTGCGGGCGTTGACCGGCCGGCGCTTCCCCAAGCGGGTCGGCATGGACTTCTCCGGTGAGGTCGCCGCGCTGGGCCCCGGGGTGGCCCGGTTCACCGTCGGCGACCTCGTCTGGGGGGTGACCGGCCGCACCGCGTTCGGCAGCGCGGCGGAGTACGTGGCCGTCCCCGCCGAACGGGCCGGGCTGCTACCCGAGGGCGTCGACCCGGTGCGGGCCGCCTCGCTCCCGGCGGCCACCGCCGCCGTCGTCGCGCTGCGGGACAAGGCCGGGCTGCGGCCGGGCGACCGGCTGCTCGTGCGGGGCGCCGCGGGCGGCGTCGGGCACGCCGTGGTCCAGCTCGGCCGGGCCTGGGGCGCCGAGGTCACGGGGCTCGCCCGCGCCGCCAACCTCGACTTCGTCCGGGAGCTGGGCGCACACCGGGCCGTCGACCACCGGGGCGTGCGGCCGGAGGAGCTGGGCCGCTTCGACGTGGTCGTGGACACCGTGGGGTCCGACCTGGGCGCGTACCGGCGTCTGCTGCGGCCCGGCGGGCGGATGGTCACCATCGCCTTCGACCTGGGCCGGCCGGTCGCGTCGCTGGGCGGCATCGCGCTGAGCGCGGTGCACGGCCGCCGGAGGATCCGCTTCTTCAGCGGCAATCCGCACCGGGCGGAGTTCGACGACCTCGCCCGCCTCGTCTCCGAGGGCAGTCTGCGGCCCGCGGTCGACAGGGTGTTCCCGCTGGAGGAGACGGCGGACGCGCATCGGGCACTGGAGGCGGGCGGCGTCCGCGGCAAGTACGTGGTCCGGGTCGCGTAGGGGCCGGCAGCGGGTCCGGGGCCCGGCGCAGGGGGCCAGGTCGGCGGCAGACGCCCCGGGCGGCCCCGGGGAGGCTCGGGGCCGGGGGCGGCCATGGGTCCGGGCGAAGGGACAGGCCAGGGGGCCGGCGGTCGTCGACCGCCGGCCCCCGCGCCGTCCTCGTGCCGCGCCGCAGGCGGCGGTCCCGGCTTACAGAACCGGGAGCAGGTTCTTCAGTTCGAAGGCCGTGACCTCGGAGCGGTAGGCCTCCCACTCCTGGCGCTTGTTGCGCAGGAAGAAGTCGAAGACGTGCTCGCCGAGGGTCTCGGCGACGAGGTCGCTGCGCTCCATCAGGGTGAGGGCCTCGCCCAGGTTCTGCGGGAGCGGCTCGATGCCGAGGGCGCGGCGCTCGGCGTCGGAGAGGGCCCACACGTCGTCCTCGGCGCCCGGCGGCAGCTCGTAGCCCTCCTCGATGCCCTTCAGGCCGGCGGCGAGGAGGACGGCGTAGGCCAGGTACGGGTTGGCGCCGGAGTCGAGGGAGCGGACCTCGACACGGGCCGAGCCGGTCTTGCCGGGCTTGTACATGGGGACGCGGACCAGGGCCGAGCGGTTGTTGTGGCCCCAGCAGATGTACGAGGGGGCCTCGCCGCCGGCGCCGGCGGTGCGCTCGGTGCCGCCCCAGATGCGCTTGTAGGAGTTGACCCACTGGTTGGTGACGGCGGAGATCTCCGCCGCGTGCCGCAGCAGGCCCGCGATGAAGGAACGTCCCACCTTGGAGAGCTGGTACTCGGCGCCGGACTCGTAGAACGCGTTGCGGTCGCCCTCGAACAGGGAGAGGTGGGTGTGCATGCCGGAGCCGGGGTGCTCGGAGAACGGCTTCGGCATGAACGTGGCCTGCACGCCCTGCTCCAGCGCCACCTGCTTCATCACCAGGCGGAACGTCATGACGTTGTCGGCGGTGGACAGCGCGTCCGCGTAGCGCAGGTCGATCTCCTGCTGGCCGGGGGCGCCCTCGTGGTGGGAGAACTCCACCGAGATGCCCATCGACTCCAGCATGGTGATGGCCTGGCGGCGGAAGTCCATGCCGACGTTCTGCGGGGTGTGGTCGAAGTAGCCGGAGTTGTCGGCGGGGGTCGGGCGGGAGCCGTCGACCGGCTTGTCCTTCAGCAGGAAGAACTCGATCTCGGGGTGGGTGTAGAAGGTGAAGCCGAGGTCGGAGGCGCGGGCCAGGGCGCGCTTGAGGACGTAGCGCGGGTCGGCGAAGGACGGGGAGCCGTCCGGCATGAGGATGTCGCAGAACATGCGGGCCGTGCCGGGGGCCTCCGCGCGCCAGGGCAGGATCTGGAAGGTGGACGGGTCCGGCTTGGCGATCATGTCGGACTCGTAGACGCGGGCGAAGCCCTCGATCGCGGAGCCGTCGAAACCGATGCCTTCGTCGAACGCCTGCTCCAGTTCGGCAGGGGCCACGGCGACGGACTTGAGGAAGCCCAGCACGTCCGTGAACCACAGGCGTACGAACCGGATGTCGCGCTCCTCCAACGTCCGGAGCACGAACTCCTGCTGCTTGTCCATCTTCCGCTTCCCCATCCTTGCTGGTCAGGCCACCTGTCCCACGTCCCGCGGGCGGGCGGTCGGGCACCTGAGCATCCCACCACAACAGCATTTCGTACGCGTTGCGGACCATGATCGGCCGACCGACCGGGGCGTGAACGCCCCGCGTACGGCAGGTGTACCGCTCAGCCCCATCTTGCCTGCTCGCGCCGACATCCGTAACGGGCGGGCCCCTCCGTGGACGCCGTGGCCGGACACCCCCCCTTTAATTTGCATCTCAGATGCAAGTTTTAATAGGTTGCGAACGCTCCAGCCAGTCCAAGGAGGTCTGATGCTGTCCGCCCCTTCCGCCGCCGTCGTCCGCGCGACCCTGCCCGCCGTCGGCGCCCACCTCGACGAGATCACCGAGCGCTTCTACGCCGGCATGTTCGCCGCCCACCCCGAGCTGCTGCGCGACCTGTTCAACCGCGGCAACCAGGCAGCCGGCACCCAGCGCCGGGCCCTCGCCGGCTCCATCGCTGCCTTCGCCGGCCATCTGCTGGACAACCCCGACCGGCGGCCCGACGCGATGCTCCAGCGCATAGCGCACAAGCACGCCTCCCTCGGTGTCGCGCCCGAGCAGTACCCCATCGTCCACGAGCACCTGTTCGCGGCGATCGCGGGTGTCCTCGGCGACGCCGTCACCCCGGAGGTCGCCGCCGCCTGGGACGAGGTGTACTGGCTGATGGCGAACGCGCTGATCGCGATCGAGAAGCGGCTGTACGAGGAGAGCGGCCAGACCGGCGAGCGGGAGTGGGAGGTCGTCGAGCGCGTCGAGGAGACCGCCGACGTCGTCACGTTCCGGCTGCGCCCCGCCGACGGCGGCCCCGTGCCCCCGTTCCGCGCCGGGCAGTACGTCTCCGTCCGCGTGGAGCTGCCCGACGGCGCCCGCCAGATACGCCAGTACAGCCTCTCCGGCGCCCCCGCCGAGACCATCCGGCAGATCAGCGTCAAGCGCGTCCACGGCGACGCCGCCTCCCCCGACGGCGAGGTCTCCAACCATCTCCACGCGCGCGTGCGCGAGGGCGACATCCTGCTGATGTCGGCGCCGTACGGCGACCTCGTCCTCGCGGACGCCCCGGACGCGCCGGTGCTGCTCGCCTCGGCGGGCATCGGCGTCACCCCGATGATCGCCATGCTGGCCCAGCTCGCGGCCGACGGGCACCGCGCCCCCGTCACCGTCGTGCACGGCGACCGCTCCCCCGCCGACCACGCCCTGCGCACCGAGCACGAGACCTGGACGCACAAGCTGCCCGACGCCTCCCTGCACCTGTGGTACGAGCAGGACGCCCCGGCCGGCGCCCGCACCGGGTACGTGGACCTCGCAGGCATCGACGTTCCCGCGGGCACGCACGCGTACCTGTGCGGTCCGCTGCCCTTCATGCGGTCGGTACGGGAGCAGCTGCTCGCCCGGGGTGTCGCCCCGGCCCGTATCCACTACGAGGTCTTCGGCCCCGACCTCTGGCTGGCCCGGGACTGACCGACGTACCGGAGCGGCGCTCGGCCCGCCCCTGGGCGGCCCCCGCTCAGCGCACCCTCGGCAGCCCGAGGAGCAGCGGGCCCGTCGGCTCGGTGACGAGGTCTGCCAGGGTGATCGGGTCCAGGGTGGCGTAGAACGCCTCCTGGGCCCGGCGCAGCGCCCCGCGCAGCCGGCAGGCGGTGTGCAGGGGGCAGGGCGTGGCCCCCTCGCAGTCGACGACGTCCCCGTCGCCCTCGAAGGTGCGCACGACGGCACCCACGGACGCCGTACGGCCCTTGTCGCTGAGGGCGAGTCCGCCGCCCCGTCCGCGCCGGGCGTCGACCAGGCCCAGATGCTGAAGCTCGGCGACGACCTTGGCGGCGTGCGTGTAGGGCACGTCCATCTCGGCGGCGATCTCCCGCGTGGTGGGCAGGGGGGTGTCGGACACCGCGAGCCTCATGAGGAAGCGCAGGGCGAGGTCGGTGGAGCGCAGGAGCCGCATACCGGCCAGCCTAGATAATGCGAGTCGCAGATACCACTTATCGGCGCGGTCCTGCCAGGGCCGAAGGTCCCTGCCGCGCCGACGGCCGTGAGGCCCCCGCGGATGTCCGGGCCCGCTCTACAGCGCGCCCCTCCTTCCCCACTACGATCAGCCGCACCCGTCAGTCCCCCCTCTCCCCCGAAGGACACCCCATGGGCTCCGGCAACACGAGCAGCAGCGCGGCGCGCAAGGCGCGCATAGAGGAGATGCGGCGTGCCGAGCAGGCCCGCGAGCGGCGCAACCGGGTCCTCGTCATCGGGGGTTCCGTGGTGGCGGTCGCCGCGCTCGTCGTGGGTGCGGTGTTCGTCGTGAAGTCGCAGTCGGGCTCGGACGACTCCTCCGCGTCGGGCAGCGCCAAGAACGCCTCCGGGCACTGGGTGACCGGCTCCGACGGGGTGAAGACGTGGGAGGGCGACCTGTCCCGCAACCACACCGGCAGCAGCGTCTCCTACCCGATGCAGCCCCCGGTCGGCGGCGACCACAACCCGGTCTGGGCGGACTGCAACGGCACCGTGTACACGAAGCCGGTGAAGAACGAGAACGCCGTGCACTCGCTGGAGCACGGCGCGGTCTGGGTGACGTACACGGACAAGGCCGCGAAGGCGGACGTGGAGGCGCTGGCCGCCAAGGTGAAGAAGACGCCGTACACGCTGATGAGCCCGTACGAGAAGCAGGACGCGCCGATCGTGCTGTCGGCGTGGGGGCACCAGCGGACGGTGACGGGCGCGAGCGACCCGGCGGTCGACCAGTTCTTCCAGACGTATGTGCAGGGCAAGCAGACCCCCGAGCCGGGGGCCTCGTGCACCGGCGGGACGATGCAGTGAGGCGGCAGCAGGTCGGGCTGATCGCCGGGGCCGCGGCGGCGGTGCTCGTCGCGGCCGGGGCGATCACCTGGGCGGTCGCGCAGGAGGACGGCGGCACGTCCGTCGCGGTGCCGGCGGCGGACTCGGCGGACGCCGGGTTCGCGCGGGACATGGCGGTCCACCATCAGCAGGCGGTGGAGATGTCGTACATCGTGCGCGACCGCACGCAGGACGAGGAGGTCCGCCGGCTCGCGTACGACATCGCGCAGACGCAGGCCAACCAGCGCGGCATGCTGCTGGGCTGGCTGGATCTGTGGGGCCTGCCGAAGGTGTCCGCGGACCCGCCGATGACGTGGATGGGCATGCGCGGCATGCCGGAGGCGAAGGACGGCGCGCTGATGCCGGGCATGGCCACCGACAGCGACCTGGAGAAGCTGCGCACGCTCGACGGGCGGCAGGCCGAGGTGTTCTATCTGCAACTGATGACGGAGCACCACAAGGGCGGCGTCCACATGGCCGAGGGGTGCGCGCGGGCGTGCACGGTCGGGGCGGAGAAGCGGCTCGCCGAGGGCATGGTGGAGGCGCAGCAGTCGGAGATCGCGCTGATGGCGGACATGCTGAAGGCCCGCGGCGCGAAACCGCGGGCCTGAGCGGGCCCCTGCGCCCCGTGCGCTTCCGCGCCCTTGCGCCGCTAGGCGGTCTCGCGCCACCCGTTGGTGATGGGCAGGCGGCGGTCCTTGCCGAAGCCCTTCGCGGAGATCTTGGTGCCCGGCGGGTACTGGCGGCGCTTGTACTCGGCGGTGTCGACCATGCGCAGGGTCTTGGTGACGAGGTCGCGGTCGAAGCCGGCGGCGACGATCGTGTCGGCGCCCTGGTCGCGGTCGACGTACCGTTCCAGGATGGCGTCGAGGACCGGGTAGTCCGGCAGGGAGTCGGTGTCCACCTGGCCGGGCCGCAGTTCGGCGCTGGGCGGCTTGGTGACGGAGTTCTCGGGGATCGGCGGGGTCTCGCCGCGCTCCTCGGCGGCGCGGTTGCGCCATTCGGCGAGCCGCCGGACCCACGTCTTGTAGACGTCCTTGATCGGGCCGTAGGCGCCGACGGAGTCGCCGTACAGGGTGGAGTAGCCGACGGCCAGCTCCGACTTGTTGCCGGGGGCGAGGACGATGTGGCCCTCCTGGTTGGACAGGGCCATCAGCAGGGTGCCGCGCAGCCGGGACTGCAGGTTCTCCTCGGCGAGGCCGGTCAGTTCGGTGGCCGCCATGTAGGCGTCGAACATGGGCGCGATGGAGATCGTGCGGAAGTTCAGGCCGGTACGGCGGGCCAGTTCGGCGGCGTCGCCGCGGGAGTGCTCGGAGGAGTACTTCGACGGCATGGACACGCCGTACACGTTCTCGGGGCCGACGGCGTCGCAGGCGATCGCCGCGACGAGGGCGGAGTCGATGCCGCCGGACAGGCCGATGAGGACGGAGCGGAAGCCGTTCTTGCGGACGTAGGCGCGCAGGCCGACGACCAGCGCGGAGTACACCTCCTCCTCGTCGTCCATGCGGGGGGCGTGGCTGCCGGTGTGCTCGGCCTCGTATGCCGGCAGGGGTTCCTCGGAGAGGACGACTCGGTCGATGCGCAGGCCGTCGTCGACGGTGCCGGTGGGGGCGCCGGGGTCGGCGGCGGGCAGGTCGAGATCGACGACGAGGCAGGTCTCGGAGAACTGGGGGGCGCGGGCGACGACCTCGCCGTGCCGGTCGACGACGATCGAGTCGCCGTCGAACACCAGATCGTCCTGGGCGCCCATCATGGCGAGGTAGGCGGTGGTGCAGCCGGCCTCCTGGGCGCGCTTGCGGACCAGTTCCAGGCGGGTGTCGTCCTTGTCGCGCTCGTACGGCGAGGCGTTGACGGACAGCAGGAGTCCGGCGCGGGCGGAGCGGGCGGCGGGGACACGGCCGCCGTCCTGCCACAGGTCCTCGCAGATGGCGAGGGCGATGTCGACGCCGTGCAGGCGGACCACGGGCATGGTGTCGCCGGGCACGAAGTAGCGGAACTCGTCGAACACGCCGTAGTTCGGCAGATGGTGCTTGGCGTAGGTGAGAACGATCTCGCCGCGGTGCAGCAGCGCGGCGGCGTTCTGCGGGGCGCCCGCCGGCTGGCCGTACTTCGGCTGGGCGGTCTCGCAGCGGTCGAGGTAGCCGACGAGGACCGGCAGCTCGCCGAGCCCCTCGTCGGCGAGGCGGGCGGCGAGGGCGCGCAGTGCGGCGCGGGAGGCCTCCACGAAGGAGGACCGCAGGGCGAGGTCCTCGACGGGATAGCCGGTGAGGGCCATCTCCGGGAAGGCCGCGAGATGCGCCCCCTGCTCGGCGGAGTGCCGACTCCAGCGGACGATCGCCTCGGAGTTCCCGGCGAGGTCGCCGACGCGCGAGTCGATCTGGTTCAGGGCGAGTCGAAGTTGAGGCACACGCCCAGTGTAATCGTCAGAGCGACGCGATGGGGGGCGGCGTGGTGCGGCGCACACGGGACCCACCCGTTGTGCGCGCCCCGCGCCGCCCCCGGCCGCGGTTACCGGCGGCGGTACGACCGGACGTATCCGGCGGCGGGCGAGCCGACGCCGGTGACGTCGTCGTAGCCCTTGACCGCCTTCAGCGAGCTGTCGTTGCCGAGGGTGCGCACGGAGGTGGTCAGTCCGTCGGCGGCGTCGTGGCCGTTGACGTAGTCGACGCGGGCCACGGCCAGTCCGCGGCCCGTGGGACGGTCGGTGACGTCGTGGTAGGCCTTCGTGCCGGAGCGGGCGTAGATCGCCGGGTTGGCGAAGCCGAGGGCCCGTCCGCCGTTCGCCTCCTGGGCGAGGGCCTGGACGCCGGCGATGACGGGCGCGGCGAGCGAGGTGCCGCCGATGCGGTACTCGCTGTAGCGCTGGGCGCCGTCGGGGAAGGTCTGCGTCTGCCCGACGAGGAACCCGGTGTTGGGGTCGGCGATCGCCGCGATGTCCGGGACGACGCGGTTGCCCTGGGCGCTGTTGGCGCGGGCGAGCGCGTTCGGGACGACGCCCTTCTGGTAGTACGGCTGGGCGACGGTGCGGCTGGTGCCCCCGCCGGCGCCGGAGGTGAACGCGCCGGGGAAGCCGGTCCAGCTCCTGCCGTCGGCGGACAGTGTGGCCTTGGTGGTGCCCCAGCCGGTCTCCCACAGGTACTTGTCGCCCTTGCCGACCGCGAGGGAGGTGCCGCCGACTGCGGTCACCCAGGCGGAGTTGGCGGGGGTGTCGACCTGCTTGGTGCCGGTCGCGGCGACCTCGTCGCCGTCGTCGCCGGAGGAGAAGTAGAAGCCGATCCCCTCGACCGCGCCGAACTGGAACACCTGGTCGTAGGCGGCGGCGAGGTCCGGCGTCTGGTTGGCCTCGATGTCGCCCCAGGAGTTGGAGACGATGTCCGCGAGATGGTTGTCGACGATCTTGCTGAGGGAGTCGAGCAGGTCGTCGTCGTAGCAGGACGCGGCGCCGACGTACGTCACCTGCGCGTCGGGCGCGAGTGCGTGCACGGCCTCGACGTCGAGGGTCTCCTCCCCGTACCAGCCGGCCGCGCCGCACTCCTCGGTCCGCGAGTAGGCGCCGGGCAGCACCTGGCGCAGCTGCCCGGTCCGCCAGGCGGCGTCGCCGTGCTTCTTCGCGTACGTCGCCACGTCGTAGGCGATGGTCGGCGAGGCGTAGGCGTCGGTGATGGCGATGCGGACCCCCTTGCCGGTGTAGCGGCCCGCGCCGTACGCGGCACGCAGCTGACGCCCGGTGTAGCCCTGGACGGCGTACGGGATCCTCTGCCCGTAGGCGCGGGGCAGCGTGGTCGCCACGTTCGAGCCGTGGTACGAGGAGAAGGGCCCGGCGTTCCTGAACACCGCGTCCGGCGGCGGCAGCTGGTCCTTGTGCTTCGCCTTGTGCGGGGCGTTGTCGAGGCCGGTGACGGTGAGCACGGCGTCGGCGACATCGGCCGGCGCGGAGGCGGTGGACGCCGGGGCGCGGTAGGTGGCGCCGCCCTTGGCGTAGGTGTGCAGCTGGGTGCCGAAGGCCCGCTCGGCGGCGGCGACATCGCCGCTGACGGCGACGTAGTGCGCGGTGACGGCGGTGACCTTCAGGCCGGCGGAGGTCAGCCACGCCTTCACGGCGGCGACCTGCGCCGGGGTGGCGCCGAAGCGGGCCTGGGCCTGAGCGGGCGTCAGATACCTGCCGTACGAGGCGGACGACGGGTCGGACACGGCCCTGGCGTACGCGGCGAGCCCGGCCGCGTCGCGTCCGGCGAGATAGACGCGGGCGGACACCTGCGCGCTGTCCGGCGCGGCACCCTTGTCGGCCTTGGCCGTCGCCCAGGCCGGCTTGGTCCCGGCCAGCGCGTCACGGTGCGCTCCGTCGGCGGCGTGCGCGGGTATGCCGAGCGCCAGCGCGCCCGCGAGCAGGGGCAGGGTGGCTGCCAGGCTCGCTCCGGCGCGCAGCTTGGCGCGGTTGGATCTCATAGAACCCCCTGAGTGCGGTTCGCTGCGAGTGATCACTCGCCGGGGGCCACTCTTTCGATGAACCGTTCATGTCAGGGGAATGGGCGGGCCAAGAAGAGTTTCCGGTTGCCCAAGAGGAGACCAAAAGGCTTACGGGGAAGCGGGTCTGACGGGTGTTCGGACGGCGTCGCGGGGCGGGCGGCGACGGGGCGGGAGCCGGGCGGCGCAGGCACGCAAAGGGGCAGCCCGCCGACGGGGGACGATCGGCGGGCTGCCCGGTGGTGCCGCTGTGGCCCTGTGGGGGGTGCCCCGTACGAGGACTCGCACGGCGTCCTGTGCGGGGCCTTGGGGGCTCCCCGGGGCGCGATCGGCCCGGGGAGCCCCGGTGGGTCAGTGGACGGAGTGCGCTTCCGTCGGGAAGGTGCCGCCGACCACGTCCTCGGCGAACGCCTTCACCGCGTCGCCCATGACGGTGCGCAGGTCGGCGTACTGCTTGACGAACTTCGGCACGCGGCCCTGCGTCAGGCCCAGCATGTCCGTCCACACCAGGACCTGCGCGTCCGTCTCCGGGCCCGCACCGATGCCGACGGTCGGGATGTGCAGGACGCGGGTGACCTCGGCGGCCAGCTCGGCCGGGACCAGCTCCAGCACGACGGCGAAGGCGCCCGCGTCCTGGACGGCCTTGGCGTCGCGCAGCAGCTGCTGGGCCGCCTCCTCGCCGCGGCCCTGGACGCGGTAGCCCATGGCGTTGACGGACTGCGGGGTGAGGCCGATGTGGGCCATCACGGGGATGCCGGACTCGACCAGCAGGCGGATCTGCTCGTGGGAGCGCTCGCCGCCCTCCAGCTTGACGGCCTGCACCCCGGCCTCCTTCACCAGGCGGGTGGCCGAGCGCAGCGCCTGCACCGGGCCCTCCTGGTAGGAGCCGAACGGCAGGTCGCCGACGATCAGAGACCGCTTGGTGCCGCGGACGACGGCCGCGGACAGCATGGTCATCTCGTCGAGGGTGACGGGCACGGTCGTCTCGTAGCCCAGGTGACAGTTGCCGGCCGAGTCGCCGACCAGGATGACCGGGATGCCGGCCTCGTCGAAGACGGAGGCGGTCATCGCGTCGTAGGCGGTGAGCATGGGCCACTTCTCGCCCCGCTCCTTGGCGAGGGCGATGTCACGGACGGTGATGCGGCGGCTGCTCTTGCCCCCGTACAGCGCCTTGCTGCCGTCGGAGGACTTGGGCTGCGCGTTCTGGGCAGCCGGAAGCTGCGTCATGGCAACGGCTCCTTATTGCGTCATCTCGAGGCGCCCTGACGGCGTCCCCGGACCGCTTCCCATGGTGGCACTTCGTGCCAGGGGAGGCCAGAGGCGGCCCCCGGAAAGAGAATGTGGGCAATACCTCGGCAAATTTTTTCGATACGAGACGGTTCCGTATCGGAAATGGGCTTAGGCTCGCCCCATGACCACTCCAGCCGTCACCTCCGGGCGCATACCGGAAGCGGTGCACCGGCGCCGCTGGGCGATCCTCGGTGTGCTGATGCTCAGCCTGCTGATCGTCGTCCTGGACAACTCCATCCTGAACGTCGCCATCAAGACCATCTCCACCCCCGCGCCGACCGGACTGGGCGCGACCCAGAGCGAGCTGGAGTGGGCGATCAACGCCTATACGCTCGTCTTCGCCGGTCTGCTGTTCACCGCCGGCCTGCTCGGCGACCGGCTGGGCCGCAAGAAGGTGCTGCTCGGCGGCCTCGCCGTGTTCGGCATCGGTTCCGCGCTGGCCGCCGAGTCCGGCTCGCCGACCCAGCTGATCGTCTTCCGTGCCCTGATGGGCCTGGGCGCCGCATTCGTGATGCCCGCCACGCTCGCCGTGCTGATGAACGTGTTCGAGCGTGAGGAGCAGCCCCGCGCCATCGGCATCTGGGCGGGCGGTGTCGGCCTGGCCATCGCCATCGGGCCGATCACCGGCGGTGTGCTGCTGGACCACTTCTGGTGGGGGTCCGTCTTCCTCGTCAACGTGCCGATCGTGGTGCTGGCGCTCGCGCTGATGGTGTGGCTGGTGCCCGACTCCCGCGACCCGAACCCGGGCAGGCTCGATCCGGCCGGTGTCGCCCTGTCCGTCGTCGGCCTGGTGCTGCTGGTCTACGGCATCATCAAGGGCGGCGAGCTGGCCGACTTCACCGATGCGACGGTGCTGGCGTTCATCGCCGCCGGACTCGCGGTGCTGGTCGCGTTCGTCGTCGTCGAGAAGCGCAGCGACCACCCGTCCATCGACGTCACCTACTTCAGGAACAAGGTCTTCTCCGCCGCGATCGCCGCCATCGCGCTGGTCTTCTTCGCGCTGATGGGCGTCACCTTCTTCTCCGTCTTCTACACGCAGAGCGTGCGCGGCTACTCGCCGCTGGAGACCGGTCTGCTGCTGCTGCCGCTGGCCGCCGCCCAGCTGGTGTTCGCGCCGCGGGCCCGGCTCCTCGTCGACCGGTTCGGCAACCGCGCCACCACGACCGGCGGGATGCTCCTCATCGCCGGCATGCTCGCGATGTTCGCGGTGCTGGACGCCGACACCCCGATCTGGCTGCTGGAGGTCGTGTTCTTCCTGATGGGCACCGGCATGGCCCACATCATGACCCCGGTCAGCGTCGTCATCATGCAGGCGCTGCCCCGGGAGAAGGCCGGCTCCGCCTCCGCGCTCAGCAACACCTTCCGCCAGGTCGGCGGCGCGCTCGGCGTCGCCGTGCTGGGCTCGGTGCTCTCCACGTCGTACCGCAGCGGCATCGAGGGCAGGCTGGGGCTGGTACCACCCGCGCTGCGGGACACCGCCGGCGAGTCCATCGAGGCCACCCTGGGCGTGGCGGCACGGCTCGGCCCGCGGGGCCGGGAGCTGGTCGGCCCGGCCAACGACGCCTTCCTGCACGCCATGCACGTCACCGCGATCGGCGGTGCCGCCATCGCGCTGGTCGGCGCGGTCGTCGTGGCGGCGTTCCTGCCGGGGCGGCAGGCCCGGCCGGGGCAGGAGGAGCCGCAGCGGGAGCCGGTGGCCGCGGCCGAATAGCCGTCGAGCCGGCGCCGAGGGGGCGCGGGGGCGGACCGGCCGAAAGGGGACGTACGGCGCACGGGGGCCGCAGGGGGACCTGAGGCCGTGGGCGCGAGCCCGAACGGCCCCGGTGCCGGGGGAGAATCTCTCCAGCACACACGAAGGGACCGAGTGACGTGAGCCCCGCCAGCAACCACGGCACGGCCGCACCGGCACCGCCCGCGCGGGGCCGCCCCCGCAGCGAGGCCGCGGAACGCGCCATCCTGGACGGCGCGATGAAGCTGCTGGAGGACGGCGTACCGCTGGCCGAACTGTCCATCGAGCGGATCGCCCGCACCGCCGGCGTCGGCAAGGCCACCATCTACCGCCGCTGGAGCGGCAAGGAAGAGCTGTTCGTCGACGTCATACGGGCCGCCGAACCGGAGGACCCCGAACTGCCCGGCACCGGGCTGCGCGACGACCTCGTCGTCCTGCTGGAGTCGCTGCGCCAACGCGGTGTCGCCAGCCGGTCCTCCGCCCTCCTGCACAACGTGCACGCCCAGATGAAGAGCAGCCCCAAGCTGTGGGCTGCCTACCAGGCCAACGTCATCGCCCCGCGCCGCAGACTCGGCCTGGAGGTGCTGCGGCGCGGGCAGCTCAACGGCGAACTGCGCGCCGACGTCGACCTGGAGCTCGCCAACGACCTGTTCGTCGGCCCGATGCTGGTGCGTGCGGTGATGCGCCCCGAATCCGATCTGCCCGAGGGACTGTCCGAGGAGATCGTCGACACGGTGCTGGCCGGCCTACGGCCCGTCAGCCCGCCGTGAACAACCGTCCCGATGTGCGGATTCCGTCACAGAACGGGCTGTCACCCCGGCCGTCCGGAACTCGCCGGAGTCCGGTGGACGTCCTCGTGGCCGTACGGCCGTCATGCGACGGCGGAACGGAACCGATCATCCCCTAGGGTCGTAGGCCACGGGGGCGACGGTGTGCACGGCAGGTAGTGAGGCGACGGTATGGCGCAGCAGGCATACGTGACGGAGACGGACGACGGCGGCTCGGGCGACGAGCGACCGGGTTCCCGCCTCCGGCGCCTGGCGGCCCGCGTCGTCGGCCCGTGGCGGGGCGACCGGCGGATCTGGCGGCGCGGCATCGTGCTCGCGGCGGTCGCCGTGCTTCTCGCGCTGGTGATGCTGGTCCACTCGCACATCCCCAACCGGCTCGGAAATCTGGGCAGCCTGACGGAGACGTTCCTGCCCTGGCTGGGGCTGCTGGTGCCGGTGCTGCTGGTCTGCGCGCTGGTACGGCGGTCGGCGACCGCGCTGATCGCGGTGGTGCTGCCCGTGGCCGTATGGCTGAACCTGTTCGGCGGGCTGCTCACCGACAAGACCGCCGGCGGCGGTGATCTGACGGTGGCCACGCACAACGTCAACGCCGACAACCCGGACCCGTCCGGCACCGCCCGCGCGGTCGCCGCGTCCGGCGCGGACGTCGTCGCCCTGGAGGAGCTGAAGGCGTCCGCCGTCCCCACCTACAAGGACGCGCTGGCGTCGGCGTACCGCTACCACTCGGTGCAGGGCACGGTCGGGCTGTGGAGCAAGTACCCGCTGGACGACGTCCGGGCCGTCGACATCCAGCTGGGCTGGACGCGGGCGATGCGTGCCACCGTCGCCACACCGGCCGGGCGGGTCGCGGTGTACGTCGCGCATCTGCCGTCGGTGCGGGTGAAGATCGAGGCCGGGTTCACCGCGCGGCAGCGGGACAAGAGCGCCGACGCGCTCGGCGAGGCCATCGCGCACGAGCCGCTGGGCCGGGTGATCCTGCTCGGCGACCTCAACGGCACCATGAACGACCGCTCGCTGAACGCCGTCACCTCGCAGATGCGCTCCACGCAGGGCGCGGCGGGCAACGGGTTCGGGTTCAGCTGGCCGGCGTCGTTCCCGATGGCGCGGATCGACCAGATCATGGTCAAGGGCATCGAGCCGGAGAGTTCCTGGACCCTGCCGGAGACGGGCAGCGACCATCTGCCGGTCGCGGCGCGGGTGAAGGTCGCGGCGTCGTAGCCGCCGCGGACGCCGTCACGCCGCAGCAGGGTGTGAGCGCGGCCACGCTCTGGCCGATGTGAGTGTCATCACGTCGTGACGCGCAGGACAACGGGCGGAATACCGGCCCGGGGAGACTTTGTTCCGGACGAGAACATAAGCTGTCCTGATGCCCGCGTCCGGGCGCCGGTGGACCACATCGGCGACGCGGTCCGTACGCCCGCTCCCCGCTCCCTCCCCGCTCCCCTGTGAAAGGC
>NZ_JALLGL010000123.1 GCF_023072675.1 Streptomyces sp. XM83C
GCCCCCGCCGCACCGCCCGCGCAGGCCCCGCACATACCGCATCAGGCCGGCCCCGACCAGCGCGTGCAGCGTCAGGTGCAGCAGCAGGCCGGGGTGAACGCCGGTGCCCCGGGCGGCGGCACGCTGTTCACCGAGCCCGTGCTGGTGGTGAACCAGAAGGCCAAGCTCATCGAGCTGACCAACGAGTACAAGGTCATGGACCAGAACGGCAACCAGCTCGGTGCCGTCGTCCAGGTCGGCCAGAGCTGGTTCCGGAAGGTCATCCGCTTCCTGTACAGCATCGACCAGTTCATGAAGATCAAGCTGGAGATCCGGGACGCCTACGGCCAGCCCGTGCTGCTGCTGACCCGGCCCGGCAAGATCTTCAAGTCCCGGGTGATCGTCGAGCGCCCGGACGGCACGCCGGTCGGCGAGATCGTCCAGCAGAACGTCTTCGGCAAGATCAACTTCGCGATGAACGTCAACGGCCAGCAGGTCGGCGCCATCAAGGCGGAGAACTGGCGGGCGTGGAACTTCGCGATCGTCGACCACTCCGGCAACGAGGTCGCCCGGATCACCAAGACCTGGGAAGGCCTCGCCAAGACGATGTTCACCACGGCGGACAACTACGTCCTGCAGATCCACTACCAGCTGCCCGAGCCCCTGCTGAGCCTGGTCGTGGCGACGGCGCTGACGGTGGACACCGCGCTCAAGCAGGACGCCCGCGGCCTCGGCTGACGCCCCGCCGCCCCGCCGCTCCACCACCCCGGCCGTCACCGGCATCCCGCCGGCCGGCCGTGTCACAGAGGCGTGAGGTGCCCCGGATCCGCCGGCCGGGGCACCGACGAACCGTCGGCCTGCGAGCCCGCCGTCTCCAGCGCGAGCACCACGGCAACGGGATGCGCCTCGCCCCCGGCCCGAGCCCGGGGCACCGCCACGACGGGGCCGGCCGCCCCGGCCGTGCCGCCCGCAACACCCGCACCGGCTGCACCACTGGCACCGGCCGCACCGGTGGCACCACCCACACCGCCCGCACGACCGGCACCGGCCACACCGCCCGCACCGGCCACCCGGCCGCCGTCCGTCTCCCCGGCGCCCGACTGCCCCTCCCGCGTCAGCAGTACGACACCCCACCCGGCGAACCCCGCACCCGCCAGCGCCAGCAGGGCACCCAGCGCCCCGCCCTGCAACCGCTCGCCCAGCAGAGCCAGACCGATCACGGCCGCGGCCACGGGGTTGGCGAGGGTCACCATCGCGAGCGGCGCACCGAGCCCGTCCCGGTACGCGGTCTGCGACAGCATCAGCCCGCCCGTGGCGAACGCGGCGACGAGCAGCGCCACTCCGACGACCTGCATGCTCAGCAGCGGCCCCGACCGGTCCGTGGCGGCGACCGTCACCGTCTGGGTGAGAGCCGACGCCACGCCGGAGGCGATGCCGGAGGCGGTCGCGTGCCGCAGCCCCGGCCGGGCGCCCCACGACAGCGTGCCGATCAGCGCGGCCGTGGCACCCGCCACGATCAGCGCCTCGGGCACGCTCAGCACGTCGTCCGGTGCGGGGCCGGAGGCGGTGACGAGGATCGCGCCCAGCCCGAGCAGAGTGAAACCGGTGCCGCGCCACTCGCGCGCACTGACCCGCCGCCCGGCGAGCCGCGCACCGAGCGGCACCGCCGCGACGAGGGTCAGCGCGCCGAGCGGCTGCACGACGGTCAGCGGACCGTACTTCAACGCCACGACGTGCAGCAGGGCGGCGCCGGCGTTCAGCGTCACCGACCACCACCAGGCGCCGTTGCCGAGCAGCCGCAGCACTCCGGTGCCGGACGACCGGGCGGCGAGCCGCTCCTGGGCGACGGCGGCGGACGCGTAGGCACCGGCGGAGAACAGCGACAGGACGACGGCGATCAGGGCGGCGCTCACCGGTCCGCCCCCACGAGTTCCCGCGCCCGCCGCCGCGGAGCGGGCACTGCCGGCCTGTCACGGTGACGGCCCGTCGGCCCGGCGGTACGGCGCGGGGAGCGGACGACGGCGAGGGCGGCACCGACGAGGGCCGCGGCGACGAGCGCGTCCAGCCAGTAGTGGTTCGCGGTGCCGACGACGACCAGCAGCGTCAGCGCGGGGTGCAGCAACCACAGCCACCGCCAGCGGGACCGGGTGGCGGCGATGAGACCGAACGCCACCATCAGGGCCCAGCCGAAGTGCAGCGACGGCATCGCGGCGAACTGGTTCGACAGGTGGTCGGTCTGCGGCGGCCCGTACACCGACGGGCCGTACACGGCGGCGGTGTCGACGAGCCCGGTGGCCGCGAGCATCCGCGGCGGCGCCAGCGGGAACACCAGATGCACCACGAGGGCAGCGGTGGTGACGGCGGCCAGGATGCGGCGGGCCCACGGATAGTGGCCCGGCCGGCGCAGATACAGCCAGATCAGGAACGCCGCGGTGGCCGGGAAGTGCACGGCCGCGTAGTACGTGTTCGCGAAGTGGACGGGCAGCTCTCCGTGGAGCAGCAGCGACTGCACCGCGTCCTCGCCGGGCAGCCGCAGCGTGCGTTCGAGATCCCAGACGCGATGCCCGTTGCGGAAGGCCTCGGCGGTGCGGCCCGCGGCCAGTTGCCGCCCGAACTTGTAGACGAGGAAGAGACCGGCGACGAGCAGCAGCTCACGGACGAGAGGGGGCGGCGCTGTCGCGTCCGGCCCCGCCTCTTCCTCCGGCTCGGTGCGGGCATTCATCCCCCGGCCCCTTCGGTGACGGTGGTGCATGGGTGGTACGGCCGTGCGGCGCGCGGAGCCGGCACAGGTGCGGCCGGCAGGGCCCGCGACCCGTATGGCTGTACACGTCATCGATACGACTTCGTACCGATACGGCAGTGTACCGATACGCGCGGGTACCGGTACACTGGCGTATCGATGGTGTTCGACACACACGGGATCCGAGGAGAGCCACCCATGACGTCGCAGGCCGCGGACGGGCCGGAGACGGCAGCCGCATCGCGCCGCTCCAAGCTCACGCCCGAACGCGAGCAGGAGTTCTTCGACGCCGTCCTCGACCAGATCCGCGAGTGCGGCTACGACGCCGTGACCATGGAAGGTGTCGCCGCCACCACGCGCTGCAGCAAGTCCACCCTGTACCGGCAGTGGAAGACTAAACCGCAGTTCGTCGTGGCAGCCCTGCGCTCGCGCCGCACCTCGCGGCTGACCGGGATCGACACCGGCTCCCTCGCCGGCGACCTCCTCGAGGCCGCCCGCGCGGCAGGGGGCTGGGCACGGCAGGACACCAAGCTGCTCCAGGCGCTCGGTCACGCCGTCACCCAGGATGCGGAACTCGCCTGCGCCCTGCGCGAGGCGCTCATCGAACCGGAGGTCACCGCGCTCAGGGACATCCTGTGCCGCGGGGTGGAGCGCGGCGAGGTCCCGGCCGGCCATCCGGCCCTGGAGTTCGTGCCCGCGCAGCTGTTCGGCCTGCTGAGGGTCCGGCCGATCCTGGAGACCGAGTACGCGGACCCCGACTACCTGGTCCGCTTCACCGAGGTCGCCCTGCTGCCGGCGCTCGGCCTGACCGCCCCGACGCGGTCCGGTACGGTGCCGGGCGCACCGCCCGCGACAAAGCCCGCCGCAGAGCCGGACGCGGACGGCGGGCCCTGAGACCCAGGCCGCCGTCCGAGGGATGACTGGACGGAGGCCTGACCGCGCCGCACCGTGGGGACGGGGGCGGCGCGCACCCCCCGGCCGGGTGGTGCCCCTCTTGAGCGGAGAGGGGCACCACCCGGCCGCTCATACGCGAGCACCCCACAGCCGGCACCGGCACCGGCCCACACGGCACGGGGCGACGCCATACGGCATACGCCGCCCGAGTACGGCATGCACAGCGCTGTATGCAGTGCTCGACAAGCAGCGAAGACAGAAGCCGCGACCGCGGAGACGCCCCGTCGACTGCATACGGCCGACAGCCGACGGTATGCAAACACAGGACACAGCCCCGAGCCGGCAGCACCGGACCACAGACCCGCCCCGGTCTCCGGGACGAGACCGCCACCCGCCTCCCGCCGGTTACACCTCCTGCCCGTTGCCGCCACCGGTGGACGCGGCCTCGATGCCCTGGGTGATCCGGTCGATCACGGACAGGTCCTGGTCGGCGTCGACACCGAAACGGACCACGACGATCTGCCGGGGATCGGCAGGCGAAGGGAACGCCAGCGACTCGACCACACCGTCGGCGCCCTTGCTGGTGACCGCCTTCCAGCGGACCATGTAGCCCTTCTGCCCGGCCACGGTGACGGGCTTCGCGGCGAGCTGCTGCGTGGTGATGCTGCCGTAGGTCGAGCCGCCGTAGGACTCCTCCGCGTTGTCGGCGATGTCCGCCTTGGCGACCGCCTCCGCAGTGGTGCCGCGGGTGCCCAGCAGGAACGCGGGCGCCGAGTAGGCACCGCCCTTGGTGCAGGTCTTGCTGGTGTCGCCGGGGCACGCGTAGCTGTGCTCGGACGTCACCGTCGCGCCGCCCGCGCCCTCCTGGCCGTACCAGCCCTTCGGGATGGGGAGACTGATGCCGCTGAGCCGGTCCGTGACCGAGCCGCTCTCCTTGCGCGGCGCCTCCGACTCCCGCGGTGAGGGCGACGCGCCGTCGCCGGGCCCGCCGGACCTGCCGCCGAACCCACCGGGGCCGCCGTCCTGCCCGGGGACGGGCTGCCCGCGCCGGGTCTCGTCCCGGCCGCCGCCACCGTCGTCCTTGGACAGCGCCCACACGCCGACGCCGATGCTCGCCAGCACCGCCACCGCGGCGGCCACGGCGACCCCGACCCGCACGCTGTTACGCGAGCCGGACACGGACGGCACGCCCGGATACCCCGGGTGCACCGGGTAGGGCTGAGCACCGTACGCGGGCTGCGGCCCGTACCCCGGCTGAGCGGCGTACCCCGGTGGCGGCCCGTACCCCGGCAGACCCCCCTGCGGCGGGGACCCCGGATACGCCGGGAACGCCGTCTGCGTCGGCGCCGACGGATCGGGCCCGGCGTCCACGGGCGCCGAGCCACCACCCCCGGCACTCTCGGCACGCGCCGAAGCTCCCGCATCGGCAGACGCCGAAGCGTCGGCACCCGCAGCCGAAGCGCCCGCACCGCCGGCCGCCGTAGAAGCCGCACCGGCCGCCGGTGACGGCTCCGCCCCGGCGGGGCGCGTCCGCTCCGTCCACGCCTTGCCGTCCCACCAGCGCTCGCTCGGGGGCCCGTCACTTGTCTGCCCGGGGTCGGGGTACCACCCGGGAGGAGTCACCTGCGTCATGTCCATACCGTATGAGCCGTCGGTGAGAGCGTCATGAGAGGGCCGTACGATCAACCCCGGACAGCCGGCCCGCACCCAC
Source organism: Streptomyces sp. XM83C (assembly GCF_023072675.1). Classification (GTDB taxonomy): domain Bacteria; phylum Actinomycetota; class Actinomycetes; order Streptomycetales; family Streptomycetaceae; genus Streptomyces; species Streptomyces thermocoprophilus. The sequence goes on from NZ_JALLGL010000123.1 coordinate 5,325, forward strand.
ACCCGGACACCGCGCCGCGCAGCGGCCCACCGCACCACCGGCAGGGAGCGACGCCGACCCGGTGGGCGAAACGGCGCACTCCGGCCCGTCGGGCGGGACCCGGCCGGCCCGCGAGGCGCTGCTGGAGCGCTCGGTCAGTGTCCCGTGACGCGTACCGCTGTGGACGCTCCCCAAGCGGCGGCCGACAGGGTGTAGGCGTCCTGCGCGGCATCGACGTTTCCTGTGATCAACAGGACCGTGCCGCCCACGAACGACGCGGTCCCCGCGAGGGCGAGGCCTGTCCGGGTCGATGTGCGGAGGAAGCGGGCGGTACGCGTCCTGAGACCCGACTCGCGATCTCCCAGACGACGGGCGCGGCGGCGCAAGGCGCGCACCTGACGACGACGGGAGACGAGTTCGTGCTCGACCTGAGTGAGGAAGTCGTCCAATGAGCTGCTGAGGATCGTCGGCAGCGGAACGGACCGGTCCTGGTCGTCGTCGCGGTGCGAGGCCGTCATGGGCGTCCCTCCGGGAGTGCCTGCCGCCGGGGCCGGAACCTGGAGACGGCCCGCCCCGTGCGTTCGATTCGTCGGTATGCGAAAGCAGTCGGGCCGGGTTCCTTCTGTGCGAGGGAACCCGGCCCGTCCGGGTGATACGGATCGTCCCCGCACGCGTGGGGAGCACCCCTGCCCGGGCAGCGAGCTGTGGACTTTCGGAGAGACCGTCTCCGCGTGCACGGGGAGTACCGCCGACGGCGCCCCCGTCCTCGTCGGCGGACCACCCCCGCGGGCGCGGGGACCACGCGATCCGGTCCGCGTGGACGTCCTGCTGCCTGGGAGCCCTATTCACCCGCCAACGGCACCTCCTGCCGGGCGATGCCGCCGCGTGTCGCGCGCACAGGCCGGGGCGGCCGGGAGGCCGGACGGGCGGGAAGCAACAGGAGGAGCGATTCGACGGCGCGCCGGTTCCAGGCGATCACGACCAGAAGAACCGTCAACACCCCCAGCCTGATACGCCCGAGCAGCGGGTGTGCTTCGTTCATGGGAAGTCCCCTTTTCTCTCAGTTCGATCTCCCTCGCACAACCGCACAGTCCCGGCTGTCCCCGTGAGTCGGGGCTGAGCAGCTGCCACCTGGAATCGCGGGACGCACCGTCGTCGTCGCGGAGCGCCCCGTGGCTCCTGGAAGCGGCTACTCCTCGGCGAGGACGCCGAGCCGGACACCGACGCGTTCGGAGCGCAGCTTGCGCCGGGCGTGGCGCAGCGCGTCCCGGACAGAGGCGTTCGTGGCAGTTCCGCCGATGAGGCTCGCGATCGTGGGCGCCTGCAGGCCGTACGCCTCCGAGAGGACGAACGCCTTCAACTGCAGAGGGCTGAGCTCGTCGCGCAGGACCTCCATCGCCTGGGCCAGCTCAGCCCTGCCCGCGAGGTTGACACTGACGTGCGCCTCCGCGTCCTCGAGCCGGGACGTGTCGTCGCCGACGAAGTCCTCGGCCCGGCGGGCCAGCTCGGCGAGATGAGCGCGGGCCTCGCGCCGAGTGATCGTCACGAGGTACGCCTGGACGTCACCGTCCAGCGGTCCCGACCGGAGGCGGGTGTACAGGGCGAGCGACACCTTGGACTCGATGTCGTCGAGGTGCGCCCGCTGCGCACCCGTGACCCAGTACGCCAGCCTCCGCAAGGAGGACCTCCTCCTGAGGTAGCAGTCCCACTGGCGCTGCGCCTTCGGGCACAGGTCCGTGGCCGCACCGTGCCGGGGTGGGACCTTCCTCCTCCACTTGTGGCTGCTGTTCATACCTGGCCTCTCGTGGGTCGTCGGATCGGGGTCGGTGATGTGTCTGCGGGCGCCTGCGGCCTCACAGATGCATCAGTGCCGGTGCGGGCGAGGTGTGAGAAGCAACCATGAATTCTCGGACCAGTTCGGTCCGGCCGTCGGTGGCGACAGCGGCCGGGCCACGGGGCGGCGACATGCGCCGTGAGGGGGCAGGGGTGCGGCGGTGCCGTCGGCCGACCCGGGCCGCTCCCGACGGTCAATTTCCGGCCACCCTCCGTCAAATACCGGCCCGTCACCCCACGTTGACGAAACCCCCGCCGGACCCAGGTGCCCGGGTGCGGCGTCTTCTACTCCCTTTCACCCGTCTCGGCAACAGGTCTGCCGACCCTTGTCCGAAGGGGACCTCGGGGGACTACGCTCGGGACCTGCACGTGGTGGGGCGACTTGGGGAGGTAGCGGGATGACGGAGGACCGGCCCACGGCGGCCGCCTCGGCTTCCCTGTGGGAGCGTGACGAGGAAGTCGCCGCCGTCGCGCAGGCGATCGACACCCTGTGCGCCGACCGGTCGTCATCGGGCAGCTTATTGATGTTCCGGGGCGAGGCCGGCATCGGTAAGACCGCGCTGCTGGCCGAGACCCGTCGGCTCGCCGAGTCCCGCGGCTGCACCGTCTGGTCCGCGCGCGGCGGCGAACGGCTGCGCTCGGTGCCGTTCAACGTTGTACGACAGCTGCTCCAGCCGGCGCTGGTGCAGCTGATGCCGGAGGAGGCACGCGAGTATCTCGGCGACTGGTACGACATCGCCGGACCCGCCCTCGGCATAGCGGAAGCCGGCGAACGGCCCGCCGACCCGCAGGGCGTGTGCGACGGCCTCGTCGCCGCCGTACGCCGCCTCGCCCGCCGCGACTGGCCGCTCGTCCTGCTCATCGACGACGCCCACTGGGCCGACCAGGAGACCCTGCGCTGGCTCGCCGCGTTCGCCGACCGCCTCGACGACCTGTCCGTCCTGGTCGTCGTCGCCCGCAGGCCCGGCGACGTCAAAGGCGTCAACGCCCGGCTGCTGGAGGAGATCGCCGCCGCCGGCCGCTGCGCCGGCACCCTCAGCGCGCTCACCCCCGAAGCCGTCGCCGGCCTCACCCGCGCCACGCTCGGCGAGCACGCCGACGTCCCGTTCTGCCGCGAGGTGTGGGCCGTCACCGGCGGCAACCCGTACGAGACCGTCGAACTCCTCGCCAAGGTCCAGGACAGCGAACTGGAGCCGACCGAGGTCAACGCCGGTGAGCTGCGCGCCCTGAACCGCTCCGCCCGCGGCGGCGGACTCGTCGCCCGCCTGGAGGAACTCGGCCCCGACGCCACCCGGTTCGCGTGGGCCGCCGCCGTCCTCGGCGACCGCATCACCGTCGACCTCGTCGCCAAGCTCGCCACGATGAGCCCCGACGACGCCCGCCGATGCGTCGGCAGCCTCAAGAACGCCCGCATCCTCACCACCCCCGACCCGGTCTCCGGCCAGGCCGTCGAAGGTGCCCTGGAGTTCGTGCACCCGCTGATCGCGACCGCCGTCTACGACTCCATCCCCGACGCCCTGCGCCGCGCCTGGCACGGCGTCGCCGCCCAGGTCGTCACCGACAGCGGCCTCGGCGCCGCAGCCGCCTCCCGCCACCTCCTCCAGGTCCACCCCGACGACGACCAGGAACTCGTCGAGCAGCTGCGCGAGGCCGCCCGCGAACACCTCGCCGTCGGCGCACCCGACGCCGCCCGCCGCTGCCTGGAACGCGCCCTGCACGAACCGCCGCTGCCGGAGACCCACGCGCGCGTGCTGTACGAACTCGGCTGCGCCACCCTGCTCACCGCGCCCGCCAAGACCATCGGCCACCTCCAGACCGCGCTCGCCATGCCGGGCCTGGACGGCGACGAACGCGTCGACGCCGTCTTCCGCCTCTCCCAGGCGCTCCTCCACAACGACCAGCTGCCGGAGGCCGTCCGCACCGTCGAAGCCGAGGCCGCCCGCCTCCCCGAAGGCCCGGCCCGGCTGCGCCTGCAGGCCGTGCAGTACATGTGGGAGGGCATCCACTCCGGAGAGTCCGCCACCCCCGACCGCTCCCGCCGGCTCGCCGAACTCGCCCGCACCTGCACCGGCCGCGACAACTCCGAACGGGCCCTGCTCATCCTGCGCGGCTTCGACGCCATGACCCGCGGCGAGAGCGCCGAGGAAGTCGTCGAACTGTGCGACCGCGCCCTCGTCAACGGCCGCCTCGCACCCGGCCTCGGCTGGACCGACACCGAGTGGGGCGCCGAACTGCTGATGATGCTCGGCAGCGCGTACGCCTACGCCGACCGGCTCGACCGCGCAGAGAGCCTGTTCGCCGAAGCCCTGCGCGCCTACACCCTCGCCGGCTGGAGCGGCGGCCACCTCGCCCTCGCCAACGCCTACCTCGGGCTCGCCTACCGCCGGCAAGGACGGCTCAAGGACGCCGAGAACGTCCTGCGGGACTCCCTGCGCCTCGCCGAACGCGTCGGACGCGGCCTGCCCCTGTACTGGTCCGCCGTCTGCGGCCTCGTCGACACCCTCCTCGCCCGTGGCCGCGTCGAGGAGGCCTGGTCGATGGCCGAACAGTACGGCTTCCGCCCGCCGTACCCGTCCACCATCGTGCTGCCCGACCCGCAGTCCGTGCGCGGCAGGCTGCTGCTCGCCGTCGGCCGCACCAAGGAAGGCATCGACGAACTCCAGGCCGCCGAGAAGTCCGCCGCCTCCCGCGGCCACCACAACCCGGTGATGGTCGCGTGGGCGCTCGACCTGGCGCGCGCCCTCGCCACGGAGGAACCCTCCCGCGCCGCCCAGCTCGTCTTCGACGCCCGCCGCCGCGCCGAACGCTTCGGCACCGACACCGCCATCGGCGAGGCCCTGCGCTGCGCCGCCGCACTGGAGACCGGGCAGCGCGCCGTCCGCCTCGCCGCGCAGGCCGTCGCCTACCTGGAGTCCTCGCCCTGCCAGTACGAGCACGCCGCGGCCCGCGTCGAGTACGGGATCGCCGCCCGCTCGGCCGCCGAACTGCGCCGCGGCCTCGATCTGGCCCGCGCCTGCGGCGCCGACGGCCTCGCGGCCCGGGCCTGCCGCGCCCTGGAGGCCGACCACGGCCTGACCTGACGCCCCCGGTCACGTCGGCACGGACCCTCGCGCGGTCCCGCCGGCGGGCGCCCGCCCCGCGGGACGGCAGTCGAGCCGTACGGCATCCGGCCGTGAGGGACGGGGCCGTACGGCATCGAGGGCCGTCCCTCAGGGCGCCGCCGCCAGCACCACCCACACCTGGCCGTCGGCGAAGCGCATCGGCAGGCCCTCCGGCGTCGTGAAACGGGTGCCGTCGGTGGCCGTCGGGCGCTCCCAGGCGGCCTCGTAGCTGCGGCCGTCGCGCAGCACCTCGGCCCGGCCCGAGCCGACCGTCTGGGTGTACGGCGTGCGATTGCCGAGGAAGTCCTGGAAGCGGGACGGCTGGATCTTCACGTACTGCACCACCACCGTGGGCGGCGCCACCGGCCCGGCGTCCGTCGTCACCGTGGGGACGCCGTCCATGGACACCCGGTAGCCGCGCAGCTCCTCGGACCAGGTGAACCGGAAGGTCGCCGCCGGGAAACGCACCGTGCGGCTCGCCGTCTCCGTCCCGCCGGCCGGTGCCGGGCCGTAGCGGAACCCGGTCGTCAGCGCGTGACGGCCCGGCGGGCGGGGCAGCAGGCGGTCCGGGCGCAGGTACAGGTTGTGCGGCGCGGGCCGGTCGGTGCCGCGGTAGAAGGCGTCGTCCGTCGTGCCGGGTGTCTCCGGCCGCAGCGGCGCCTCGTCGATCAGCGGCAGCAGCTTCTTCTGCGCCCCGGAGAAGGCCAGAGTCGGCCGCTCGAACTGACGGAGCAGCTCCAAGTCCGACTCGCGGGCGCTGCGCACCGGGCCGATCGCCGGCGGCAGCCGCGTCGCGTACACGGCCATCAGACGGCTCAGACCGCCCTCGACCTGCTCGACGTAGACGATGTCGGCGGCGTCGAGACCGGTGTGCGGGCGGGCCGCACGCGCGTTGTCGATCTTCACCGCGAGGACGGAGCGGTGGTGCCGGGGGCTCGGGGAGTCCGGGGTGCTGCGCGAGGAGCCCGCGGGTTTCCCGTCGTCGGGCGGGGCGGACGGGGTGGTGCAGGCCGCCGCCAGCGTCGCCACGACCGCGGCCAGCAGAGCGGCCGCCCTTGCCCGTTTCGCGCGCCGGGTGCGCCCGTCTCGTTGCATGCCCACCGCCGCCACCCCGTTTCAGTGCTGTAGTCGATTGTCCGCTTATCCGGTTGAATCCGGCATATCAGGTCATTTCGGGCAAATTGTGGTGCGCTGTCCGTGTGTCCTGTGCCCGTGTCGTTCGAATCCGCCGATCGGCTCAGATGTCCGGTTCGACGCATGGCGGTGTCGAACGGTTGTCCAAGGGGGCGTCGGGTACTCGGCGCCCGACCGGACGGGGGCGTACCGGGCGGTCCGCTGCGACCCGCCCGGTCGATGCGAAGTGCATACGGCGGACGTGGGACGGCATACAGCGGACCGGATCCGCATACGGCGGACGTGGGACGGCATACCGCCGACGTGTCCGGCCTACGGCGGACACGCATGGCACGCGGCCGGTGTGCGTCCCGCATGCGGCGGACGCGTACGGCACGCGGCCGGCGATTGTCCGGCGCACGGCCGATGTGGTCGGCGTGCGCCGGGCGTGGCCGCTGCCGGCGGTGCCCGGCCGGTGCGAGCGAGCGATCGAGGAGTGGGCAGATGAGGGCAGTGACGTGGCAGGGCAAGCGGGACGTACGCGTGGAGACCGTGCCCGATCCGAGGATCCAGGAGCCGACGGACGCGGTCATCCGGGTCACCTCCACCGGCCTGTGCGGCTCCGACCTGCACCTGTACGAGGTGCTGACGGTGTTCATGACCCCCGGCGACATCCTCGGCCACGAGCCCATCGGCATCGTCGAGGAGGTCGGCGCGGGCGTCCCCGATCTGAAGGCCGGCGACCGGGTCGTGGTGCCGTTCCAGATCGCCTGCGGCGACTGCTGGATGTGCCTGAACGGGCTGCCGACCCAGTGCGAGACCACACAGGTGTCCGGCGAGGGCATGGGTGCCGCCCTCTTCGGCTACACCCGCCTGTACGGCTCCGTGCCGGGCGCGCAGGCCGAGTATCTGCGGGTGCCGCAGGCCCAGTTCGGCCCCATCAAGATCCCGGAGGGGCCGCCGGACGACCGCTTCGTCTACCTCTCCGACGTGCTGCCCACCGCCTGGCAGGCCGTCGCCTACGCCGACGTACCGCAGGGCGGCACCGTCGCCGTCCTCGGGCTCGGCCCCATCGGCGACATGGCCTGCCGAGTCGCCCAGGTGCGCGGCGCCGGGCGGGTGTTCGGCATCGACCTGGTCCCCGAGCGGCTGCGCCGGGCGCGCGAGCGGGGCGTGGAGACCTTCGATCTGCGCAGCTTCGACAACGAGAAGGAACTCGTCGCCGCCGTCCGCGACGTCACCGACGGGCGCGGCCCCGACGCGGTGATCGACGCCGTCGGCACCGAGGCCCACGGCAGTGCCGCCGCCCGGCTGGTCCAGCAGGCCGCCTCCGTCCTGCCGCGCCGGATCGGCGCGCCGCTCGCCGAGCACTTCAGCGTGGACCGGCTCGCCGCCCTGTACACGGCCATCGAGCTGGTCCGCCGCGGCGGCACGCTCTCCCTCAGTGGCGTCTACGGCGGTATGGCCGACCCGCTGCCGCTGCTCACCCTGTTCGACAAGCAGATCCAGATCCGCATGGGCCAGGCGAACGTCCGCCGCTGGAGCGACGAGATCATGCCGTATCTCACCGACGAGGACCCGCTCGGTGTCGACGACTTCGCCACGCACCGCCTGCCGCTGGAGGACGCGCCGCACGCGTACGAGATGTTCCAGCGCAAGCAGGAAGGCGCGGTGAAGGTACTGATGCAGCCCTGACGGCGGGACGCACGGCGGGCACCGGCCGTCGGCCGGGCGGGGCGCCGACCGGTCTCAACCGGAGCCCGTCGTCCCCAGCACCTCGGCGAGGTCGTACCGCACCGGCTCCTCCAGCTGCCCGTACGTGCAGCTCTCGGGGGCGCGGTCGGGCCGCCAGCGGCGGAAACGGGCCGTGTGCCGGAAGCGTGCCCCGTTCTCCATGTGGTCGTACGCCACCTCGGCCACCCGCTCCGGCCGCAGCGGCACCCACGACAGATCCTTCTTGCCCGACCAGCGGCTCGGCGCCCCCGGCAGCCGGGCCGTCTCGTGCGCGGCCTCGTCCGACCATGCCGCCCACGGGTGCCCGGCCGCGTCGTCCATCCGCAGCGGCTCCAGCTCCTCCACGAGCTGCGCGCGCCGCTTCATCGAGAACGCCGCCGACACCCCCACATGCTGGAGGGTGCCCTTGTCGTCGTACAGGCCCAGCAGCAGCGAGCCGACCACCGGCCCGGACTTGTGGAAGCGGTAGCCGGCGACGACCACGTCCGCCGTCCGCTCGTGCTTGATCTTGTACATGGCGCGCTGGTCCTGCAGATACCGCAGCGTGAGCGGCTTCGCGATCACCCCGTCCAGCCCCGCGCCCTCGAACTGCTCGAACCACGACTGCGCCACATCGATGTCCGTCGTTGCCGGCGCCACATGCACCGGCGGGGTCACCCCCGCGAGCGCCCGCGTCAACAGCGCCCGCCGGTCCGTCAGCGGCACGTCCATCACCGACTCGTCGTCCAGCGCCAGGACGTCGAACGCCACGAACGACGCCGGTGTCCGCTCCGCCAGCGTCCGCACCCGCGAGTCCGCGGGGTGGATGCGCTCGGTGAGCGCGTCGAAGTCCAGATGCCCCTCCCGCGCGATCACGATCTCCCCGTCCAGTACGCACCGCTTCGGCACCCGCTCCCGCAACGCCGCCACCAGCTCCGGGAAATACCTGGTGAGCGGCTTGCCGGTACGGCTGCCCAGCTCCACCTCCGCACCGTCCCGGAACACGATCGCCCGGAACCCGTCCCACTTCGCCTCGTACTGCATCCCCGGCGGGATCTTCGCCACGGACTTGGCGAGCATCGGCTTCACAGGGGGCATCACCGGCAGATCCATGCTCCGATTCTGCTCCGCCACGACCGTATACGCCCGGTATGCGAAGTGTGCGGGGTGTGTCTACGGTGGCCGCATGGCTGACGCGGTGGAACTGGAAGTGGGCGGCCGGACCGTACGGCTGACCCATCCCGACAAGGTCTTCTTCCCGGAACGCGGTTTCACCAAGCTGGACCTCGCCCGGTACTACGCCGCCGTCGCGCCCGGCATCCTGCGCGCCCTGCGCGACCGCCCCACCACCCTGGAGCGCTACCCCGACGGCCTGACCGGCGAGTGGTTCTACCAGAAACGCGCCCCGAAGAGCATGCCCGACTGGATCCCCACCGCCCACATCACCTTCCCCAGCGGGCGCAGCGCCGACGAGATGTGCCCCACCGAGGAGGCCGCCGTCGTCTGGGCCGCCCAGTACGGCACCCTCACCTTCCACCCCTGGCCCGTGCGCCGCACCGACGTCGACCGGCCCGACGAACTGCGCATCGACCTCGACCCGCAGCCCGGCACCGACTACGCCGACGCCGTCCGCGCCGCCGGTGAACTGCGCGCCGTACTCGACGAGTTCGGCGGACTGCGCGGCTTCCCCAAGACCTCCGGCGGGCGCGGCCTGCACGTCTTCGTGCCGATCGAGCCGCGCTGGACGTTCACCCAGGTACGGCGCGCCGCGATCGCCGTGGGCCGCGAACTGGAACGCCGTATGCCCGACCACGTCACGATCAAATGGTGGAAGGAGGAACGCGGCGAGAAGATCTTCGTCGACTACAACCAGACGGCCCGGGACCGCACCATCGCCTCCGCCTACTCCGTACGGCCCCGCCCGCACGCCCCCGTCTCCGCGCCGCTGCGCTGGGACGAGGTCCCCGACGCCCACCCCCGCGACTTCGACCTCGCCACCATGCCCGCCCGGTTCGCCGAGCTGGGCGACGTCCACGCCGACATGGACGACCACCGCTGGTCGCTGGAGGCGCTGCTGGAGCTGGCCGCGAAGGACGAACGCGACCACGGCCTCGGCGACCTGCCCTACCCGCCCGAGTACCCGAAGATGCCCGGCGAGCCGAAGCGGGTCCAGCCCAGCCGCGCGAAGAAACCGAAACCGGCCGAGGAGAGCTGAGCCGGCGCGGCCGGCGGGGGATCGCAGGCGTGCCACGGGCGCATCGGTGTGCGGCTGCCCGCCGGGCCTGCGAGCGGGGCTGCCGGGCCGGTTATCCTGTGCCGCAAACCGCCGGTGAGGAGCCCCGAAGTGACCGATGCAGCGCCGCGTCCGACCCTGGAGGCCGTGGCGGCGCGGGCCGGGGTCTCGAGGGCCACCGTGTCCCGTGTCGTCAACGGCGGGGACGGCGTGCGCGCACCCCTCGTCGAGCGGGTCCAGCGCGCCGTCGACGAACTCGGGTACGTCCCCAACCGGGCCGCCCGCAGCCTGGTCACCCGCCGCCACGACGCCGTCGCCGTCGTCATCGCCGAACCCGAGACCCGCGTCTTCGCCGACCCCTTCTTCGCCCTGCAACTGCGCGGCATCAGCAAGGAGCTGACCGCCCACGACAATCAGCTCGTCCTGCTGCTGACCGAGGGCCGCGACGACCACACCCGCGTCGGACGCTACCTCGCAGGCGGCCACGTCGACGGGGCGCTCGTCTTCTCCCTGCACCTCGACGACCCCCTGCCCGGCCTGATCCGCCGCGCCGGTGTCCCCACCGTGTTCGGCGGCCGGCCCGGCTGGCGCGACGACGACGAACGCGCCGCCGTCTACGTCGACAGCGACAACCGCGGCGGCGCCCGCGACGCCGTACGCCACCTCGCCGGCCTCGGCCGCACCCGCATCGCGCACATCACCGGCCCCCTCGACCAGACGTCCGCCGCCGACCGCCTCGCCGGCTACCGGGACGTCATGGCCGACGGCGACCCGGCGCTCGTCGCCGAGGGCGACTTCACCCCGGCCGGCGGGGAACGCGCGATGCGCGATCTGCTCGACCGGTGCCCCGACGTGGACGCCGTCTTCGCCGCGAACGACCTCACCGCCTCCGGGGCCCTGCGCGTCCTGCGGGAACGAGGGCGGCGCGTGCCCGACGACGTCGCCGTGATCGGCTTCGACGACATGCTGCCGCTCGCCGAGCAGACCGAACCGCCGCTCACCACCGTCCGCCAGCCCATCGAGGAGATGGGCCGCCTCATGGCCCGGCTGCTCCTCGGCAGCCTCCGCCACGGCGACGCCCGCCCCGGCGGCGGCGAGGGCACCGAACCGCCCACCGGTGTGGTCCTCCCGACGACACTGATCCGCCGGGACTCGGCCTGACGGGCGGCGGCCGACCGCCGACGGCAGACGGCAGACAGCAGACAGCAGACAGCAGATTTTCGACTGCCGACTGCCGACTGCCGACGGTAGACAATCGTCCGCCCAGCAGGGGGGAGAGGCCGGCCAACGGTTCACCCAGGCCCCCGTACGCCGCCTACCTCTGCCCCATGCTCCGGATCACGGCGAACCGGGCGCCGTACGGGTCGGTCAGCCATGCGGCGCGCCCCACGCCCTCCACGTCGGTCGGCGGGATGCGCACCGTGCCGCCCAGCTCCTCGGCCCGTGCCACGACCGCGTCGGTGTCGGTCACCGCGAAGTACGGCAGCCAGGACGCCTCCGCCTCCTCCGGGTCGCCGGCCGACGGGACGAGCCCGCCGAACATCGCCGCCTCCCCGTACCCGGCGGGACCGACACCCGTGTACACACCGCCGGGGAACTGCACGGCGGCCGTCTCCAGACCGAGCACCGCATGGTAGAAGGCGGCTGCCGCCGCGATGTCCGGCGTGTGCAGCTCGACCCAGAACAGCGTTCCGGGGGTGCCCGCGAGCTCCAGCCCCGCGGTCCGCCCCGGCTGCCAGATGCCGAAGGGGGCGCCCGCCCGGTCGGCCAGAACCGCCCGGCACCCCTCGCCCCGCATCTCCTGCGGCGCCTCCAGCACCCGGCCGTGCGCCTGCTCGGCGGCCCGCGCCGCGGCCTGCGCATCCGGGCTGCGGAAGTACACCGTCCACGACGGCGGCCCCTGCCCGGGCCCGGTCTGCATACCACCGGCCACGGTCCTGCCGTCGAGCTGGAAGAACCCGTATCCGCCCGTGCTCGCGGGGGCGGGGACGTACCGCCAGCCGAAGAGCGCGCGGTAGAAGACGGAGGCTCCCTGGACGTCGGGCGTGCCGACGTCGATCCAGTCGGGGCTGCCGTCGACGAAACGTGTGGTGAGCATCGTCGCCCTCCTTCTCCCCCCGAAGCCCCTCTTCGCCCCCTTTTTCC
>NZ_JALLGL010000124.1 GCF_023072675.1 Streptomyces sp. XM83C
GGGTGGTGCTCTGCGGGGCCTTGGCCGTCGGGGACTTGCGCGGGGCGAACCAGTCGCTGGTCGTCTTCTCCTCGGCCGCCGGCTCGGGTTCGGGGGCCGGCTCGGCCGTGGCGGTGGAGGTTCCGGCAGCGGCCGGGGGCCGCTGCTGCTCGCCCCTGTCGGGTTCGGCGGTGTCCGCCTCGGTGACGGGCTTGCGCACGACGACCGGCGGGATGGGCCGGGACCCGGGGATGTTGATCCGGATCCGCGTCGTCAGCGTGGTCTCGGTCTTGCGCTCCTCGGGCTGCGCGGCCGAACGGCCCGCGTCCGTACCGCCGTCGGAAGCCATGGGCGTGCCGTACGGCGGGGTCCCCGAGGGGTAGGCGGCTCCGCCGCGCCCGTTGGGCCCGGAGGACGGAGTGTCAGTTTCACGACTCAAGGCAGGTTCTCCCGGTTGGCTCCGCCGCCCGCGTCAGATCCTCTCGGGCAGCTCGGCGGCGCGCACCACCATACTGGCCACTTCGGGCGCGTATCCCACGACCGCTGGCGAAACCCCCACCACACCCGCACGTGCGTGTTATGGCGAACTGGTACGTCACTTCCCAAGTCGGACTTGGTCGCCCTCGGGTTGCCGCCCCGCGCCGATCGTGGCGCAGATCACAGCGAGGGCCATTCCGCCGAGCAGGAAGAGATAGGAGCCGCCGCCCGCGCCGAACAGGAAGTCGCCCTCGGGGCGGGTGGCGGTGAGGAAGACGACGGTGACGACCCAGCCGGCGGCGGGCGCGACGGCACCGGCGCGGCTGCGGGCGGCACGGGCGCCGCCCAGGAAGAGGCCGGCCGCGCCCGCGAGGGCGAGCAGCAGCCCGCCGGGGAACCAGCCGCCCTGCACGAGGGCACCGGTGAAGCCGGTGACCGTGCCGAGCACGAACAGACCCAGGTACGCGGCCACACGTGCGGCGGAGGGCGGTCTGAAGGGCTGGGCGAGCATCGAGGCGCCGCGGTCGCTCACGGGGTGGCCTCGCTTCCGGGGGTGCCGACGGCGTCCGCGAGCCCGGCGAAGAGGTCATGGGCGCGGCCCGCGGTGCGCTCCCCGTGCACCACCTCGTAGTACTCGGTGGTGAACAGCGGCTGCGCGAGCCCGTTCGACAGCGCGAAGTACGGCTCGGCGACGTCGATCTGTGTGGCGTGGGCCCGCATCGCGGCGGCCTTCGCGGCGGCGTACGCGGTGCCGTCGATCTCGATGCCGATGCGCTCCTCGCCGACCACGCCGGGTACGTCGTCGACGGCGCCGCTCTGCTCGAACGGCAGCCCGGGCAGCGCGCCGCGCAGCCGGTCGAAGGCGGCCTCGGCGACGGGGCGGGGGACGCGGTTCCAGCAGATGCGGGGGATCTCCCAGCCGGCGTCGGCGGCGAGTTCGGCGGCACGCATGGCGACGCGGTGGGCCTGGATGTGGTCGGGGTGGCCGTAGCCGCCGTTGTCGTCGTAGGTGACGAGGACCTGGGGGCGGGTCTCCAGAATCACCTGGACGAGGTGCCCGGCGGCCTCGTCGAGGTCGGCCTGCCAGAAGCAGTGCGGGTCGTCGTTGTCCGGCAGGCCCATCATCCCGGAGTCGCCGTAGCGTCCGGCGCCGCCGAGCAGCCGGAAGTCCGTGACGCCGAGGGCGCGCATCGCCGCCTTCAGCTCACCCAGCCGCCACTGGCCCAGCGCGGCGCCGCTCAGATGCGCCAGCTCGGGCGGGATGACCTCGCCGCGCTCGCCGAGCGTGCAGGTGACCAGGGTGACCTGGGCACCCTCGGCCGCGTACCGGGCCATGGTGGCGCCGTTGTTGATCGACTCGTCGTCCGGGTGCGCGTGCACCAGCAGCAGACGCCGCCCTGGGTGTTCCGTCATGCCCCCACCCTAGGGCGTGCCCCGGCGCCCCGCCGTACACGTCCCCCTGTCGTGCACGGCGCGGTCGCGCCCCCGGTGCGGGTCAGAACTTGATGCTGCCGATCATGCTGGCGACGTTGGTCGTCAGCTCGCTGATGGTGGGCGCCACCGTCGAGGAGGCGAGGTAGAAGCCCAGCAGCATGCAGACGACGGCGTGCCCCGCTTTCAGGCCCGACTTCCTGATCAGAAGGAAGACGATGATCGCCAGCAGCACCACCGCCGAAATCGAGAGTGCCACGGCGGTTCACCTCCAAAGTGAGCAGGGCAGCTTGTCCATCGATACACACGCCAGCGGGTTCATACCCACACAGCGTTAGTGATCATAGCTATCCGTACGCGCGCATATGTCGGCGCACGGACGCGCAAGGGGGCGCATGGCCAATATGGTCGGGGCATGACGACCGAGCCTGAGTCCTTCCCCCGACGGCATGCCCGCACGCAGCGTTTCACCCTCGGCGCGCCGCGTTCGTTCACGGTGGCACCCGACGGCACCCGTGTCGTGTTCCTGAGGTCCTCGTCCGGCACCGAACGGGCGGGCGCGCTCTGGGTGCTCGACCCGGCGGACGGTGTCGAACGGCCGGCGGCGGACCCGGTCGCGCTGCTGGGCGGGGCCGACGAGGATCTGCCGCCGGAGGAGCGGGCGCGCCGCGAACGCACCCGTGAGGGCGGCGCGGGCATCGTCGGCTATGCCACCGACGCGGCCGTGGAGTTGGCGTCTTTCGCCTTGTCAGGGCGGCTTTTCACGGCGGAGCTGCGGGCCGGCACGGCACGCGAACTGCCCGTCGCCGGGCCGGTGGTGGACCCGCGTCCGTCCCCCGACGGGCGCCATGTCGCCTATGTCGCGCGGGGTGCGCTGCGGGTGGTCGGCGCCGAGGGCGGGGACGACCGGGCGCTCGCGGAACCGGAAGGCGAGGGGATCACCTACGGGCTCGCGGAGTTCATCGCCGCGGAGGAGATGGCCCGGCACCGGGGTTTCTGGTGGGCGCCGGAGTCGGACCGGCTGCTGGTGGCGCGTGTGGACGACACGCCGGTGCGACGGTGGTGGATCGCCGACCCGGCACGGCCGGAACGTGAGCCACACCACGTCGCGTATCCGGCGGCGGGCACGCCCAACGCGGAGGTGCGGCTGTTCGTCGTGGGGCTCGACGGGGTGCGCACGGAGGTCTCCTGGGACCGCGCCCGCTACCCGTATCTGGCGCGAGTGCACTGGTCGGAGGGGGGTGCGCCGCTGCTCCTGGTGCAGGCGCGGGACCAGCGCAGCCAGTTGTACCTGGCGGTGGACCCGGACACGGGGGCGACCCGGATGGTGCATGCCGACGAAGATCCGATTTGGCTGGATCTTTTCGCCGGTGTGCCGTGCTGGTCGCCCTCGGGACAGCTCGTCCGGGTCGCGGACGAAGGCGGCGCGCGCGTCCTCGCTGTGGGCGAACGGCCCTTGACGAACGGGCAGTTGCACATCCGCGCGGTGCTCGACGTGGGCGCCGACGATGTGCTCGTGGCGGCCTCCGCCGGAGCGGAAGCGGAAGATCCGGAGATCGGCGAGATCCACGTGTACCGGGTGAACGAACTCGGCGTGGAACGGGTGTCGCAGGAGCCGGGCGTGCACTCGGCGGTGCGCGCCGGGGGCGTCACCGTGCTGGTGTCGGCGGCGCTCGACCAGCCGGGGACGCGGGTGCGGGTGCTGCGGGACGGCAAGCAGATCGCGACGGTCCGCTCGCTCGCCGAGGACCCCGGTCTGACACCGCGGGTGACCCTCGTCGAAGGGGGCGCACGCCGCATCCCGTGCGCCGTGCTCTTGCCTCGGGACTACGCCGGTGACACCCCGCTCCCCGTCCTGATGGACCCCTACGGAGGCCCGCACGGGCAGCGCGTGGTCGCCGCGCACAACCCGCATCTCACCTCGCAGTGGTTCGCCGACCAGGGCTTCGCGGTCGTCGTCGCGGACGGCCGCGGCACCCCGGGCCGCTCCCCCGCCTGGGAGAAGGCCGTACGGGACGACATCGCCGCCGTCGTCGTGCAGGACCAGGTGGACGCCCTCCAGGCACTCGCGAAGGACTTCCCGCTGGACCTGGACCGGGTCGCGATCCGCGGCTGGTCCTTCGGCGGCTACCTGGCCGCGCTCGCCGTGCTGCGCCGCCCGGACGTCTTCCACGCGGCGGTGGTCGGCGCCCCGGTCACCGACCTGCGGCTGTACGACACGCACTACCAGGAGCGCTACACCGGCCACCCGGACGAGCAGCCCGAGGTGTACCGGCGCAACTCGGTGATCGACGACACGGGTCTGGTCGACGCCGCCGAGCCGCACCGGCCGATGATGATCATCCATGGGCTCGCCGACGACAATGTGGTGGTCGCGCACTCCCTGCGGCTGTCCTCGGCACTGCTGGCCGCCGGCCGCCCGCACGAGGTGCTGCCGCTGTCCGGCGTCACGCACATGACCCCGCAGGAGACGGTCGCGGAGAATCTGCTCCGCCTCCAACTGGACTTCCTGCGCCGCTCTCTGCCCGGGGCATAGCGGGGCAAAGACATACGAACCGCGTTAACACGCAGGCAACTTCACGGAAGCCGTCCCGATATACGGACGCGGGATGCTGAACAACGTACGGCCGTGCGGGTGCCGTAAGCGGGCCGGGGCGCATCACGCCGCCCCGGCCCGCTGCCGTACCCGGCCCCCGCACCCGGCGGACCCACGACCGTACGACCGCTGTACGGAAGCCGTACGAAAGCCGCCGCAGGCGCCCCCGCCCCGTCGCCGGACCGGCCTCTACGCCTCCTCCACCGGCACGACCACCTTCTCCTCGGCGAAGTGGCACGCCGAGTCGTGCGCCGCCGGTCCCGTCGCCCGCCGGAACGCCTCCGGCACCGCCAGAAGCGGCACTTCGGCCGCGCACCGCTCCTGCGCCTTCCAGCAGCGGGTGCGGAACCGGCAGCCGGAAGGCACGTTCGTCGGCGACGGCACATCACCGTGCAGGATGATCCGCTCCCGGTGCTCGCGGGCCTCCGGGTCGGGCACCGGCACCGCGGACAGCAGGGCCTGCGTGTACGGGTGCGTGGGGTGCTCGTAGATCTCCTGGTCCGTGCCGATCTCCACGATCCGCCCCAGGTACATCACCCCGACCCGGTCGGAGATGTGCCGCACGATGGACAGGTCGTGCGCGATGAACACGTACGACAGGTCGAACTCGCTCTGGAGCCGCTCCAGCAGGTTGATGACCTGCGCCTGCACCGACACGTCCAGCGCGGACACCGGCTCGTCCGCGACGATGATCTCCGGGCGCAGGGCGAGCCCCCGCGCGATGCCGATGCGCTGCCGCTGGCCGCCGGAGAACTGGTGCGGATAGCGGTTGATGTACTCCGGGTTGAGGCCGACGACGTCCAGCAGCTCCTGGACCTTCTTGCGGCGGTCGCCCTTGGGCGCGACCTCGGGGTGGATGTCGAACGGCTCCCCGATGATGTCGCCGACCGTCATCCGCGGGTTGAGGGAGGTGTACGGGTCCTGGAACACCATCTGGATGTTGCGGCGCACGGCCTTCAGCGCCCGCCCCGACAGCCGGGTGATGTCCTCGCCCTTGTACCGGATGGACCCGGCCGTCGGCCGCTCCAGGTTCACCAGCATCTTCGCGACGGTCGACTTCCCGCAGCCGGACTCCCCGACGATGCCGAGGGTTTCGCCCGGGGCGAGGTCGAAGTCGACGCCGTCGACGGCCTTGACCTCGCCGATCCGCTTCTTGATCAGAATGCCGCGGGTGAGCGGGTAGTGCTTGGCCAGCCCGCTCACCTGGAGGATCGGCTCAGCCGTCGACGCCATCGAGGCACTCCCTCCAGTAGTGGCAGGCGCTGCCCCGGGTCGGTGAGACCTCGTACAGCGGAGGCACGTCCGTGCGGCACACGTCCCGGGCCATCGGGCAGCGCGGATGGAAGGCGCAGCCGGGCGGGATGTGCATCAGGTTGGGCGGCAGGCCCTTGATGGCGTACAGCTCTCCGCCCTTGTGGTCCAGGCGCGGGATGGACGCCAGCAGGCCGCTGGTGTACGGGTGCGCGGGCGCCTTGTAGATGTCGTGCACCGGCGCCGACTCCACGATCCGGCCCGCGTACATCACGGCGATCCGGTCGGCGACGTCGGCGACCACGCCCAGGTCGTGCGTGATGAGGATGAGCCCCATCCGGTACTCGCGCTGCAACTCCGCGAGCAGCTCCATCACCTGCGCCTGCACGGTCACGTCCAGCGCGGTGGTCGGCTCGTCCGCGATGACGAGGGCGGGCTCCAGGGCGAGCGCCATGGCGATCATGATGCGCTGGCGCATACCGCCGGAGAACTGGTGCGGATACTGCCGCACCCGCTCCTTCGCGGCCGGGATGCGCACCCGGTCCATCAGCTCGACCGCCTCGGCACGGGCGTCCTTGCGGGACATGCCCCGGTGGACGGTGAACATCTCCGCGAGCTGGTCGCCGACGGTCAGCACCGGGTTCAGCGCGGACAGGGCGTCCTGGAAGATCATCGCCATGCCGGCGCCGCGGATCTTCCGCCGCTCCTCCTCCTTCAGCTTCAGCAGGTCACGGCCCTGGAAGAGGATCTCGCCGCCGGTGATCCGGCCCGGCGGCATGTCGAGGATGCCCATGATCGCCTGCGCGGTCACCGACTTGCCGGAACCGGACTCGCCGAGCACCGCCAGCGTCTCACCGGCGTCGACGCCGTAGCTGACCCCGTTGACGGCCTTCGCCACGCCGTCCCGGGTGCGGAACTCCACGTGCAGATCGCGCACTTCGAGGAGCACGTCTCACCTCAGCTTCGGGTCGAGGGCGTCGCGCACCGCGTCGCCGAGCATGATGAACGCCAGCACCGTGATCGCCAGCGCGCCCGACGGCCACAGCAGGGCGTGCGGGGCGTTGCGGACGTACGGGGAGGCGGCGGAGATGTCGATGCCCCAGGAGACGCTCGGCGGCTTCAGCCCCACTCCCAGATACGACAGGGTGGCCTCCAGGGCGATGTACGTGCCGAGCGCGATGGTCGCCACGACGATCACCGGGGCGACCGCGTTCGGTGCGATGTGCCGCAGCAGCATCCGGGAGTTGGAGGCGCCGAGGGCACGCGCTGCCTGCACATAGTCGTTCTGCTTCGCGGTGATCACCGAGCCGCGGGCGATACGGGAGATCTGCGGCCAGCCCAGCAGCACCATGAACCCGATGACGGGCCACACGGTGTTGCTGGTCACCACCGACAGCAGCACCAGACCGCCCAGCACCACGGGGATCGCGAAGAACACGTCGGTGACCCGGGACAGGAAGGAGTCCCACGCCCCGCCGAAGAACCCGGCGAGACCGCCCAGCACGGACCCCAGGATCGCCACGCCGAGGGTGGCGCACACACCGACCGTCACCGACTTGCGGGCGCCGTACACGGTCCGCGTGTACACATCGCAGCCCTGCCCGTCGAAACCGAACGGGTGCCCGGGCTGGGAGCCCTGCTGGGCCTTGGCGAGATCGCAGCTCAGCGGGTTGCCGGAGGCGATCGACGACGGCCAGATGGAGATGAAGACGAGAAACAGGATGACGAGCCCGGAGATGATGAAGACGGGGTTGCGCCGCAGGTCCCGCCAGGCGTCCGACCACAGGGAACGGGGCTTGCCGGACGGCCCGGTGCCCTCCGGACCGCCCGGCGTCTTCTCCAGCGTCTCCGCCTCGTCCGTGGCGAGGTCCATGGCGCCGCCGAAGCCGGTGCCCGCGATGGCGCCGTCGTGTTCGTAGGGAGGCTCAGGCATAGCGGATCCTCGGGTCGAGTACGGCGTACAGGAGGTCGACGACGAGATTGCAGACCAGGAACACCAGCACCAGCACGGTCACGAACCCGACCACCGTCTGGGTGTTCTGCCGCAGGATGCCCTGGTAGAGCTGGTAGCCGACGCCGTGGATGTTGAAGATCCGCTCGGTGACGATCGCGCCGCCCATGAGGAAGCCGATGTCCGCGCCGATGAACGTGATCACGGGGATCAGGGAGTTCCGCAGCAGATGCCGGGTGATCACCCGGCGCCGCGGCAGCCCCTTCGCGATCGCCGTCCGCACATAGTCCGAACGCCGGTTCTCCGCGATGGAGGTACGCGTCAGCCGGACCACGTACGCCAGGGACACCGAGGCGAGCACCAGGCCCGGCAGGATCAGCTCGTCGAGGGGCGCCCCGCTGGAGACGGACGGCCGGATCCACCCCCATTTCACGCCGAGCAGCAGCTGAAGCAGCAGACCCGTGACGAAGGTCGGCACGGAGATCACCACGAGGGTGAGGACCAGGACGCCCGTGTCGACGGGCCGGCCGCGCCGCAGCCCGGTGACGACGCCCAGCGTGATCCCGATGACGATCTCGAAGACGATCGCCACGAGGGTGAGCCGGATCGTCACGGGGAACGCGGTCGACATCAGCTCGGTGACCTTCTGCCCGTTGAACGCCGTACCGAAGTCGCCGGTGAAGACGTTCCCCATGTACGTCAGGTACTGCTGCCACACCGGCTTGTCGAGGCCGAACTCCTTCCTCAGCTGCGCCGCGGTCGCCGGATCGCACTCCCGGTCACCGCACAGGCCCGCGATGGGGTCGCCCATCACGTTCACCATGAGGAAGATCAGCAGCGTCGCCCCGATGAACACGGGGATCATCTGGAGCAGCCGCCGGACGACATAGCGCCCCATGGCGGATCAGCCGACCTTGATCTCGTTGTAGACGGGGACGCTGAACGGGTTCAGCTTCACGTTGGAAAGCCGGTCCGACCAGCCGGCGCTGCCGTTCTGGTACCACAGCGGGATGGCCGCCATGTTGTCCCGGACGACCTCCTCGGCCTGCTGGAACAGCTGGATCGCCTTGCCGGTGTCGGTCTCCTGGTTGGCCTGGTCGACCAGGCTGTCGAACTCCTTGTTGCTCCACTTGCCGTCGTTGGAGGAGGCGTTGGTGTAGTAGAGCGGCTGGAGGAAGTTCTGGATGAGCGGGTAGTCCATCTGCCAGCCCGCCCGGAACGGCCCGGTCATCTTTTTCTGCGTGATCCTGGTGCGGAAGTCGGCGAACGTGCCGACCGGGCTGCCCACGCACGCCTTGTCGTTGCCGAGGGCGTTGTTGATGGAGTTGCAGACGGCGTCCACCCACTGCTTGTGCGAGCCGGTGTCCGCGTTGTACGAGATCTTCACCTGCCCGCCCGGCAGGCCGCCGCCCTCCTGGATCAGCTTCTTCGCCTGCTCCGGGTCGTAGTCGCAGAACTCCCCGCACAGCCCGTCCTGGAAGCCGCCCTCCTTGCCCAGCACCGGCGAGGTCCAGTCGGTGGCGGGGGTGCGGGTCTTCTGGAAGATCGTGTCGGTGATCTGCTTGCGGTTGATGGCCATCGACAGGCCCTTGCGGACCTTGTCGCTGTCCGCCTTGTTCCACTGCGGGTCGTAGAACGGGAACGCGAGCGTCTGGATGATGCCCGCGGGCGTGTTCAGATAGCGGCCCTGGAGGTCGTTGTTGACGTTCTTCAACTGGGAGGCGGGGACGTCGTCGACGAGGTCGAGGTTGCCGGCGATCAGATCGGTGTAGGCGGTGTTGTTGTCGGTGTACACCTTCAGGTCCACACCGCCGTTCTGCGCCTTGTCGTCGCCGGGGTACTGGTCCCACTTCCGCAGGGACATCTGCGAGCCCTTGGCGTACGAGTCGATCTGGTACGGCCCGTTGCCGACGGGCTTGGCGATCCAGCCGGCGTGGTCAGTGAAGAACGACTGCGGCAGCGGCGCGAACGCGGGATACCCGAGGGTGTCCGGGAACGTGGAGAACTTCTGCGTCAGCTTGACCGTGAACGTCTTGTCGTCGACGACCTTCAGCCCGCTCATGGTGTCCGCGGTCTGCTTGCTGCCGTCCTCCGGGTGCACCTGGTCGTAGCCCTCGATGTACCCGAAGAAGTACGCGTTGCGCTGATTGTTCTTCAGGCCGGCGCCGTAGTTCCACGCGTCCACGAAGGACTTCGCGGTGACCTTCTCGCCGTTCTGGAAGGTCCAGCCGTCCTTGATGGTGATGGTGAAGTTCTGCGAGTCCGACGTCTCGATCTTCTCCGCGAGCATGTCCTCGGCGGCACCGGTCTCCGGGTTGTACCGCTTCAGCCCGCGGAAGATCATGTCGAGCACCTTGCCGCCCTGCACCTCGTTGGTGTTGGCCGGCTCAAGCGGGTTCTGCGGGTCGCCCCAGGAGGCACTGAGCACGCCGGCGCCGTCGCTGCCGCCGCCGTCGCTGTCGCCGCCGCCGCAGGCCGTGGCCGCGAGGGCGACGGCGGCTGCGCAAGCGACCCGTTTGGCGTACCTGGCTCCATGCATGGAGTGCCTCCTCCTTGACGCGCCGGGGCGCTGATCCCTTACGGGGCCAATATCGACGCCGCGTCAGCCCCCCGCACCCGCACAAACCCTTTCGGGGGAGGGCGGGGGTCGCGCCCCGGCTGCGGGGGTGCCGCTGCGCCCACCCGTGCCGCCCTGCGGCACGACTGCCCGCAGCCGCGTCGGACCCTCCGCCCCGCGTCATCCACCCAGGGGCGCGGGGAACTGCGCGAGGAAAAGGGAACGGCGGCCGGGGGAGGTGGGCTCCCCGGCCGCCGTTCGAGAGGCAGCGCGCGCGTGACGTCAGTCCGCGTCCTCCTCCAGCGCCTTCAGCGCCGGGTCCATCACCACGTCCTCGTCCCGCGCCTCGATGCTCGGCTCCTCCGGGAAGTGGCACGCGGTCAGGTGCCCGGCCCGGTTGCCGGACAGCTGCACCAGCGGCGGCTCCTCCGTGGCGCACTTGTCCTGCGCCTTCCAGCACCGCGTACGGAAGCGGCAGCCCGACGGCGGCGAGATCGGCGACGGCACGTCACCGGAGAGCCGGATGCGCTCCCGGCCCTCGCCGGCGCCGTCCTCGATGCCGATCTCCGGCACGGCGGACAGCAGCGCGTGGGTGTAGGGGTGCCGCGGCCTCGTGTAGATGGAGTCACGGTCGCCGACCTCGACGACCTTGCCGAGGTACATCACGGCGACGCGCTGCGAGAAGTGCCGCACGACAGCCAGGTCGTGGGCGATGAACAGGAACGCGATGCCGAGTTCCTTCTGCACCTGCTGAAGCAGGTTGACGACCTGCGCCTGGATGGACACGTCCAGCGCGGAGACCGGCTCGTCGGCGACGATCAGCTTCGGCTCCAGCGCGAGGGCGCGGGCGACGCCGATGCGCTGACGCTGACCGCCGGAGAACTCGTGCGGGAACCGGTTGTAGTGCTCGGGGTTGAGGCCGACCAGCTCCAGCAGCTCGCGGACCTTCTTCTCACGGCCCCCGGCGGGCTCGATCCCGTTGACCTCCATCGGCGACTTGATGATGGAGCCGACGGTCTGCCGCGGGTTCAGCGACGAGTACGGGTCCTGGAAGATCATCTGGATCTCGGACCGCACCGGCGCGAGTTCCTTGCGGGAGGCGTGGGTGATGTCCCGCCCCGCGTAGGTGATCTTGCCGCCGGTGGGCTCCAGGAGCCGCGTGATCAGTCGGCCGGTGGTGGACTTGCCGCAGCCGGACTCGCCGACGAGGCCGACGCTCTCGCCGACGCCGACGGTCAGGGAGACCCCGTCGACGGCCTGGACGGCTCCGACCTTCCGCTTGAAGGGGAAGCCGCCGTAGATCGGGAAGTGCTTGGTGAGGTCCTGGACCTCAAGCAGTGTCTCCGTCGGGGACGGCGCGTCGGCGGGGCCCTGCTGTGCGGGGAGGGTGAGGTTGTCGCTCATGTCTCGGATCTCCCTAGCGCAGCCGGGGCTGGATCTTGTCGATGAAAATGGTCTGCTTCTGCTCCGCCGTCAGATGGCAGGCGGCGGCCCGGCCCTCGCCGAGCGGCGGCCGGGTGTCCGTGCACAGCGTGCCGGAGACCTGGTCGCGGTAGGCGCAGCGGGGGTGGAAGGGGCAGCCGGAGGGCGGGTTGAGCAGCGAGGGCGGGGCGCCGGGGATGGGCTCCAGCATCTCGTCGATGTTGCTGTCAAGCCGCGGCATGGAGCTGAGCAGGCCCCAGGTGTAGGGGTGCTTGGGCTCGCGCATGACCTCACGGACGCTGCCGCGTTCCACGGCCCGGCCGGCGTACATCACCAGCAGGTCGTCGGCCATGTGGGAGATGACTCCGAGGTCGTGGGTGATGAAGATGATCGCGGAGCCGATCTCCTGCTGGAGGTCCTTGAGCAGGTCGAGGATCTGCGCCTGGACGGTCACGTCGAGCGCGGTGGTCGGCTCGTCGGCGATCAGCAGGTCGGGGTCGCACATCAGGGCCATGGCGATCATGGCGCGCTGGCGCATACCGCCGGAGAACTGGTGCGGGTAGTCGTCGAAGCGGACCTTGGGCTGCGGGATGCCGACCTTGGCCAGCATCTCGATGGCGCGGTCCTTGGCCTCCTTCTTGGAGGCGCCCCGGTGCTTCATGAACGGCTCGGACAGCTGCCGGCCGACCGTGTAGTACGGGGACAGCGCGGTCAGCGGGTCCTGGAAGATCATCGCCATCTTGTTGCCGCGGAGGTGCTCCAGCTCCTTCTCCGTGGCGGTGACGAGTTCTTTGCCGTCGAGGACGATCTCCCCGTCGATGGTGGTGTTGCGCGGGTTGTGCAGGCCCAGGATCGTCAGGTTGGTGACGGACTTGCCGGAGCCGGACTCGCCGACGATGCCCAGGGTCTTGCCCCGCTCGACGTCGAAGGACAGGCCGTCGACGGCCTTGACGATGCCGTCCTCGGTGGAGAACCGCACCTTCAGATCGCGCACCGACAGGAAGCTGTCCGCGCCGGTCGGGGCCGCGGCGTCCTCGGTCTTGGTCAGTGTGGTCACGGTGGTTCGTTCTTCCTAGGAGAGCCGGATGCGCGGGTCGATGTAGGCGTACGCGATGTCGGTGAGGATGTTGATGAGCAGGATGAAGAAGGCTCCGACCAGCATCACGCCCATGGTGAGCGGCAGGTCCTTGTTGGTGGCGCCGTTGACGGCGAGCCGGCCGATGCCCTGGAGCGAGAAGGTCAGCTCGGTGACGACGGCGCCACCGAGCATGCCGCTGACGTCCATGCCGAAGACGGTGACGATCGGGATGAGCGAGCCGCGCCAGGCGTAGCGGAAGAAGACGTACGGCTTCGACATGCCCTTGGCCCGGGCGGTGCGCACGTGCTCCTCGGCGAGCTGCTCGATCATCGACGAGCGCGCCATACGGGTGTACTGCGCGGTGAAGATCGTGGACATCACCAGGACCGGCAGCAGCATGCCCATGAACCAGCCGAAGGGGTCCTGGGTGATCGGCACGTACTTGGGGTTCTCCATCAGGCCGGTGCTGTAGACGAAGATCCACAGGACGATCGGTCCGAGGAAGTAGATCTGGAACGAGCTGAGGACCATCGAGCCGCCGGTGGCGATCTTGTCCAGGAGGGAGCCGCGCCGGTAGGCGGCGAGCATGCCCGCACCGATACCGACGATCAGGAAGACCACCGCACCGCCGGCGGTGAGCGTCAGGGTCGTCGGGAAACGGTCCATGATCGTGTCCCACACCATGTCGCCCGAGTAGAACGACTGGCCCAGGCACGGGGCGCTGCAGTGTCCGGTCGGGTAGTCACGGCCCATCACGATGCCGGACATGAAGTCCCAGAACTGCTGGGCGATGGGAAGGTCGAGTCCGAGCGCCTCCCGGATGTCGGCCAGTCTCTGGGGAGAGCAGTCCTTGCCACAGGACAGGGAGGCGTAGTCGGAGGGCGTGGCGACGAACAGGAAGAAGGTCGCGGCGCCGATGAGGAAGAGGGTGACGACGGCACCGACCGTGCGCCGGATGATGAACTGAAGCATGGCGGGTTGGCTGCTCTCTGCGGAGACGGTGGGAGGTTTCACGGAGGTGCGGGGGCGCGCTCCGCCTGGTGCGCGCCCCCGCGATCAGCCGTAGAGAGTTACGACTTCAGGAACAGGTGGTTGATGTCGATGAGGCTGGACACCGTGCTGTAGCGGGCACCACCGATGTTGGAGCCGGAGAGCATGATCTGCTTGGTGTACCACAGCGGCGCGGCCGGGATGATGTTCTCCAGGAGGTAGTGGTGCGCCTCCTTCCAGGTGGCCGCGGCCTCGGTGGGCTCCTGGGTGAGGGCCTTCTGGATCAGGCCGTCGACCTTCGGGTCCTTGACGTGCGAGTAGTTGGCGTTGCCGTCGGAGACCTGGGTGCCGTCGTAGATCGGCGTGACGACCGTGCCCGGCGACGGCCAGTCCTGGCCCCAGCCGGTGATGTACATGTCGTACGGGTTGTTCAGCTTGCCGATCTGCTCGTAGTAGCTCGCCGAGTCGACTTCCTTGGAGACGACCTTGAAGCCGACCTTGCCGAGGGCGTCCTCGATGGCGACCTTGCGCTTCTGGCCGGCCTCGCTGTTGGAGTAGGCGAAGACGAGGGTCTTCTCGTTCTCCGGCAGCGACTTGACGATCTCGGAGGCCTTGGCGATGTTGCCCTGAGGCGACTTCAGACGGCCGTACGGGTCGTAGTTGGCCTCGTAGCCCGGCAGGGTCGGGGCGAAGTAGTTCGGAGCCACGTCGCCGCCGTAGACACCGCCCTCACCGGCGATCAGGGCCTTGGAGTTGACGGCGTAGGTGACGGCCTCGCGGACCTTCTTGTCCTTGACGCGGTCGAGGTTGAAGGTCAGCTGCATGACGTAGGGCTGGTAGCCCTTCACGACACGCTTGTTGACCTCGGGGTTGCCGACGACGTCCTGGACCTGGGTGGCCTCGACGCCGTTGGTGAGCTGGATGGCGTTCTTGTCCTCACCCTGGTCGGCGATCAGACGCTTGGTCTGGGTCGACTCGGTGACACCGAACTGGAAGTTGAAGCCGTCGACGTACTGGTGGCGCACGGAGTCGGTCTTCGGGTCCCAGTTGGTGTTCTTCACCAGGACCATCGACTTGTCGGGCTTGTACGACTGGATCTTGTACGGGCCCGTGGCGACGGGGGCCCTGTCGTACTTCTCCTTCGTGTCGGTCTCCTCCGGGACGACCGCGTAGCCGGCCATGGCCAGCGCCTGCGGCAGGTCCGGGCGGGCGGTGTCGAAGTGGAAGATGACCGTCTTGTCGTCCGGGGTGTCCAGGACGGTGGCCGGCAGGTGCTTGCCGTCGAAGCCGCCGTTCGGCAGGGCCTTGCGGTAGTCGGGGCCGCTCAGCCAGGTCTGCAGGAACGTCGGGCCGTCGAAGATGAACTTCGCGTACAGGCGCTCGATGCTGTGGCGGACGTCGGCGGAGTTGATCGGGTTGCCGTTGGCGTCCTTCAGACCGTCCTTCAGCTTGAAGGTCCAGGTCTTGCCGCCGTCGGAGGACTGGCCGGAGTCGGTGGCGAGGTCACCGACGACCGAGACGTTGCCCTTGTCGTCCTCCTTGAACTGGGTCAGGCGGCGGAAGAGCAGGTTGGCGACCTGGCCGGCGTCGGAGACGTAGATCTGGCCCGGGTCGAGGTGGGACAGGCCCGCCTCCTGGTAGACCTGGATCGTGCCACCGCTCTTGGCGCCGGGCAGCTCGGGGGCGGGACCGGTGGACGCGGCGGCGTCGGCGTAGGTGACCGCCTTGGACTGGACCGCGGCCTCCTTCTGGTCCTTCTTGGAGTCCGTGCCGGACTTGCCCCCCTCGTTCTTGGAGCACGCGGTGAGGGCGAGCGAGCCGGCCGCAAGGGCGACCACGATGGCGCGCGCTCTGCGCGACGTGAGCGACTTCATGAGGCGAATGCACCTACCTGTCGGTTGTTATCCATGAGTGCTGCCGGACGCGGCTGGTAGGCCGACGCGGGGGCGGCAGCCACCCCCCACCAATGGACGGTTACCGCCCGGACTTGGGGTCGAAGGCGTCCCGGACCGAGTCTCCGAGGAGGTTGAAGGCCAGGACGAAGATCACCAGCGCCAGACCGGGGAAGAAGATGAACGCCGGGTCCTGCTGGGTGTACTTGGCACCCGCGGCGAACAGCCGGCCCCAGTCCGGGGTCGGCTCGACGAAGCCGACGCCCGCGAAGGAAAGGAAGGCGATGGTGAGGATGGTGCTGGGCAGTGTGTACGTGAACTGCACGAGGATCGGCGTCACGACGTTCGGCAGGATCTCCTTGCGGATGATCCGGGCCGGGGAGGCGCCGGAGACCTTGGCGGCCTCGACGAACTCCCGTTCACGCAGCGACAGAACGGTGGAGCGTACCAGTCGGGACATGCTCATCCAGCCGAGCACCCACAGCACGATCAGCATCGCCAGCGCCCGGAAGTACGTCGGCGTCTCCTCCCGCGGGTCGACGAAGAAGGCAGTGACGACGGGCATGAAGGCGATGAAGAACAGCTGCTGCGGGAAGGACAGGAAGAAGTCCGTGACACGGCCGAGCCAGTAGTCGGTCTTGCCGCCGAAGTAGCCGCCGATGAGGCCGAGGACGATGCCCGTGCCCATCATCAGGACGGTCACGCCGAGTGCCATGAACAGCGACGTCCGCATGCCGTACACGAGCATGGCGAACAGGTCACGGCCGAACTGCGGCTCCACGCCGAACCAGTGGTCGGCGGAGACGCCGCCGAAGTACCCGAGCGGCAGGCCGAAGTCGTCGAGGACGGGCTTGTCCGCGTAGGTGGGGTCCTGGCCGTACAGGGTGTACGGGTCGGTGCCGCTGAGCTTGACCAGCAGCGGGGCGCAGAGGGCCACGACGAAGTAGAAAATCACTACCCAGGCACAGATGACACCGGTACGGTCCCGTTTGAAGCGCTGCCACATCAACTGGCCGGGAGAACGCCCCTCGAGCTTCTGCTCACCCTCAGCGGGCTCGGGCGTCGACTCGAGCTCGGGGTCCAAGGCGACTGGACTGGTCATGTGTGTTCTTCCCCCGGGGGGTTGGAGAGTTGAGCGCAGCACAGATACCGGCAGGTTCTGCGGTTTGGGGGAACTTTCGCCAAAGCCTTCAACGCGCGTCAAGGGTGGAAGACATAGGGATCTCCCTACCGTCCATATTTTGAGGAAAAATTGCAGCGATTGACACCTGCGCGCGCTTGACTGGCGAGACAAGATTCCGTCAAATCGGACATATAGCTGCGAATTCTGGGTTTACATGTCCGAAACCTGAACGGGCGTATACCGATAACCGGACGGTCACGATCCCCCCGTCGGGAGCGGACAGGGGGAGAAGCAGCCACCGGCGACGCCCCGGGCACGCGACCGGCCGGCGGGTGCGCCGGAGGGCGCCGGGTGCGTCCGGAGGGCACACGTGCCCTCCGGAGACCGCTCGTACGCCCGCAGACCTCTCCGCACCCCAAAAGGCCCGGCTCCCCGCTGTGTGCGGGGAGCCGGGCCTTCCGGGTGGTGCGCGCCGGCCGGCGGGCCGGGATGCTCCTATGGCTGTCAAGCCGCTGGAGCCAGGTCGGTTTGAGTGATTCGTTCGGTCGGTGTGCTGGTCAGGGCCCGGTAGACCTCGCGGGCCACGAAGCGTTTGAGGCAGCGCATGATGTCCT
>NZ_JALLGL010000125.1 GCF_023072675.1 Streptomyces sp. XM83C
CTCACGGCCCGGACACCCCCACCGTCCATGCCGCCCTCTCCTCCTGGTCCGCCCGTATCGGCGCCTCGCCCGACGCGCGTCCCGTCGTGATCGTCGACCAGTTCGAGGAGACGTTCACTCTCTGCCCGTCCGAGGCCGACCGGCGTGCCTTCGTGCAGGTGCTGCACGCCGCGTGCAGCACCGCTGGGCCCGGACTGCCCGCGCCGGTGCTCGTCGTGCTCGGGGTGCGCGCCGATTTCTACGACCGGTGCCTGGGCCATCCCGAGCTGGCGGACGCCCTCCAGCACCGGCACATGGTGCTCGGCCCGCTGACCGCCGCCGAACTGCGCGAGGCGGTGACCGCGCCGGCCAGGGCGGTCGGCCTGGAGCTGGAGCCGGGGCTGGCGGAGCTGATCGTGCGCGAGGTGGGCGCCGACGGGGTGCGCGGCGCGCACGGCGCGGGGGTGCTGCCGCTGCTGTCGCACGCGCTGCTCGCCACATGGCAGCGCCGCAAGGCGGGCCGGCTGTCGCTCGCCGGGTACCGGGCGGCCGGCGGTATCCAGGGCGCGGTCGCGGCGACGGCGGAGCGGGCGTGGGCGGGGCTGGACCCGGCGGCCCGCACGGCGGCCCGGCTGCTGCTGCTGCGGCTGGTGAGGATCGGCGAGGACACGCAGGCCACCCGGCGGCGCGGGACGCGGCGGCAGCTCGCGGAGGAGTCCGCTGATCCGGCGAAGACGGAGGAGTCGCTGGAGGCGCTGGTACGGGCCCGGCTGGTCACCCTGGACGCGGACACCGTGGAGATCACTCATGAGGCGCTGCTGACCGCGTGGCCCCGGCTGCGGAACTGGATCGACGAGGACCGCGGCGGCAACCTGCTGCGGCAGCGGCTGGAGGAGGACGGCCGGGCCTGGGAGGACTCCGACCGGGACCCGTCGCTGCTGTACCGGGGATCGCGGCTGGAGCAGGCGCACGGCTGGGCGCGGTCGGCGGGCGACACGTATCTCACCCGCAGCGCGGTGGAGTTCCTGGCGGCGTCGGTGCGGCTGCGGCGGCGGAACCTGTGGGTGGGGCGGGCCGCCGTGGCGCTGCTGGTGGTGCTGGCCGTGGTCGCGGCGGGCGCGGCGGTGGTGGCGTGGCAGCAGCGGGACGACGCGGTGTTCGCGCAGGTGATGGCCGAGGCGGACCGGGTGCAGGACAGCGATCCGTCGCTGTCGGCCCAGCTGGACCTGGTGGCGCACCGGCTGCGCCCGCACGACCAGGACACCGGCAACCGGCTGCTGTCGATCGTGAACGCGCCGCTCGCCACGCCTGTGCTGGGCCACACCGGCGCCGTGTATCTGACGTCGTTCTCGCCGGACGGCCGGCTGCTGGCCACCGCCAGCTACGACCGCACCGTCCGCCTGTGGGACGTCTCCGACCCGGCCCGGCCCAGGGCGCTGGGCGAGCCGCTGCGGGGGCACGGCAGCTGGGTCAGCAGTGCTGTGTTCAGTCCCGACGGGCGCACCCTGGTCAGCGCGGGTGACGACGGAACGATCCGCCGCTGGGACGTCGGCGACCCGGCCCGCCCGCGCCCGCTGGGCGCGCCGCTGGCGGGCGGGCAGGACACGATCTATCTGGTCGCGTTCGGCCCGGACGGGCGGGTGATGGCCTCCGCCGGGGAGGACCGCACGGTACGGCTGTGGGACATGGCCGACCCCGCGCACCCGCGGACCCTGGCCACGCTCACCGGGAACCGGGCCGCGGTGCGCTCGGTCGCCTTCGGCCCGGGCGGCCGTACGGTCGCCACCGGCGGGGACGACGGCACCGTACGACTGTGGGACATCGCCGACCCCCGGCGGCCGAAGGCGCTCGGGGGGCCGCTGGCCGGGCACGGCGGCACCGTGCACTCCGTCGCGTTCGCCCCGGACGGGCGGACGCTGGCGAGCGGCGGCAGCGACGACACCGTACGGCTGTGGGACATCGCCGACCCGGCGCGGGCCCGGCAGCTGGGGGCGCCGCTGACCGGGCACACCGGGCCGGTGTGGTCGGTGGCGTTCAGCCCGGACGGGGAACTGCTCGCCGCCGCGAGCGCCGACAGCACGGCCAGCCTGTGGACCGTGGCCGACCCGGCGCATCCGGCGCAGATCGGGGAGCCGCTGGCGGGCGGCAGCGGCGAGATGTACGCGCTCGGGTTCAGCCCCGACGGGCGCACCCTCGCCACCGGCAACGGCGACAGCAAGGTACGGCTGTGGTCGGTGCCGACGTCGGACATGCTGGGCCGCAGCGGCGCGTTCCGGCCGGACGGGCGGCTGTTGGCGACGGCCGCACGCGACGGCCGGGTACGGCTGTGGGACGTGGACCGGCCCGCGCATCCCCTGCTGGTGGGCGAGCCGTTCATGCCGGCCGACGGCGGTGACCGGGCGCTGCTGTTCTCCCCGGACGGGCGCACCCTGGCCGTGCTGACCGACAGTCACCGTGTGCATCTGTGGGACGTGTCCGACCCGGCCCGGCCGCGCACGCTGGGGGCGCCGCTGGAGCTGCGGACCCGGTTCGCGTTCGCGCTGGCCTTCAGCCCTGACGGGCGGGTGCTGGCGACGGCGTACACCGACCGCACGATCCGGTTGTGGGACGTGTCCGACCCGGCCCGGCCGCGGGCGCTCGGCGAGCCGTTGACCGGCCATCGCGGCTACGTCAACGACCTCGCGTTCAGCCCCGACGGGCGGACTCTCGCCAGCGGCAGCGCGGACGCCACCGTACGGCTGTGGGACGTGCGCGAGCCGGCCCGGCCGCGCGCCCTGCGCACCCTGTCCGGGCATGCCGGGCCGGTCAACATGGTCGTGTTCACGCCCGACGGGCGGACCCTGGCCAGCGGCAGCGACGACGACACGGTACGGCTGTGGGACACCGCCGACCCGGCCGGCGCCCGCCCGCTGGGCAAGCCGCTCACCGGGCACACCGAGGCGGTCGTGTCCCTCACGCTCAGTCCCGACGGGCGGACCCTCGCCAGCGGCGGCAACGACAACACCGTACGGCTGTGGAACATCGCCGACCCCGGCGACGCGTCCCCGCTGGGCGAGTCGATGAGCCCGAACGCCAAGGCGGGGCACTTCCTCGCGTTCTCCCCGCGCGGCGGCATGCTCGGGGTGTCCAGCGGCACCGGCACCGTACGGCTGTGGAATCTGGACGTCGACGCCGCCGTCCGGCACATCTGCGCCTCCACGCGCGGAGTGCTCACCGCGCAGAAGTGGCATGAGTACCTTCCGCGCCTGTCGTACGACCCGCCCTGCGCCGAGTGACCCCATTTTGTTTCAGTGATACGCATCACACCCTTGCGTCGGTCTCCGGCGGGCGCTCCCACCGCACCATCCGCCCTGTTAGCCTTGGCCACAGCCCGATCGCTGGTGCATCCCCCGTCGCCAGCGGTCGGGCCCTTTCGTGTCACCCTCCGGGCCGCGTCCGCCGCCCCGACGGGGGCCCGCACCGCCGTACCGCACCGAACCGCTCGTCACCCCTGCACCCGGAAAGGTGGTGAGTGCCGCCGTGCCGCCCCGGCGCATCACCGTCGTCACCGCCGTCCACGCCCCCTCGGCGCGCTTCCTGCCCGAGGCCCACCGGTCGCTGACCGCACAGGAGTTACCCCCCGGCTGGGAGTGGCGGTGGGTGATCCGCGAGGACGGCACCACCGACGCCGTCCGCCCCCATGTCCCCGACGACGACCGGATCGTGTTCCGGCAGGGCCGGCCCGGCGGCCCCGGCGTCGCCCGCACCCTCGCCCTCGCGGACGCCGACGGGGAGTACGTGAAGATCCTCGACGCCGACGACCAGCTCACGCCGGGCGCACTCGCCCGCGACCTGGCCGCCCTGGACACCCGTCCCGGCCTGGGCTGGGCGACCTCGCGGGCACTGGACCTGCTGCCCGACGGCACCACCACCGGCTTCCCCGGCGAACCCGCCGAGGGCCCTCTGGAACGCGGCACGGTCCTCGCCCACTTCACCGCCCACGACCACCGCGCCCCCGTCCACCCGGCCACCCTGTTCGTACGGCGCGAGCTGCTGCTCGCCCTCGGCGGCTGGATGGCGCTGCCCGCCTCCGAGGACACCGGGCTGCTGCTGGCGCTCGACGCGGTCAGCCCCGGCTGGTTCACCGCCGAGACCGGGCTGCTCTACCGCAAGTGGCCCGGCCAGGTCACCGGGCAGGCCCCGCACGTCGACCCGGCCGAGCGGCACGCCCGCACGGCGGTCGTCGTGGCCCGCGCCCACGCACTGGCGGGACTGGGGGCGCTCACGACGGGGGCGCGGTGACGGACGTGCCCCAGGGACGGGCGGCGCCGGGCTCGGGGACGCCGGTGGCCGCCGCTCGCGGAGAAAACCGGCCGCCGCTCTCGCGCTGCCGGGCCACCGCTCGGGGAGCACGGCACCGCCCGGGGAGCACGGCCACCACCCGGGGAGCACGGCCACCACCCGGGAAGCCCGGCCACCACCCGGGGAGCACGGCCACCACCCGGGAAGCCCGGCACCGCTCGGCACGGCACCGCCCGGGAAGCCCGGCCACCGCTCGCGCTTCCCGGCCGCTACTCGACGATGCTGATCGCCTGCGAGGGGCAGCCCTCCACCGCCTCCCGCAGCGCCTCCCGCAGCTCGGGATCGTCCGCCGCGTCCTCACGACCCGGCAGGACGGCGCCGAAACCGTCGACGACCGTGAAGACGGCCGGCACCCTGTAGACACAGTCACCCGAGCCGTAGCACCGCTCGGGGTCCACGGAGATCCTCATGTCTGCTCCCGTACACGCGAGGTGACTTCGACTTCACCGAACACCGACCTCCCTGCCCCGCGGAACACCCCGCCGAACCACCCCGGCCGACCAGCCCGACACCGGGACCGAAAAGGGAATCTGGGGGTCCGTCAGGGAGGCTGTGGAGACCCCGTGTCCCCCTGGAACCACCGCCGCCCGTCAGGCAGTCTTGCTCCCCGTGGCGAGCGTTCCGAATCAGGGCACGGCCGGTGAGGCCGGCGCCCATATGGTCGTGTGCGGGGACGACGGGCTGGCGCACCGGCTCGCCGCCGAACTGCGCGGCGTCTACCGCGAACAGGTCACCCTCGTCGTGCCCGCCGGCCGCGGCACCGTAAGCCCTCCCGTCGTCGGCCGCGCCCGCGCGGTCTCGGCCGCCCTGCTCGACCGGGTCGTCATGGCCGCCGTCAACCGCGGCAGCGGCACCGCCGGCACGAGCGAACCACGCGGCGGCGAACGGCTCATCGAGGCCGCCGAACCCACCGAGGCCGTCCTCGCCGACGCCGGCGTCGACCGGGCCACCGCCCTGGCCCTCGTGTACGACGACGACGAGACCAACATCCGCGCCGCCCTCACCGCCCGCCGTCTCAACCCCCGGCTGCGGCTCGTGCTGCGCCTGTACAACCGGCGGCTCGGCCAGCACATCGAGGAACTCCTCGACCAGGCCGCCGCGCTGGCCGCCGCCGACGACACCGGCGCGGACGCGGAGGACGCCTCCGTCACCGTGCTCTCCGACGCCGACACCGCCGCACCCGCCCTCACGGCGGCGGCCGTCGCCGGCACCACCAAGGTCGTCCAGACCGAGGGGCTGATGCTGCGCGCGGTGGAGCACGCTCCGCGCCCCGACGGCCGTACCCCGTCCGGGCTGGCCACCCTCGCGCTGCTGTCCGCGCCCGGCAACGATCCCGCCTACGCGGACGGTTCGGAGAACAGCGGCGAGCAAGGGCCGCAGCTGCTGCCCGACGCGGACACCGTGCGCGCCGCCCGCGGACGCGGCACCGTCGTACTGGAGCAGGTCTCCTACACCGGTCCCTCACTGCCCGCCGGCCGCGGCACCGGCGGTGTCGTCCCTCCCTTCGCCTCGCTCTTCTCCCGCCGGCTGCGCTGGTCGCTCGCCGGACTCGTCGCGTGTGTCGTCGCGCTCGCCGTCACCCTCGCCGTGGTGACCGGCGTGCACCCGCTGGGCGCGCTGTATCTGACCCTGCTCGACCTGTTCGCCATCAACGACCCCGCCAAGGGCGAACGCACCGGCCGGCAGGTGCTGCAACTGCTGTCCGGGCTCGCCGGACTGCTCCTCCTCCCCCTGCTGATCGCCGCCGTCCTGGAGGCGCTGGGCACCTTCCGCACCGCGTCCGCGCTGCGCAAACCGCCCCGCGGCCTCGGCGGGCACATCGTCCTGCTCGGCCTCGGCAAGATCGGCACCCGGGTCCTGACCCGGCTGCGGGAACTCGACGTGCCCGTGGTGTGCGTCGAGTCCGACCCGGAGGCCCGCGGCATGGCCACCGCCCGCCGGCTGCGGGTGCCGGTGGTGCTCGGCGACGTCACCCAGGAAGGCGTCCTGGAGGCCGCGAAGATCCACCGCGCGTACGCGCTGCTCGCGGTGACCTCATCCGACACCACCAACCTGGAGGCCGTGCTGTACGCCCGCGGGGTACGGCCCGGCCTGCGGGCCGTGCTGCGGGTGTACGACGACGACTTCGCGACCGCCGTCTACCGCACCCTGCGCGCCGCGCACCCGCACGCCCTCACCCGCAGCCGCAGCGTCACCCACCTCGCGGCGCCCGCGTTCGCCGGGGCGATGCACGGGCGGCAGATCCTCGGCGCGATCCCCGTCGAACGGCGGGTGCTGCTGTTCGCGGAGATGCAGGTCGGCCGGTACCCGCAGCTCACCGGCAAGACGGTCGCGGACGCCTTCGAACCGGGCCTGTGGCGGGTGCTGGCGGTCGACGCGGCCGGCGTCGAGGGGGAGGTGTCCGAGGCGTACGTCCTGCGCGACGAGGACCGTGTGGTGCTGGCGGCGACCCGCCAGGGCCTGGCACGACTGAGCCCTGCCCGGGGCCGTGCACCCGGGCCGCCCTCCCCGGCCCGCCCCCCGGCGGGCACGGGGGAGTGAGCCGGGGCTGCCCCCCGCCCGACGCCCCCACGACCCGCGGCAAGATCCAGACGACACGGCCTACTGCGGCTTCGGCAGATGCCGCTCCGCGAAGTCCAGTTCGAGCCGGACCTGCTTGATGCGCTCGTCGACCACGAGGGAGCCGTGCCCGGCGTCGTACCGGTACACCTCGTGGACCGCGTCGCGCGCCTGGAGCCGGGTCACATAGTTCTCGATCTGGCGGATCGGGCAGCGTGGGTCGTTGACCCCGGCGGAGATGAAGACAGGGGCCTTCACCCGGTCGACGTAGGTCAGCGGGGACGACGCCGCGAACCGCTCCGGGACCTCCTCGGGCGTCCCGCCGAGCAGGGTGCGGTCCATCGCCTTCAGCGCCTCCATCTCGTCGTGGTACGCCGTGACGTAGTCGGCGACCGGGACGACCGCGATGCCCAGCGCCCACGCGTCGGGCTGCGTACCGAGACCGAGCAGGGTGAGATAGCCGCCCCAGGAGGCGCCGCTGAGGATCAGCCGGCCGGGGTCGGCGAGACCGGAGCCGATCGCCCACTCCCGCACGGCCGCGATGTCCTCCAGCTCGATCAGACCGACCCGGTGCTTCAGCGCGTCCGTCCAGGCACGGCCGTACCCGGTGGAGCCCCGGTAGTTGACCCGCACCACCGCGTACCCGTGGTCCACCCAGGCCGCGGGGCCCGCCGCGAACGAGTCGCTGTCGTGCCACGTCGGGCCGCCGTGGATGTCGAACACGGTCGGCAGCGGCCCCTTGGCGCCGGCCGGCTTCTGCACGAGCGCGTGGATACGGCCGCCCGGCCCGTCCACCCACACGTCCTCCACCGCGACCGACCCCGGGCAGCGCATCCCCGGCGGGTCGAGCACCACACCGCCGCCGGTCGAACGCACGGCGGGCGGCTCGGCCGCCGACGACCACAGATACTCCACCGTGCCGTCCGGGCGGGCCGTCGCGCCCGACACCGTGCCCGGCGGGGTCGGGATGCGCTCGAGACGGCCCTCCCCCAGGTCGTACCGGAACAGCTCGCTGCGGGCCTCGAAGCCGTGCACCACGAGCAGCGCGCTGCCGTCCGGATACCACTCGGCGCTGACATCGCCCGGCAGGTCCAGCACCAGGTCGGTCTCCTCGCCGGTCGCCACGTCCCACACCATCGGCTCCCAGCGGCCCCGCCGCTGATGCCCGACCAGCAGCCGCGTGTCACCGTCGACCGGCGCGAACCCGAGCACCTCCAGGCCCAGCTCCTTCGTCCCGCCCTCGGTGTCGTCCAGCTCGGCGACGGCCGTGCCGTCCGGGCGCAGCACCCGCAGCGCCGAGTGCATCGCGTCGCCGTGCTCGGTGTGCTCGATCGCGATCAGCGAACCGTCGTGCGACAGATCACCGACTCCCGCCGACTCGCGGTGCCGGTAGATCTCCCGCGGCGGCTCACCGGTGCGGGCCAGATGGATCGTCGTACCGTCCTCGTCGGTGGAGCGGCCGACGACCGCCGTACGCCCGTCGCGGCCGAGGGCCAGGCCCGCCGGATAGGACGGGTCCAGGCCCGGCGTGGCCAGCTCGTCCTCACCGCCCGTGAAGGGGCGGCGGCGCCACACGCCGAACTCGTCGCCGTCCTTGTCGTCGAACCACCAGATCCACTCGCCGTCCGGGGAGAGCACGCCCTCCGTCGTGCCGTTCGGCCGGTGCGTCACCTGCTGCTGCTCGCCGGTCTCGCGGTCCCAGGAGTACAGCTCGTACGTACCGGTGGCGTTCGACACGAACAGTGCGCGGTGCGGGGCGTCCAGCGCCCAGTCCGGCAGGGAGACCCGCGGCGCCCGGAACCGCTTCTCCCAGTCCGGCATGGTCTCCGTCAAGCCCTCCGGCATGTCGTCGGCAGTCTCCTCAGGCATCTCCCCGCCCGCTTCCCGGTCCCTTGTGGTGGACCCGTTGCTCTCAGTCATGGCCCCATACTGCCCGCTCACGCCGACAATCGTCCGCCCCGCTCCCCAGCCTGTGGACAACTTCCCGCCCACCTCACCACGGCCGTCACATCCACCGCACTCTCCGACGGCCCCACGAGGCCCGTACGACGCCCGTGCGGGCCCCGTGCGGGCCGTCGCCGGACGCCGCGCACCGCCCGGCCCCGCCGCCGGGTTCCCCGCGCGCGCACCGTACCGTGGAGGGCGTGTACCGGTTTCTGCTGACGCCCCGCTGGTGGGGGATCAACGTCTTCGTGCTGCTGGCCATCCCCTTCTGCGTCTTCATGGGGTCCTGGCAGCTGAGCCGGTTCGAGGCGCGCGTCGACGAGCACCGCGACGCCGAGAGCGCGGCCACCGACGCCCGCCGCGAGACACCCCGCCCGCTGACGGAGCTGCTGCCCGTCGACAAGGCGACCGCCGGACGGCAGACCACCGCGACCGGCCGGTACGCCGAACAGCTGCTCGTCCCCGACCGCGAGCTGGACGGCCGCGACGGCTTCTACGTGCTGACCCTGCTGCGCACCGACGACGGCAAGGCCCTGCCGGTGGTGCGGGGCTGGCTGCCCGGCGACGCCGACACGGCGAAGGCCCCCGCCCCGCCGTCCGGCGAGGTCACCGTCACCGGCGCTCTCCAGGCCTCCGAGACACCCGGCGACAACGGCGTCAGCGCCCGCGGCGGGCTCCCCGCCGGGCAGACCGCCGCCATCAGCGCGGCATCGCTGGTCAACCTGGTGCCGTACGACCTGTACGACGCGTGGGTGACCCTCGACAAGGCCGACCCCGGGCTGACCACCGTACCGCCGGGCCGGACCGCGGACACCGGGCTGGACCTCAAGGCGTTCCAGAACCTCGGCTACACCGGCGAGTGGTTCGTCTTCGCCGGGTTCGTGGTGTTCATGTGGTTCCGCCTGCTGCGCCGCGAGGTGGAGTACCAGCGGGACGCGGAACTCGGGCTCCTCCCGGAGGACGAGCCCGCTCACGCCTGACCCCGGCCGGGTCTGCCGCAGCGCTTCCGGGAGGGCAGCTACCGCGCCAGCAGCCCCGTCCGGTACACCGTGCCCGCGCAGGCGTCGCTCACGGTCGTGGACGCCGTCGGCGAGCCCGTGACCGGCGTGTACGACACCACGACGCTGCCCTCGGCCGTACCTCCGTCGGCGACGAGCTGAGGCGTCGTACCGGATGCCGTGCCCGCCGAGACACCCGCGCTGCCGTCGCCGCTGGCGTCGGGGCTGGGCGAGGGGTCCGTGGACGGTGTGGAGCTGCCGCCGCTGTCACCGCCGCCGGCGGTGGCACCGCCGTCGCCGCCCGAGCCTGCCGTGCCGCCGGTGCCGGCGGTGCCGCTGCTGTCGGTCGGGCAGGTCTCCGACGGCACCCAGGCGAACCGCACGTCGTATCCGGCGCCCGGCGCGAGCACCAGCCGGGACATCGACATGGCGGGGTCGGGCAGGCCCGATACGGCGTCCCCCGCCGTGTGCTCCGCGAGCGTGATCCGCGCCGGGTCGGCGGCGCCCGCCGCGAGCGGGGTCACGGTGCCGGGGCCGGTGACGGTGCAGTCGGCGGCGGAGACGTTGACGATGTGGAAGGTGCCGTGGACGATGCCGGACGCGTCGGGGCCGCTGCTCTCGGCCGTGGCGCCGCCGAGCTGGTCGGCCGTGCACTCGGGGACACCTCCGGCGCCGCTCGTGGCGGCCGGGTCGGCGGCACCGCCCGCGCCGGAGCCCTTGCCCTGGTCGGCGTCCTTGCCGCCGTCCTTGCCCTGGCCGGGGGCGGCGGCCGAGCCGGAGCCGGCCGTTGTCTCCCGCCCGTCGGGGATGTTGGTGCCGGTGCCGCCCTGGGCCTCGGAGCTGTTGCCGGCGATGGACGGGTTGGCGTCGGAACCGGTCGCGGTGGAGACATGCACCAGCGCGGGCACGGCCGTACCGATGAACAGGGCTGCCGCCGCCATGCCGACCGCGGCCTGACGCTTGCGTGCGCGGCGCGCGGGCACGGCACGCTTCAGGTGCTCCAGGGTGCCGTCGCGCGGTTCGATGCCCTGGACTGCCTGGTGCAGCATCCGGCGCAGTGCCAGCTCGTCCGAGTCGAACCCTTCGGGGCTCTGGTCGTCCAGGCCGTGTTTCACAGTTCCGTTCCCAGCGTGCGGTGGTTGTTCGTGCGGTGACGCGGCATGCGGCGGCTCGACGGGGGCGCGAGTCTCAGGGGCCTCGCTCGCCTCGGAAGCCTCACGGACCTCACGCGCCTCGGAAGCCTCACGGACCTCACGCGCCTCGGAAGCCTCACGGACCTCACGCGCCTCGGAAGCCTCACGGACCTCACGCGCCTCGGAAGCCTCACGGACCTCACGCGCGTCACCGGCCTCACGGACCTCATATGCCTCGGAAGCCTCACGGCTCCCCCGCGCCTCACCGGCGTCGCCGACCCCTTCCCGGTCGCCTCGGGCGTCCGTCATGTCCGGGCCTCCATCGCGACGCGCAGCGCGGCGATGCCGCGGGAGCCGTACGCCTTGACCGAGCCGAGGGAGATGCCGAGCGTCTCCGCGACCTGCGCCTCGGTCATGTCGGCGAAGTAGCGCAGCACGAGCACCTCGCGCTGTCTGCGCTGGAGCCCTTTCATCGCCTTGATGAGCGAGTCGCGCTCCAGCTGGTCGTACGCCCCTTCCTCCGCGCTGGCCATGTCGGGCATCGGCTTGGACAGCAGCTTCAGGCCGAGGATGCGGCGGCGCAGCGCCGAACGGGACAGGTTGACGACGGTCTGCCGCAGATAGGCGAGGGTCTTCTCGGGGTCGCGGACGCGTTTGCGCGCCGAGTGGACGCGGATGAACGCCTCCTGGACGACGTCCTCGCAGGAGGCGGTGTCGTCGAGGAGGAGCGCGGCGAGGCCGAGCAGGGACCGGTAGTGGGCGCGGTAGGTCTCGGTGAGGTGGTCGACGGTCGTGCCGGCCGCGACGGTCTCCTCGACGCCGTCACGCTGACCGGGTATACGGGCGGGCCGCGCTGCGGGCATGGGCGCGATCACCGGCATGCCGCCGG
Organism: Streptomyces sp. XM83C; assembly: GCF_023072675.1. Taxonomy (GTDB): domain Bacteria; phylum Actinomycetota; class Actinomycetes; order Streptomycetales; family Streptomycetaceae; genus Streptomyces; species Streptomyces thermocoprophilus. The sequence goes on from NZ_JALLGL010000125.1 coordinate 11,844, forward strand.
GCAGGCCGGACACACGGGTCCGGCGGCTGCCGCGGGGCGGGCGCAGTGCCGTACGGCGCGCGGCCACAGTGAAGTCGAGTACCTCTGCCACGCCAGTTGGACACGTTTCCCCCCGATCGGGTTGTACGTGCCGGGCGTCAGGTTTGCGCCCACCATCTGTCCCGCTCTTTCCCTATGTCCGAACGAACGGGTGTCCCCCGCCCGCTGCCAGGCCGTCCCCACGTCCTGGCGACACGCGTCCCCGCGTACCGTCACCGGGCGACCGCAAAGACGCTCCCCGCTCTCCGCGCGGTTGCGGGAGCGGGGTGGAAAATCTTCGGCCGCCGCGGGTGCGGGGCTCAAGTGATTCAGGACATCACCCTGATCACGTGATTCACACAGATCCTATGAACAGCCACCGACATCGGGGCGGCCGACGGTTCAGCGCAGGTCCGCCGCGACCAGCTCGGCGATCTGCGCGGTGTTCAGGGCGGCGCCCTTGCGCAGGTTGTCCCCGCACACGAACAGTTCCAGCGCCGTCGGATCGTCCAGGGCGCGGCGGACCCGGCCGACCCAGGTGGGGTCGGTGCCGACGGCGTCGGCGGGGGTCGGGAACTCCCCGGCGGCGGGGTTGTCGAACAGGACGACGCCGGGGGCGGTGGCGAGGATCTCGCGGGCCCGGTCGACGGTGACCTCGCCCTGGAAGCGGGCGTGGACGGTCAGGGAGTGCGTGGTGACGACGGGGACGCGCACGCAGGTGACGGCGACGGGCAGGTCGGGCAGCCCGAGGATCCTGCGGGACTCGTCCCGTACCTTCATCTCCTCCGACGACCAGCCGTCCTCGCGCAGCGATCCGGCCCACGGTACGACGTTGAGGGCGACCGGCTCCGGGAACGGCCCCGTGCGGTCCCCGACCGCGCGGCGCAGATCGCCGGGGGTGGTGCCCAGTTCCGTACCGGCGACGAGGGCGAGCTGCTCCCGCAGCGTCTCGACGCCGGCCCGCCCGGCGCCGCTGACGGCCTGGTACGAGGAGACGACCAGTTCGCGCAGCCCGAACTCGGCGTGCAGCGCGCCCAGGGCGACGATCATCGACAGGGTCGTGCAGTTGGGGTTGGCGACGATGCCGCGCGGCCGGTTGCGGACCGTGTGGGCGTTCACCTCGGGGACGACGAGGGGGACGTCCGGGTCGGTCCGGAAGGCGGCGGAGTTGTCGACGACGACGGCGCCGCGTGCGGCGGCGACCGGCACCCACTGCGCGGCGACCTCGTCCGGCACGTCGAACAGGGCGATGTCGACCCCGTCGAAGACGTCCTCCGACAGGGCCAGCACCTCGACCTCCTCGCCGCGCACGGTCAGCTTGCGGCCGGCCGAGCGCGGGGAGGCGATCAGACGGATCTCGCCCCAGATGTCCGCCCGGTGGGACAGGATCTGGAGCAGGACCGTGCCGACGGCCCCGGTCGCCCCGACGACCGCGAGCGTCGGCGCGGGGCCCCCAGGGCCTGTCGTGGTCACCTGCCGGTGCCTCCGTAGACGACGGCCTCGTCGCTGTCGGAGTCGAGCCCGAAGGCGGTGTGGACGGCGCGGACGGCTTCCGGCACGTCGTCGGCGCGGGTGACGACCGAGATGCGGATCTCGGAGGTCGAGATCAGCTCGATGTTCACGCCGGCGTCGGACAGCGCGGTGAAGAAGTCGGCGGTGACACCGGGGTTGGTCTTCATGCCGGCGCCGACCAGGGAGATCTTGCCGATCTGGTCGTCGTAGCGCAGCGAGTCGAAACCGATGGCCGACTTGTTCTTCTCCAGCGCGTCGATGGCCTTGCGGCCCTCGGTCTTCGGCAGCGTGAAGGAGATGTCCGTCAGGCCGGTGGCGGCGGCGGACACGTTCTGCACGACCATGTCGATGTTGATCTCGGCGTCGGCGATCGTGCGGAAGATGGACGCCGCCTCGCCCGGCTTGTCCGGCACGCCGACGACCGTGATCTTGGCCTCGGAGGTGTCGTGCGCGACACCGGAGATGATGGCCTGCTCCACCTGCTTGTCCCCTTGCTGAATCGGCTCACTGCTGACCCACGTGCCCTGCAGTCCGCTGAAGCTGGACCGGACGTGGATCGGGATGTTGTAGCGGCGGGCGTACTCCACACAGCGGTGGAGCAGCACCTTGGACCCGGAGGAGGCCAGCTCCAGCATGTCCTCGAAGGAGATCCAGTCGATCTTCCGGGCCTTCTTCACCACGCGGGGGTCGGCGGTGAACACGCCGTCGACGTCGGTGTAGATCTCGCAGACCTCGGCGTCGAGCGCGGCGGCGAGGGCGACGGCGGTGGTGTCGGAGCCGCCGCGGCCCAGGGTGGTGATGTCCTTGGTGTCCTGGCTGACGCCCTGGAACCCGGCGACGATGGCGATGTTGCCCTCGTCGAGCGAGTCACGGATACGGCCCGGCGTGACATCGATGATCCGGGCTTTGTTGTGGACCGAGTCGGTGATGACACCTGCCTGGCTGCCGGTGAACGACTGGGCGCTGTGGCCCAGGTTTTTGATCGCCATGGCCAGCAGTGCCATGGAGATCCGCTCTCCCGCGGTCAGCAGCATGTCGAGCTCGCGACCGGCAGGCATGGGAGAGACCTGCTCGGCGAGATCGATCAGCTCGTCCGTCGTGTCGCCCATCGCGGAAACCACGGCGACCACCTGGTGGCCGTTCTTCTTGGCTTCCACGATCCGCTTGGCGACGCGCTTGATGCCCTCGGCATCGGCTACGGAGGAGCCTCCGTACTTCTGCACGACAAGGCCCACGTGCGCTCCTCGCTCCGTTTGTGTTCTTTCCGCATATACGACGGTGTACTGCGGGTCGGTTCAGTCTATCGAGCGTCCGAATTCGCCCCTCTTGATATCGCATCGTGAGATACGAACAGACGCCCGTCTTCCGACCGGGCTCATGCCCAGGGCACACCCCGCCACGCACAAAGTGGGCCGCGTCACACGACGTCACATCATCCGGCGAGGTCCTCGAGGGGTGGTGTCGCTCCTCGCCGAAAATCGGATCTCGACGTGAAGGCCGGGCCCGACAGCCGACGTCGGTACGGCGGGTGGCCCGGCCCCGTACGAAGCAGAGCCCGGTCGCGTACGAAAGCAGCGGGATCACCCCACCTCATCCGATCGAGGCAGATGCCCGTGGCCAGTGCGTGACCGGGCAGCACGAAGCCCGAGGCCGATGTGCTCGGCCTCGGGCTTCGGGGGCGGCGGGCGTTGTTACTTGGACTCGCGGAGGCCCAGGGGGCCGGCGATCTCCTCGGCCATGACCTGGCCCGCCTCGAACTCCAGGGTGTCGTCGCCCATGTCCGCCTGGTCGGTGTCCAGGCCGTCCAGCTCCTCCAGGGGCTGGTTCAGCCGGACGTGGATGAGGACGGACTGCAGGGCGCGCAGCACCGCCGACGCGGTCGGGCCCCAGTTGGAGAAGTAGGAGAACTGCCACCACCACAGCGCCTCCGAGGTGCGGCCGGCGCGGTAGTGGGCCATGCCGTGGCGCAGATCGGTGATGATGTCGGCGAGGTCGTCGGAGATCCGGGCCGGCACGGGCGCCTTGCGCGGCTCGTACGGGTCGAAGACCTCCGAGTAGACGTCGATCGGCTCCAGCAGGCGCGCGAAGTTCTCCCGCAGCTCGTCCACGTCCGGCTCCGGGCCCGGGTCGGGCTCGTACCGCTCGTCGGGGACGATGTCCTCGTGCGCGCCCAGCCGCCCGCCGGCCAGGAGCAGTTGGGAGACCTCCAGCAGCAGGAACGGCACCGCCGAGGCCGGCTCGTCGCCCTTGGCGACCTCCGTGACCGCGACCAGGAAACTCTCCACCTGGTCCGCGATCTGGACCACGAAGTCGTCCGGGTCGTGCGAAGTCGCGTGCAGCGTGGCGTCAGACATCTAGGAGTCGTCTCCCCTCGAAGGCGCGGCCGAGGGTGACCTCGTCCGCGTATTCCAGGTCGCCACCCACCGGGAGGCCGCTGGCCAGGCGGGTGACCTTCAGGCCCATGGGCTTGATCATGCGGGCGAGGTACGTGGCCGTGGCCTCGCCTTCGAGATTGGGGTCCGTCGCGAGGATCAGCTCCGTGACCGTGCCGTCGGCCAGCCGGGCGAGAAGCTCCCGGATGCGCAGGTCGTCGGGGCCGACGCCCTCGATCGGGCTGATCGCGCCGCCCAGCACGTGATAGCGGCCCCGGAACTCCCGGGTGCGCTCGATCGCGACGACGTCCTTGGGTTCCTCGACCACGCAGATGACCGAGGGATCGCGGCGGGCGTCACGGCAGATGCCGCACTGCTCCTCCTGCGCCACGTTGCCGCATACCGCGCAGAAGCGGACCTTCGCCTTCACTTCGAGCAGGGCATGGGCCAGCCGCCGCACGTCCGTGGGCTCCGCCTGGAGGATGTGGAAGGCGATCCGCTGCGCGCTCTTGGGACCGACGCCGGGCAACCGCCCCAGCTCGTCGATGAGGTCCTGGACCACGCCTTCGTACAACGGACTGCCGTCCTTCCTCGTTGCTTCTCTCCGTACGGTAGATGCCGTACGGCTGTCTTAGAAAGGCGCTTCGGCGATCAGAAGGGCAGACCCGGGATGCCGCCACCGCCGAGGCCCTGCGCGAGCGGGCCGAGCTTCTGCTGCTGAAGGGTCTGCGCGTTCTCGTTGGCCGCGTGGACGGCCGCGACGATGAGATCGGCGAGGGTCTCGGTGTCCTCCGGGTCCACCGCCTTCGGGTCGATCCGCAGCGCCCGCAGCTCACCGGCGCCGGTGACCGTGGCCTTGACCAGGCCACCGCCGGCCTGACCGTCGACCTCCGTGTTCGCGAGTTCCTCCTGCGCCCGTTGCAGGTCCTGCTGCATCTTCTGGGCCTGCTGGAGCAACTGCTGCATGTTGGGCTGGCCACCACCGGGGATCACGGATCAGCTCCTGTCTCGGCTGTTGTTCATTTCTGCGCCTTGTCCGCCTTGTACGAGCCTACGTGCTCCGACCCGGGGTCGCCGCAGCACTCTTTCGAGTGAGCCTGTCGCGCGGTCTATACCTGATCAAGGCCCTCTTCCGGGCGGAAAAGTGAGGAAACGGTCCGCATCGCCACCCATTGGGCGGTAGGAAGGGGTGTCGCAGAGGACGTCACGCACCGTGACCGTCACGCGCTGTGATCTTTCGCCAGTTGTCCGTTCCTCAGTAGGGAGTGCCGGGTGGGTCAGCCGGAGATGCAGCCCGAGGGTCCGCCTCAGGACGGGCGAGGAGAGGGCGGTGCGGGGCTGCGGCCGGGCGATCTGACCGGGCGGGCCTTTCCGCTCGGCGACTGGGGGGAGCCCGCCGCCCGGCTCGACGAGCTGTACCGGTGGGTGGAGCGCGGGGCGTTGCAGACAGCGGCCTGGTATCTGTCCGACCGGGTGTGGAAGCGGCGCGGGGCGCGGGCGCTGCGGATCGACCCGAAGGCGGTGGACCCGGAGGAC
>NZ_JALLGL010000126.1 GCF_023072675.1 Streptomyces sp. XM83C
GGGTGGGTGCTGGGGGTTCCCCCGCCGGGGGAGGCACCGGGACGCCGCCCCCGGCGGCGCCGGCGTTGAGACGTCAGTTGAGGGCTGCTCGCCAGCGGGCGACCGCTGGGGCGGACACCGGGCCCGTCCAGCCCTCCGGCCGCGCCGCGCCGCCGATGTGGAAGCCGGTGACGCCGGCGTCGAGGAGCCGCGGCACGTGCTCCAGGCGGAGCCCCCCGCCGACGAGGATCTGCTGCTCGTACCCCGGCTCCCCCTGCCGCCCGGCCTCGGCCAGCAGCGTCGGCATCCCGTCGTCGACACCGCCCGCCGCCCCCGCGGTGAGGTAGGTGTCCAGCCCGGGCACTCCGTCGAGCGCCTTGCGCAACGCGTCCCGGTCGGCGGCCCGGTCGATGGCCCGGTGGAACGTCCACCGGCACCCCTCCAGCGCCCCCGCCACCGCCTCGACCGCGGCCAGGTCGACGCCCCCGTCGGGGGTGAGGAACCCGAGCACGAACTCTTCCGCGCCGGCCGCCCGCAGCTCCCCGGCTACACCGACCAGCCGTGCGACGTCCCCCGCCGCGAACCCGTCGGCGAGCCGCAGCATGACGCGCAGGTCGAGGTCGACGGCGGCGCGGATGCCGGTGAAGGTGGCCACGGACGGGGTGAGCCCGTCGGCGGCCATGTCGGTCACCAGCTCCAGCCGGTCCGCACCTCCGGTCTGGGCGGCGACGGCGTCCTCGGGGTCGAGGGCGATCACCTCCAGGAGTGCACGCTTGCTCATGGGGCCCCATTCGTCGACGACGGCGGTTATAGGTCTAGTCCAATGCGTCGTCCAGGGTACGCCCCGCTCCCCCGCCGACCGAAGACGTCCACATCGCCCGTCGTACACACACGGGACAATGGGCCCATGGCCGATCCCGATCCCGAAGTCCTGCGTGCGCGGTTCGCGCGCGCTCTCGTCGCCGCCCGCGAAGGCGCGGACGGCCCGGACGCGGCGCCGTACGCCGAGCGGCTGCTCGCCTGCTGGCAGGAGCCTCAGCGGCGGTATCACACGCTCACCCATCTGACCTCGATGCTCGATCACATCGACGGGCCGCTGGCGGCGTACGCCGACGCACCCGATCTGGTGCGGCTCGCCGCCTGGTTCCACGACGCCGTGTATCTGCCGGACCGGTCGGAGAACGAGGAGCGGTCGGCGCGGCTCGCCGAGCGGGCTCTCGCCGAGGCCGGTGTGCCGGAGGACGGCACGGCCGAGGTGGCGCGGCTCGTACGGCTCACCGTCACGCACGACCCGGCCGCCGACGACCGCAACGGGCAGGTGCTGTGCGATGCCGATCTCGCCGTGCTCGCCGCACCCCCGGCCGCGTACGCCGCCTATACCGCGGCCGTGCGGGAGGAGTACCACTTCGTGCCCTCGGACGCCTTCCGTACCGGACGGTCGGCGATTCTGCGTCAGCTTCTGGAACTGCCCGCGCTGTACCGCACCCCGTACGGCCGGGAGCACTGGGAGGACACCGCCCGCCACAACCTCCGCGCCGAGCTGGAAATGCTGTCGACCCCGGACCTGCCGGGCGCCTAGGGTGCGGCCCATGACTGCATGGGGCGGGGAACAAGTCGAGCAGGCCGTCGCCGAGTGTGTCGCGGCGCTGCGGCCGGGCACCGGGCGGGACTGGGCCGCGGTGCGGGCCGGGCGGCTGGAGTGGGACTGCCTGAAGGTCGCCGAGCACATCGCCGGTGATCTGATCGGGTACGCCGGGCAGTTGGCCGGTCGTGTCGCCGACCGGTACGCGCCGTACGACATCGGGCTGGACGACGGCACCGACGCCGAGGGCGCCCTGGAGGTCATCGCCACCACCGGCGCGCTGCTCGCCGCCGCCGTGCGCACCGCGCCCCGCGACGCCCGCGGCTTCCACCCGTTCCCGTTCCGCAGCGCGGACCGCGAGGGGTTCGCCGCGATGGGCATCGTCGAGGTGCTCGTGCACACGCACGACATCGCGGAGGGGCTGGGCCTGCCGTTCACGCCGCCCGGGCCGCTCGTCGAGGACGTCCTCGCGCGGATCTTCCCGCATGTGCGGCCCGGCGAGGCGCCCTGGCCGACGCTGCTGTGGGCCACCGGCCGCGGTGAACTCCCCGGCCGCGAACCGCTCACCCGGTGGCACTGGTACAACAACCCCGCCCTGCCCGCCGAGCGGATCACCCTGCACGGCGTGACCCCGGCCGCCGCCCGTGACCTGGCCGCCGGTGGCGACGGCGGCTTCGACTGGGTCGCCGACGGCCCCTACGAGGGCTCGCGCGACGCCGCCGGCATGGTCGTCAAGGCATACGAGGCGGGCGTCCTGCGCCCCGAGTGGGGCATGTTCGTGGAGGTGCGCCACGACGACGGGCTCGCCGTCGGCGGCATCGGCTTCCACGGCGCCCCCGAGGACGGCCGCGTCGAGATCGGCTACGACCTCGCGCCCTCCGCCCGCGGCCAGGGCTATGCCACCGAGGCGCTGCGCACCCTGTCCGGGCGGGCGCTGGCCCACGACGACGTCCAGGTGGTCATCGCGGTGATCGACGACGACAACAAGCCCTCGCAGGGCGTCGTCACCCGCGCCGGGTTCACCCGCGCCACGACGGACGAGGAGCGCACGGCACGCGAGCAGCACGGGATGAGCGGGGCCCAGCAGCTGTATGTGCGGCGCGGCCAGGCCGGTGTCCGTGCGGCGCCGCCGGCCCCGTACCGCTAGGCGTTGTTCTTGCGGCGGCGCAGGCCCGCCCCGTGGAGCAGCCGGACCACCTGCCGGCTGCTCACCTCCACCGCACCGGCGCGGACCGCGTCCGCGTAGCGGTGGGAGGGCAGGTCGTAGTGGTCGCGTTCGAACGCGCGGCGGGGCACTCCGAGGCGTTCGGCGAACCGGTGGAGTTCGTCGTACGACGTGTCGCTGATCAGATGGGACCACCAGCGGCCGTGCCCCGGCCAGTTCGGCGGGTCGATGTACACCGTCACGACGAGCGGGTCCCGCCGGCCGCCCCGCCGAGGCCGCCGATCGCGGCGACCTTCACCCCGGCCTTGTGGCACACCCAGTGCGGGTCGGGGCCGAGTTCCGGTTCGACCTCCAGGGCGTGCGGGTCGCCGGAGCCGCACACCGGGCACAGCGGCCAGCGGCCGTACCGTTCCAGCAGGGCGTCCTGGACGTCCTGGGCGACGAGCCCGGAGAGGAACGAGGCGCCCTCCGGCCACTGTTCGACCCACCACCGCCGCTGCGCGACGGACTCCTCCACCATCGACACGACGTCCGCCTCTGCGACCTCGCGGGCGGCGAGGTCCGCGAGGACGAGAGCGCGCGCCATGTGCAGGGCCCGTTCGAGGTGGCCCATGGGTGCCGTGCCGCCCGTACTGTCCGTGCCGTCCATGCCCCTATTGTGCGCACTCTTGACCCCGGACCCGAGCCGAAAATATCTTTCACTGGTGACCCAGGATGTGAAGGAAATTTTCGGGGGTGCGCTGGCCGCGAAGGTGCGCACGCTCGCCCCCTCGATGACCCGCTCCATGCAGCGTGTCGCCGAGGCCGTCGCCGGTGACCCGGCGGGCTGCGCGGCCCTCACGGTCACGGGTCTCGCCGAACTCACCGGCACCAGCGAGGCGACGGTCGTACGCACCGCCCGGCTGCTCGGCTATCCCGGCTACCGCGACCTGCGTCTCGCGCTCGCCGGACTCGCCGCGCAGCAGCAGTCCGGGCGGGCGCCCGCCATCACCACCGACATCGCGGTGGACGACCCTCTCGACGACGTCGTCGCCAAACTCGCCTACGAGGAGCAGCAGACCCTCGCCGACACCGCCGCCGGGCTCGACACCACGCAGCTCGGCGCCGCCGTCGCAGCGGCCTCCTCCGCCCGCCGTATCGACGTGTACGGCGTCGGCGCCTCCGGTCTCGTCGCGCAGGACCTCACGCAGAAGCTGCTGCGGATAGGGCTGATAGCGCACGCGCACAGCGATCCGCATCTCGCCGTCACCAACGCCGTGCAACTGCGCTCCGGGGACGTGGCGATCGCCATCACCCACTCCGGTTCGACCGGTGACGTCATCGAGCCGCTGCGCGTCGCGTTCGAGCACGGCGCGACGACCGTCGCGATCACGGGCCGCCCGGACAGCCCGGTCACCCAGTACGCCGACCATGTGCTGACGACGTCCACGTCCCGGGAGAGCGAGCTGCGGCCGGCGGCGATGTCGTCCCGCACCAGCCAACTGCTGGTGGTGGACTGCCTGTTCGTCGGTGTCGCGCAGCGCACCTACGACACGGCCGCCCCGGCGCTGGCGGCGTCGTACGAAGCGCTGGCGCACCGGCACCGGAAGTAGCGCAGCACCGCAGCACCGCAGAACGCCGAAGAACGCCGAAAAGAGCCGCCCCCCTCATGACTGCCTCCTCCACCCCCGGCGGCCGTGACCTCGTGTCGCAGCTGTCGGCCCTGACCACCGAGGCGTTCCGCCCCGACCTCGCCGACATCGACCGGCTGCCCACCCTCGACATCGCCCGCCTGATGAACGCCGAGGACACGCGCGTGCCCGCCGCGGTCGCCGCGCGCCTGCCCGAGATCGCCGCCGCGATCGACGCCGTCGCGGAACGCATGGCACGCGGCGGGCGCCTGATCTACGCCGGGGCCGGCACCGCCGGCCGGCTCGGTGTGCTGGACGCCTCCGAGTGCCCGCCCACCTTCAACACCGACCCCGAGCGCGTCGTCGGCGTCATCGCGGGCGGCCCGAAGGCCATGCTCGTCTCCGTGGAGGGCGCCGAGGACGATCCCGCGCTCGCCCGCGCCGACCTGGACGCGCTGCGCCTCGCACCCGACGACACGGTGATCGGCGTCTCCGCCTCCGGCCGCACCCCGTACGCGGTCGCCGCCGTCACCCACGCCCGCGCCGCCGGCGCGCTCACCGTCGGCCTCGCCTGCAACGAGGGCAGCGCGCTCGCCGCCGCCGCCGACCACGGCATCGAGATCGTCACCGGGCCCGAGCTGGTCAGCGGCTCGACCCGGCTGAAGGCCGGCACCGCGCAGAAACTCGTCCTCAACATGATCTCGACGATCACGATGATCCGGCTGGGCAAGACGTACGGGAACCTGATGGTCGACGTGCGCGCCTCCAACGACAAGCTGCGCGCCCGCTCCCGCCGTATCGTCGCGCAGGCCACGGGTGCCGGCGAGGCGGAGGTGGAGGCCGCGCTGGCGGCGACCGGCGGCGAGGTGAAGAACGCCGTCCTCGTACTGCTGGCGGGCGTGGACGGGCCCACCGCCCGCCGGCTGCTCACCGAGACCGGCGGGCACTTGCGGAAGGCACTGGAGGCGGCCGGCGCCGGCCGTGCTGCGGACGGTGCCGGGGGAACGGCGTAAAGGGGCCGACGGGGCCACCGAAGACCGTACGGCGAGGCCCGCCCCCGGGCGCATCGGGGGCGGGCCGGTCCCGTACCGGGCGCGGCACGGCACACTTGGCTCATGAACCACGCCCAGCTCACCGCCCTGGGCCGTGCCCTCCGGCTGCTCGGGGAGCACGGCGAAGCCCTGTCCTCCGACACCCCGGAAGCCAAGCTGCACGAGGTCAGGGCGGATCTGCGGCGTGCCCTGGATCTGCTGGAGGACGGCCTCACCGGCGGCGCGCCCACCACCCGCTGCGCCGAGCACCCTCAGGGGCCGGTCGACGAGAGCGCCCCCGACCTGTGCCTGCTGTGCGAGACACGGCGCCGGGCCGCCCGCCGCGCCGAGCTGGGCGGCTCCTACGGCCGGCCGCGCGCCGCCGAGGAGCCGGTGGAGCGCACGCCGACCCGCTACGGGGTGCGCGGTGACCGGCCGCAGCCCCAGCAGCGCTGGCTGCCGGAGATGTGGAACGGCCGCGAGTGGCAGTTGTGCGGCACCCCGCGCCACGACCGCCGCGAGGCCGAGCTGTACCTCGCGGCGCAGCGGCGCGGGCCGCGCCCGGCGACGGCGTACCGGCTCGTGCACGAGTTCACCGACTACGAGGTGCTGCGGGTATGGGGCACCCCGGTGCGCGTGGACATCGAGCCGATGGGCAACATGTGACGCCGGTCAGGCGGTGACCTCGGACACCTCCGCCTCGCCCGCGTCGCCGCTGCCGGCGGCCGGGGCGGGGGCGGCGGGCCGGTGCCGCGGGATGAACGCGGCGACGGCGCACGCGAGCAGCGCGGCGCCCGCGCCGACCGCGAGCACGGCACGGAAGCCGTCCTTCGAGGGCAGCGTGACGGGGCCGAACTTGATGGTCATCTGCGCGAGGATCACACCGGCGATGGCGCTCGCCGTGGATGTGCCGATGGACCGCATCAGCGTGTTGAGGCTGTTCGCGGCGGCCGTCTCGTGCGGCTCCACGGCGCCCATGATGAGCGCGGGCATCGAGCCGTACGTGAAGCCGATGCCGGCGCCGATGACGCAGGAGACCAGCACGAAGTGCCAGACGGCGTCCATGAGGGCGATGTTCAGGCCGTAGCCGGCGGCCACGATGAGCGCGCCGATCATCAGCGTGGTCTTGGGGCCGCGGGCGCGGGAGACGGCCGCGGAGACCGGCGCGGTCGCCATCATCACCAGGCCGGAGGGGGCCATGACGAGGCCGGCGGTCAGCATGGACTTGCCGAGGCCGTGGCCGGTGGCGGTGGGCATCTGCAGGATCTGCGGGATGACCAGGGACATCGCGAACATGGCGAAACCGATCGCGATGGAGGCGAGGTTGGTCACCAGCACCTGACGGCGGGCGGTGCTGCGCAGGTCGACCAGCGGGTGCGGGGTGCGCAGCTCCCACCAGCCCCACGCGAGCAGCACGACGACGGCCGCCGCGAACAGGCCGAGGGTGGTGCCGCTCGCCCAGCCCCAGTCGGCGCCCTTGGAGATGCCGAGCAGCAGGCAGACCAGGCCGACTGCCATGCCGAGGCCGCCGACGACGTCGAAGCGTCCGCCGGTGCGCACCTTCGACTCGGGTACGAGAGCCGTGACCAGGCCGGTGGCGACGACACCGAGGGCGGCGGAGGTCCAGAACAGGGCGTGCCAGTCGAGGTTGTCGGCGATGAGCGCGGCGGCGGGCAGGCCGAGGGCGCCGCCGACGCCGAGGGAGGCGCTCATCAGGGCGGTGGCGGAGCCGAGCCGTTCGGCGGGCAGTTCGTCGCGCATGATGCTGATGCCGAGCGGGATGACACCGGAGGCGAGGCCTTGCAGGGCGCGTCCGACGATCATCGGTACGAGGGAGTCGCTGAGGCCGGCGGTGACGGACCCGGCGACCAGCAGGACCAGGCTGACGAGCAGCATGCGCCGCTTGCCGGTCATGTCCCCGAGACGGCCCATGACGGGGGTGGCGACGGCGGCGGCGAGCAGGGTGGCGGTGACGGCCCAGGCGGTGTCCGAGGCGTCGGCGTGCAGCAGCCGGGGCAGGTCGGCGACGATCGGGATGACGAGCGTCTGCATGAGGGACACGACGATCCCGGCGAAGGCCAGCACCGCCACGACGGCTTCGGGTCTGGGGGGCGGGGACGCGGCGGGGACGTCGGACATGACGGGGCCTCCTCGGGTGGGGCTCTCGGGACGCGGCGCGGCGGGCGCCGCGCGACGGGTGCGGCGGCGCTCGGCATGTGCTCCGGCGGGTGCTTGCGGGCACGGCGCCGCGCACACAGGTGCTTGACTCAGGCAACTTTAAGTCAGTTGCTTGACTTGAACAACGCGCGGCCCGGCCGCCCCGCCCTCCGGGCAGGCACGGGACCCGCCGCACTCCCGCGCCCGGCACAGGAGAACGCCGGGAGCCTCATGGCCCCCGGCGTCCCTCGGCGCCCCGCCGTCCGGCGGGTCCCGGTCAGCTGAGCGTGTTCACCGCGTCGGCGTCGTACGGCCGCAGCTCGTCGAAGCGGCCGTCGAGCACCTTCCGCGCCCACTGCGGGTCCTGGAGCAGCGCACGGCCGACGGCGACGAGGTCGAACTCCTCGCGCTCCAGCCGGTCGAGGAGGTTGTCAAGGTCGCCCAGCTCGGCCCCCTGCCCCTGGAACGCCTTGATGAAGTCGCCGTTCAGGCCGACCGAGCCGACGGTGATGGTGGGCTTGCCGGTCAGCTTCTTCGTCCAGCCGGCGAGGTTCAGGTCGGCGCCCTCGAACTCCGGCAGCCAGTAGCGGCGGGTGGAGGCGTGGAAGACGTCGACGCCGGCCGCGGCGAGCGGCGTGAGGATGGCCTCCAACTCCTCCGGGGTCTCGGCGAGACGGGCGTCGTAGGCCTCCTGCTTCCACTGCGAGTAGCGGAAGATGACCGGGAACTCCGGCGACACCGCCTCGCGCACGGCGGCGACGATCTCGGCGGCGAACGCGGTACGGGCGACGGGGTCGCCGCCGTAGGCGTCGGTGCGGCGGTTGGTGCCGGCCCACAGGAACTGGTCGATCAGATAGCCGTGGGCGCCGTGCAGTTCGACCCCGTCGAAGCCGATGCGCTCGGCGTCGGCGGCGGCCTGCGCGAACGCGCCGATGACGTCGTCGATGTCCTTCTGCGTCATGGCCTTGCCGGCGCCCTCGGTGCCGTCGGTGCGGATGCCGGACGGGCCGACGGCCGGGGCCTCGGGGTAGGGGCCCTTGCCCTCGCGACGGACCATGCCGATGTGCCACAGCTGCGGCACGATCGTGCCGCCCGCGGCGTGCACCGCCTCGGCGACCTTCGCCCAGCCGGCGAGCTGCTCCTCGCCGTGGAACCGGGGCACCCGGTTGCTCTCGCCCGCCGACTCGTGACCGACGTACGTGCCCTCCGTGACGATCAGGCCGACCCCGGCGGCGGCGCGGCGCGCGTAGTACGACAGCACGTCCTCGCCGGGGATGCCGCCCGGGGAGAACATGCGCGTCATGGGCGCCATGACGATGCGGTTGGGGACGGTGAGCCCGTTCAGGGTCACGGGCCGGGAGAGGATCTCCGCGGCGCGGTTCGCGGCGGATTCGGGGGCAGCAGTCACGAGGGCTCCTCGGTGGGGACTGTGAGACCAGTCGGTATGTGCGCGCGCATTCTTGCACTTGGTGAAGCAAACCACCACGCCCGCCTCCGGAATTCCGTCACCGCCCGGCCCGGCCTGTGAACCGGGACACAGCCCGGCCGCCGCACGGCGGACCGCCCGCGCGGCCCGGTGCGGGAACGCCGAAGGGCGGCACCCCCCGCTTCCGCGGGAAGTGCCGCCCTTCAGGCACTCAAGAACCGGTGATCAACCCTGGGGCCGATCAGAAGTCCATGTCACCGCCGGGCATACCGCCACCGGCGGGCGCGGCGGCCTTCTCCGGCTTGTCGGCGATGACGGCCTCGGTGGTGAGGAACAGCGCGGCGATGGAGGCGGCGTTCTGAAGCGCGGAACGGGTCACCTTCGCCGGGTCGATGATGCCCTCGGCGACCAGGTCGACGTACTCACCGGTCGCGGCGTTCAGGCCGTGGCCCGGGGTGAGGTTGCGGACCTTCTCCACCACGACGCCGCCTTCGAGGCCGGCGTTGACGGCGATCTGCTTGAGCGGGGCCTCCAGGGCCAGCTTCACGGCCTGGGCACCGGTGGCCTCGTCGCCCTCCAGCTCCAGCTTCTCGAAGACCTGGGAGGCCTGGAGCAGGGCCACGCCACCACCGGCGACGATGCCCTCCTCGACGGCGGCCTTCGCGTTGCGGACGGCGTCCTCGATGCGGTGCTTGCGCTCCTTGAGCTCCACCTCGGTGGCGGCACCGGCCTTGATGACCGCGACACCGCCGGCCAGCTTGGCCAGGCGCTCCTGGAGCTTCTCGCGGTCGTAGTCCGAGTCGCTGTTCTCGATCTCGGCGCGGATCTGGTTGACGCGGCCGTTGACCTGCTCGGAGGAGCCGGCACCGTCGACGATGGTGGTCTCGTCCTTGGTGATGACGACCTTGCGGGCGCGGCCCAGGAGGTCCAGGGTCGCGTTCTCCAGCTTGAGGCCGACCTCCTCGGAGATGACCTCGCCGCCCGTGAGGATGGCGATGTCGCCGAGCATGGCCTTGCGGCGGTCGCCGAAGCCCGGGGCCTTGACGGCGACGGACTTGAAGGTGCCGCGGATCTTGTTGACGACCAGGGTCGACAGGGCCTCGCCCTCGACGTCCTCGGCGATGATCAGCAGCGGCTTGCCCGACTGCATGACCTTCTCCAGCAGCGGGAGCAGGTCCTTGACAGCGGAGATCTTGGAGTTGGCGATCAGGATGTACGGGTCGTCGAGGACGGCCTCCATACGCTCCATGTCGGTGGCGAAGTACGCCGAGATGTAGCCCTTGTCGAAGCGCATACCCTCGGTGAGCTCCAGCTCCAGACCGAAGGTCTGGGACTCCTCGACGGTGATGACGCCTTCCTTGCCGACCTTGTCCATGGCCTCGGCGATCAGCTCGCCGATCTGGGTGTCGGCGGCGGAGATGGAGGCGGTGGAGGCGATCTGCTCCTTGGTCTCCACGTCCTTCGCCTGCTCCAGCAGGGCGGCGGAGACGGCCTCGACGGCCTTCTCGATACCGCGCTTCAGGGCCATCGGGTTGGCGCCGGCGGCGACGTTGCGCAGGCCCTCGCGGACCAGCGCCTGGGCGAGGACGGTCGCGGTGGTCGTACCGTCACCGGCGACGTCGTCCGTCTTCTTGGCGACTTCCTTGACCAGCTCGGCGCCGATCTTCTCGTACGGGTCCTCGAGCTCGATCTCCTTGGCGATGGAGACACCGTCGTTGGTGATCGTGGGCGCGCCCCACTTCTTCTCGAGGACGACGTTGCGGCCCTTGGGGCCGAGCGTCACCTTCACGGCGTCCGCGAGCTGGTTCATGCCGCGCTCGAGGCCGCGCCGCGCCTCCTCGTCGAACGCGATGATCTTGGCCATGTGAAGTGGTCCCTCCAGGACTGGGGGTGATTCCTTCGGACCGCGCCCGCGCCCGCGACGGACGGCTCGCCGGCCTCGTGGTTCCTTGCCCCACCCGGCCTGCGGGCCTCACCGACCCGGTCCTTCACTGTCACTCTCACCTTCAGAGTGCTAACGCCAATGATTAGCACTCGGCCCCATCGAGTGCAAGCGCCGTCCGGGATCGCGCCGACCGCTCCGCCACCCGCGAACAAGGGAACCGATCACCGGGCGGGGCACCCGCGGGTCCGTCCCCGGACAGGGCGAAGGGCCCGCACCCTGTGCCGGTGCGGGCCCTTCGTCGTGGAAACGTTCGTTCAGGCGGTGACGCGAACCATGTCGGCCTGCGGGCCCTTCTGGCCCTGCGAGATCTCGAACTCGACCCGCTGGCCCTCTTCCAGGGTGCGGTAGCCGTCCATCTGAATCGCGCTGTAGTGGACGAAGACGTCCGCACCACCGTCGACCGCGATGAAGCCGTACCCCTTCTCCGCGTTGAACCACTTGACGGTGCCCTGAGCCATGCCTAACTCCCCTATTACTGGCCCTTGCACAGATCCACACTTCGCGGATCCGGGTCAGACCTCACCCCCCAGTCATCGGGGGCGTGCGCCGGAACGCGTCGACCGCGGCTGAATGTATCTGTCCAACTGCCGTCTGCAACAGGTCAATCGGACGAGAATTCTGGACGCGCACAGTCCGGAATGTAGGGAGAATTACGTTGAATTCCGGTCAAGTCGGGCGGGGCAAATACCACGAAAGGTGCGAAAGACGCGCACACTTTGGCTGCTTCTTGTCGGGCTCGCGGCGGAAATCCCGAGCGGGCCGATCCGCGGATCGGGGCGTGTTCCCCAACTCTACCGCGCTCAATCACACAGAATTGCCCCCTCCGTTTCTCTCACGGAGGGGGCAATCCGCAGAACTCTCGGTGACGCTCAGCCGCCCGCGACGGCCGGGATGATCGACACGCCCGCGCCGTCCGGCGTCGGGGTCTCCAGACCCTGCTCGAAGCGCACGTCGTCGTCGTTGACGTACACGTTGACGAACCGGCGCAGCTTGCCCTGGTCGTCGAGGACGCGCGCGGCGATGCCCGGGTGGTTCTTCTCCAGGTCGGCGATGACCTCGGCGAGGGTCCCGCCCTCGGCGGCGACCTCTGCCTGCCCGCCGGTGTAGGTGCGCAGGATGGTGGGGATGCGGACGGTCACGCTCATGCGAGGCCTGCCTCTCGGAAGGAGTCCAGGGTCGGACGGATGGTGGCGGTCAGACCGGTGCCGGCGACCGCGTCGAGGGTCTTCAGACCGTCACCGGTGTTGAGCACGACGGTCGTCAGGGTCGGGTCGAGCACGCCGTTGTCGATGAGCTTCTTCGTCACACCGACCGTCACACCGCCCGCGGTCTCCGCGAAGACGCCCTCCGTGCGGGCCAGCAGCTTGATCGCGTCCACGATCTGAGCGTCCGTCACGTCCTCCACGGCACCGCCCGTGCGGCGCGCGATGTCCAGGACGTACGGCCCGTCGGCCGGGTTGCCGATGGCCAGCGACTTGGCGATCGTGTCCGGCTTCTGCGGGCGGACCACGTCGTGCCCGGCCTTGAAGGCGGTGGACACCGGCGAGCAGCCCTCGGCCTGCGCGCCGAAGATCTTGTACGGCCTGTCCTCGACCAGGCCCAGCTTGATCAGCTCCTGCAGACCCTTGTCGATCTTGGTGAGCTGGGAGCCGGAGGCGATCGGTACGACGATCTGGTCGGGCAGCCGCCAGCCGAGCTGCTCGCAGATCTCGTACGCGAGCGTCTTGGAACCCTCGGCGTAGTACGGCCGCAGATTGACGTTGACGAAGCCCCAGCCCTCACCGGCCGGGTCGCCGATCAGTTCGGAGCAGAAACGGTTGACGTCGTCGTAGTTGCCCTCGATGCCGACGAGGTCGCCGCCGTAGATCGCGGCCATGACGATCTTGCCCTGCTCCAGGTCGTGCGGGATGAACACGCACGAGCGGAAACCGGCGCGGGCGGCGGCGGCACCGACGGCGCCGGCGAGGTTGCCGGTGGAGGAGCACGAAAGGGTGGTGAAGCCGAAGGCGCGCGCCGCCTCCAGGGCCTGCGCGACGACCCGGTCCTTGAAGGAGTGCGTCGGGTTGCCCGAGTCGTCCTTCACATACAGCCCGCCGGTCACACCCAGCTCGCGCGCCAGGTTGTCGGCCTTGACGAGCTTGGTCCAGCCGGGGTTCAGGTTCGGCTTGTCGGCGACGTCCGCCGGCACCGGCAGCAGCGGGGCGTAGCGCCAGATGTTCGCGGGTCCCGCCTCGATGCGCTTGCGCAGCTCCTCCGCGTCGTAGGAGGAGAAGTCGTACGCGATCTCCAGCGGGCCGAAACACTCCTCGCAGGCGAAGACCGGGCCGAGCGGAACCCGGTGGCCGCATTCACGGCAGCTGAGCGCTGCGGCGGGGCCCAGGTCGACGGCGGTGGAATCGGTGGTGCTTGCAGCGGTCTGCACAGCCATGTGAGGCGAGGCCCTTTCTCCTCATCTTCCTCACGACGCATCTCGTCGTGAGACGGAATTGGCACCGTCCCTGGCCGGGGCCTCGCGTGAACGAGTCCGGTGATCAGGGGGGTTGCCGGGGCTTCATCGGGCCGTGTCCCTCTGCCCCTCTGGATGAGCGGTATGTGGTTGTGAACGCGGGGCGACCCCGACATGCGATGGTCACCGGCGTTGTTCAAGACTGTAACCGAAGGCCAGGACAGTTGAGATAGTCGTCCGAACCGCGAGATGGATCACACGGTCACCCGGTGTGATCACGACAGTGAGGAGCCGCAGACCGTGCTTGAAGAAGTAGAGCGCTGGCTGACCACCCGCTCCTGGTCCGCGACCGACCGGCCGCTGCATCGCGTCCTGGCCGCCAAGCAGCGCACCGGTCAGACCGTCTCCGTCGTCCTGCCCGCGCTCAACGAGGAGGAGACCGTCGGCGACATCGCCGCCGTGATCCGTCACGACCTGATGCAGCAGGTGCCGCTCGTCGACGAACTCGTCGTCGTCGACTCCGGCTCCACCGACCGCACCTCCGAGGTGGCCGCCGCCGCGGGCGCCCGCGTCGTCCACCGCGACGACATACTCCCCCGCCTGCCGGCCGTGCCCGGCAAGGGCGAGGTGCTGTGGCGTTCACTGCTGGTCACCAGCGGGGACATCGTCTGCTTCATCGACGCCGACCTGCGTGACTTCTCCTCCGACTTCGTCTCCGGCATCGTCGGCCCGCTGCTCACCGACCCCGACGTGGACCTGGTGAAGGGCATGTACGACCGCCCCCTCGCCGGCGCGGCCGGGCAGGGCGGCCGGGTCACCGAACTGATGGCGCGGCCCCTGCTGAACATGCACTGGCCGCAGCTGGCCGGATTCGTGCAGCCGCTGGGCGGCGAGTACGCGGCCCGCCGCTCGCTGCTCGAACAGCTGCCGTTCCCCGTCGGGTACGGCGTCGAGCTGGGCATGCTGATCGACGCGCTGCACCTGGTGGGCCTGGACGCGCTCGCCCAGGTCGACGTCGGGGTGCGCAAGCACCGCCACCAGGACGGGCAGGCGCTCGGCCGGATGGCCGCGGCGATCTACCGCACCGCACAGCTCCGCCTCGCCCGCGGCCATCTGATCCGCCCGTCGCTGACGCAGTTCGAACGCGGCGAGGACGGCTTCGAGCCGCGAACGTACTCCGTGGACACGGAGGAACGCCCCCCGATGATCGAGATAGCCGAGTACGCGGCACGGAAAGTGGCGTAGGGCGGGCCGCCGGTCACGCGGGCGGGCACCGATGGTTCTGTCCGCGTCACCGGTCGTATACGGATATGGCCGGATGCCCGCGCATACCGATCCGTACGTTTGAGCGTTTACAGGCCGGGCTAGGTTGAGGCGTATGGCTTCCACGCACGGTGCTGAGGTACTGGTCGCGTCCAACCGCGGCCCGGTTTCGTATCGAGTGCGCGAGGACGGTTCGCTCGACGCCAGACGGGGCGGGGGCGGGCTGGTGTCGGGCCTGTCCGCGATCGGCCCGGACGCCGGCGCGCTGTGGGTGTGCTCGGCGCTGTCCGACGGGGACCGGGAAGCGGTCGCGCGCGGGGTCGGCGAACCGGGCGTGCGCATGCTGCCGATCCCGCCGGACGTGCACGCCGACGCCTACAACGGCGTCGCCAACTCGGTGCTGTGGTTCGTCCACCACATGCTGTACCAGACGCCGCTGGAGCCGGTCTTCGACGCGGAGTTCCGCCGCCAGTGGCAGTCGTACGAGACGTACAACCGGGCATTCGCGGAGGCGCTCGCGGAGGACGCCGCCGAGGGCGCGGCCGTGCTCGTGCAGGACTACCACCTGACGCTCGTGCCGGGCATGCTCCGCGCGCTCCGCCCCGACCTGCGCATCGGCCACTTCTCGCACACCCCGTGGGCGCCGCCCGAGTACTTCCGGATGCTGCCCGACGACATCGCCCGCCAGGTCCTGACCGGCATGCTCGGCGCGGACCGGCTGGGCTTCCTCACCCGCCGCTGGGCGGACGCGTTCACGGCGTGCGCCGAGCAGTTCGCGGGCGGCCTCGGCGACACCCGGATCGGTGTGCACGGCCTCGGCGCCGACGCGGAGTTCCTGCGTCAGCGGGCGCACGAGCCCGACGTGGACGAGCGGATGGCCGCCCTGCGCGAGGAGATCGGCGAGGGCCGCATGACCATCGTGCGCGTGGACCGCACCGAACTGTCCAAGAACATCGTCCGGGGCCTGCTCGCCTACCGGGATCTGCTGGAGCGCCACCCCGAGTGGCACGCGCGCGTGGTGCACGTGGCGTTCGCCTACCCCTCACGGCAGGACCTCGCCGTCTACCGCGACTACACCGACGAGGTGCAGCGCGTCGCCCGGGAGATCAACGACGCCTTCGGCACCGACGACTGGACGCCGGTCGTCCTGCACGTCAAGGACGACTTCGCCCGCTCCCTGGCCGCCTACCGGCTCGCCGACGTGGCGCTGGTCAACCCGATCCGCGACGGCATGAACCTGGTCGCCAAGGAGATCCCCGTCCTGTCCGACACCGGCTGCGCGCTGGTGCTGTCCCGGGAGGCGGGCGCCTGCGAGGAACTCGGCGAGGACGCGCTCGTCGTCAACCCGTACGACGTGACCGGAACCGCCGACGCCCTGCACCGCGCGCTCACCCTGCCGGCGGCGGAACGCGCCGAACAGAGCAAACGTCTCGCGGCGGCGGCGACGGCACTGCCGCCGAAACAGTGGTTCCTGGACCAGCTGGAGGCCCTGCGAGCAAGCTGACCGAGACCCCCGGACGGGCCGGCCGACGCGACGGGCGCCGCCCGCCCCGAGGGGCCGGCTCTCAGGGCAGCCGGTGGGCGAGGGCCGCGAGGAGGCGTACGACGCCCTCGGGGCCGTCGACGACGACATCGGCGCGGTCGGCCAGCTCCGTGACCTCGCTGCTGCCGCTGCACACCAGCAGCCCCGGTACGCCGTCCGCGCGCAGCTTCTCCACGGCGGCGAACGCGGGCAGGTCCCCGAGGTCGTCGCCGGCGTACAGCACGCAGGAGGCGCCCAGCTCACGCACGTACTCGCCGAGCGCGACGCCCTTGTCCATACCCGGCGGGCGCAGCTCCAGCACCATGCGGCCGGGCTCCACGATCAGCCCGTGCCGGGCGGCCAGCGCGTCCAGCGGATCGCGCAGCGCGTCGAACGCGCCCTGCGGGTCGCGGGCGCGGCGCGTGTGCACGGCAACGGCACGCCCCTTGTCCTCCACCCACGTGCCCTCGTCCGCACCGGCCCGCTCAAGCACCGCCGACAGCTCGGCCCGCGCGGCGGCCACGCCCGGATGCGGGGGCGGTGCGGTGATCTCGCCGGTGCCGGCGTCCCAGCGTTCGGCGCCGTAATGCCCGAGCACGGACAGATGCTCGAGGCCCGGTACGCCGTCGAACCCGCCGTACCGTACGGCGACCTCGGCGGGGCGGCCGGTGACCACGGCGACGGCGGCGACCTTCGGGGCGAGGGCCGCGAGGGCGGGCACGGCGTCGGGGTGGGCTCTGGCCCGGTCGGGGTCGGGGACGATGGGGGCGAGGGTGCCGTCGAAATCGAGCGCGACGACGGCGCTGCGCGGGGCCTGGAGCAACCTCTCCAGCCCACTGCGGCCCTGCGGGGTACCCGGCGCGGGAAGCTCATCTGCGTAGCCCATGCGCTTAACGGTATCCAGGGCCACCGCCCTTGAACCCGGGCTGCGCATCGGCATGCCGCCGCGCCGGTGCCCTTGGAACGGGCGCGGGCCCGGGGTCAGCGCCCGGCGCCACCGGGGCACCCGGCGCGGGAAGCTCATCTGCGTAGCCCATGCGCTTAACGGTATCCAGGGCCACCGCCCTTGAACCCGGGCTGCGCATCGGCATGCCG